>CAYGOH010000035.1:0-16112 GCA_964351385.1 uncultured Sphingobium sp. | reverse complement strand
GATCCCGACGGCAACAAACTTTGCGGAATTCATTTTCCTGCCTGATCCGTCTGGCCCGCGTCTGCTTCTAAACCTAGCGGACCTCGATCATGCGATCCCGCGAATGTCCACTCCCCCCAAATTTCCGCCTTCCGCCCAACGAATGGGCTCTTCGGAACCAGACTGTATTCAGACGAAAATTCTAACGCGCCGCCTCTGGCCGAACGCAGCGCCCCGTCCCCCCGCAAATATTTTCTGTTGTCTAAAACTCTTCTTTACCTTGCTGCCGTAAAAATCTGCGGTCGAAGCTGGGCCAATGAGCAGAATTTGAGGCACATCCATGAATGATATGGCGGGTAATTTTTCGTTCTCCGCAGCGAAGCAGGCGGACATTCCGGCGGATGTCAGGGCCGCTCCGCCGCCAGAACGCCTCGACGCCGTTGGCGTTGTCCTGCAGATTTCGGGCAGCGGCTCGCAGATTCTCATCGATCTCAAAAGCATCGACACGCTGAGCCAGCATCCCGACCCGTGCGTCGCGATGACGGGGCAGGTCGGCAGCCAGATCAAGATGCAGCTCGGCACGATGTGGATCATCGCCAGCATTCGCACGATGTCGCTCGACCGGCGCGATGCGACCCGCGTCATTGCCGAGGTCGATTTTCTGGGCGAAGGCAGCGAAGAAGACGGCATCATCACAGATTTCCGCCGCGGCGTGACGCGCTATCCCACGCCCGGTGTGCAGATTTTCCCCGTATCCAGCCAGGATATGGACCAGATCTATGCCGCGACCGAGCGCGCGCATGTGCAGATCGGCACCGTTTACCCGACCAGCGACACGCGCGCGGCGCTGTATGTCGATTCGATGCTGGGCAAGCATTTCGCGCTGTTGGGATCGACCGGTACTGGTAAATCGACGTCCGCCGCGCTGATCCTGCACCGCATTTGCGACCTGTCGCCCAAGGGTCATATCGTGATGATCGACCCCCACGGCGAATATTCGGCGGCGTTCGCCGAAAATGGCGCAATCTATGACGTCAACAATCTGGCGCTGCCCTATTGGCTGATGAACTTCGAGGAACATTGCGAGGTTTTCATCAAGACCGAGGGCGCGGAATTTTCGCAGGATGCCGACATCCTCGCCAAATGCCTGTTAGCCGCGCGCGCCAAGAACCGCATGGCGGAAGGCATGGCGCGCCTGACCGTCGATTCGCCGATCCCCTATCTGCTGTCCGATCTGACGACGATCCTGTCCAACGAGATGGGCAAGCTCGACAAGGGCACGAACTCGCTGCCCTATATGCGGCTGAAGGCGCGGATCGACGAGATCAAGGCCGACCCGCGATACAGCTTCATGTTTTCGGGCATGCTGGTCGCCGACACGATGCAGGATTTTCTGGCCAAGATTTTCCGGCTGCCGTCCGCCGGAAAGCCAATCTCCATCATCGATACGTCCGCGATGCCGTCCGAAATCACGTCGGTCGTGGTGTCTGTGCTGTCGCGCCTTGTCTTCGACTATGCGATCTGGGCGCGCAGCGAACCGCAGCGCCCGATCCTGCTCGTCTGCGAAGAGGCCCACCGCTATATCCCGAACAGCACGGCAGGCGCGGGCCAGTCTGTCCGCAAGATTCTGGAGCGGATCGCCAAGGAAGGCCGTAAATATGGCGTGTCGCTGGGCCTGATCACGCAGCGTCCGTCGGATCTGGCCGAAGGCGTGCTGTCGCAGTGCGGCACGATCATCTCAATGCGTCTCAACAACGACCGCGACCAGCAGTTCGTGAAGGCGGCGATGCCCGAAGGCGCGCGCGGTTTCCTCGATTCCATCCCGGCGCTGCGCAACCGCGAATGCATCATCTGTGGCGAAGGTGTCGCCATCCCGATCCGCGTCGCGCTCGATACGCTCGAAGAAAGGCGTCGTCCGGCGTCGAGCGACCCGAGCTTCTCCGAGCTGTGGCAGGAAGCGGGCGACGAAGAGGCGATCCTGAACCGCACCATCACCCGCTGGCGCAATCAGGGCCGCTGATCGCTTTCACGCGGTTCAGCGCTTTAATAGCGGCGCGACACTTCCTAAATTCATCTCCTGAGCAACTCAGGGGATAAAGATGGACACGCCGACAGCGACATTCACTCAGCAGGATTATTCATCCGCAGCGAAAAAAGCGCTGGCGCGCGAACCTGCCCTGTTCATCGGCAATGAGTGGGTAAAGGCATCGGGCGGGACAATCCCGGTCGAAGACCCGTCGACGGGCCGCATCGTGTCGCACCTCGCCGATGCCACCGATAGCGAAGTCGACCGGGCGGTCGCGGCGGCGCGTATCGCTTTCGATGACGGGCGCTGGCCCGACATGCCGCCGATGCGGCGCGAGCGGATCATTCATCGCCTGGCGGACCTGATTGAGGCGCATGCCGACGAATTTGCCGAACTGGAGGCCATCGACAACGGCAAACCGCGCGATATCGCGGCGATCGCGGACATACCCGGTTCCATCGCAACGCTGCGCTATACCGCCGGATGGACGACAAAGCTGGGCGGCGAGATGATTGAACCCGCTTCGGCGCCGCGCGGATCGGTCCACGCCTATGTGCGCAGGGAACCGGTGGGCGTCGCCGCGCTGATCGTGCCGTGGAATTTCCCGCTGCTGATGGCGACGCAGAAGCTGGCGGCCGCGCTGGCGGCGGGATGCACCGTGGTGCTGAAGCCCGCTGAACAAACGTCGCTGACAGCCTTGCGGCTGGCCGATCTGATCGCCGAGGCGGGCTTTCCGGCAGGCACGGTCAACATCATCACCGGGCTCGGCGAAACGGCGGGCGCGCGCCTGACGAGCCATCCCGATGTGGACAAGGTCGGCTTCACCGGGTCGACCGAGGTGGGCAAGGCCATCAACAAGGTCGCCACCGACAGCATGAAGCGCGTCACGCTGGAGCTGGGCGGCAAATCGCCGGTGATCGTGATGCCGGACATGGACGTTGAAACCGCCGCAACGGGTGCATCGCGCGCAATATTCTTCAATTCGGGGCAGGTGTGCGTGGCGGGATCGCGCCTCTATGCGCACCGGTCCATATTCGACAAGGTGCTGGAAGGCATTGCAGCCTCCGCAACGCAATGGGTGCCGCGCCCCTCGCTGGAGCCGGGCGCGAAGATGGGCCCGCTGGTGTCGCGCGAACAGATGGACCGCGTGATGGGCTATATCGATGCAGGCCAGCGCGACGGCGCCACGGTAGCACTGGGCGGCGATGCACCGCAGGCAGAAGGCGGCTATTATGTGAACCCGACCGTTCTGGTGAACGTGAAGCCGGAGATGAGCGTTGTCCGCGAAGAGATTTTCGGCCCGGTCGTCACCGCGCAACGGTTCGATGACCTCGACGAGGTCGCAAAATCGGCCAACGACACCGCCTATGGTTTGGGTGCAAGCATCTGGACCAAGGACCTGTCGGCGATGCACAGGCTTGCAGGCAAAATCAAGGCGGGCACGATCTGGGGCAATTGCCATGGCGGCACCGACCTCAACCTGCCGTTCGGCGGGTATAAACAGTCAGGCATCGGCAGGGAAAAGGGCCGCGCGGGCGTCGAGGCTTATACGGAGCTGAAAACCGTTTTTCTCAAGCTCTGACCACAATTCGCGAAACAGGAGCCATCATGCCGAAATATCTGCATACCATGATCCGCGTCAGTGACCCCGACGCGACGATCCGCTTTTTCAACCTGATCGGGTTGGAGGAACAGCGCCGCTTTGACAGCGAGCAGGGCCGGTTCACGCTCATCTTCCTCGCCGCCCCCGGTGACGAGGAGGCGCAGGTTGAGCTGACCTACAACTGGCCGCCCGAGGAGGGAGAGACGGAAACCTATGGTGGAGGCCGCAATTTCGGCCATCTCGCCTACCGCGTCGAGAATATCTACGAGACATGCCAGCGATTGATGGATGCGGGCGTGGCGATAAACCGCCCGCCGCGCGACGGGCATATGGCGTTCGTGCGGTCCCCCGACGGGATATCGGTGGAACTGCTGCAGGATGGGCACTTGGACCCGCAGGAACCATGGGCATCGATGCCGAACACAGGAGAATGGTGATGACCCTCGACATAGCCTGCGTTCCGGTGCTCAACGATAATTATGTGTGGTTGATGCATGATGCGGCGAGCGACGAAACGGTCGTCATCGATCCCGCGGTCGCCGAACCGGTGCTGACGGAGTCAGCCGAGCGAGGCTGGACCATCACGCAGATATGGAACACGCGATATCGCCACCATCGGCGGCTTGCGCGCGGAAGTGTGGGACGTTCCGGCGCATACGGCGGGCCATATCGCCTATTATCTGCCCAGCGCGGGCGTTATTTTCGTGGGCGATACATTATTCGCCATGGGCTGCGGCCGCCTGTTTGAAGGCACAGCGGAACAGATGTTCGCGAATATGCAGCGCCTTGCACAACTGGATGGCGAAACCCGCGCCTATTGCGCGCATGAATATACGATGGGCAACGGCATGTTTGCGCTGGCCATGGATCCGGACAATGCGGACCTTATCGCACGCATGGACGAGGTGAAGGCAATGCGCGAACGCGGCGAAGCGACAGTGCCGACGACCATCGCGCTGGAACGCGCCACCAACCCGTTCATGCGCGCGACGGATGCGGATGACCTTGCGCGCCTGCGCGCCGCAAAGGATGCGTTTTAAGGCTGGACGCGTCGTTTACCTTTCCCGGTAGGGCCAGCTTCATTCAACTGGAGTAGCGCGTGTCGCTGGGATCATATGGTGAGGTTTTCATGAAGAAATTGGTTTTCGGGGTCGCCGTTCTGGGTTTGCTGGCACCAGCAGCGCCCGCATTTGCCGATCCGCCGTCCTGGGCGCCCGCCCATGGCCGCCGCGCAAAAGAGCGCGAAGTCGAATACAGGCCCCGCGTCATGCGCCGCGACGACCGGATCTGGCGGGGCGACGACGGCAGATATCGCTGCAAGCGCAGTGACGGCACCACGGGCCTGATCATCGGCGCCGGTGTCGGCGCGCTGCTCGGCCGGTCGCTGGACGGCGGGCGCGACAAGACCACGGGAACGGTGCTGGGGGCCGCAGGCGGCGCCCTGCTCGGTCGCGCCATCGACCGCGGCGAAGTGCACTGCAAATAGGAACAGCGTAGCCGGCTCGGGAGAAGGGAAGCCCGCTTTCCGATCCGGGTGCGGCCTAGAGCGGGATGACTTTTGGTGGAATCAAAGCCCGCTCTAGATTCTTTGTTTTCGTGTGATTTTTCGACAAAAACCGATTCCCACTTTTTGTCATCACACTCTAGGGGCCTAAACCCTGTCCGCCTGTGCGACGCAATCGAGCGCGCGCAGCGCGGAGATGATCCGCATCAGGTGCTGTGCGTCGGCGACCTCCAGATCGATGATATCGGTGTGAAACGGCCCTTCGCGGTTCACGAGTTGCAGGTTCAGGATGTTCGCCTTGTTGACGCCAAAGATGTTGGTGACGGCGGCGAGCGCACCGGGCTGGTTCTTGACGATTACCTGCAATCGCGCGGTGCCGCCTTTCGAGCGACTGTCCCACGCGAGGTCCACCCAGTCCGCATCCTGCCCGCTTTCCAGCGCGAGACAGTCGATCGTGTGCACTTCGATAGGCTCGCCCGTGTTGCGGATGCCGACAATCCTGTCGCCCGGCACCGGGTGACAGCATTCGCCCAGATGATAGGCGATGCCGGGCGTCAGGCCGCGGATCGAAACCGGGTTATGTTGTCGCGTGTTGTGCGAATCCATGCCCTCGCCGCCGGTTGAGCCGGGGATCAGCGCCTCCAGCACCTCATCGTCGGTCACGCGATGAGTGGCGATTGCGATCATCAGGGCGGGCCTGTCCTCAATCTTCAGCCTTTTGAGCGCCGCCTTGATCGCCTTGTCGCCCACTTCGACGGGTAGCCGCTCGACAATCTCCTCGAACAGGTTTTCGCCCAGCGCAATCGTCTCATCGCGCTGTTTGTGCCGGATATAGCGGCGGATGGCCGCGCGCGCCTTCGCCGTGATGGCGAAGGTCAGCCATCCCGGCTGCGGTTCCTGCCCCTCGCTTTTCAGGATTTCGACCTGATCGCCATTTTGCAACACTGTGCGCAGCGGCACGACGCGGCCGTTTACCTTTGCGCCGACGGTCTGGTCGCCCAGATCCGTGTGGATCGCATAAGCGAAATCGACCGGAGTCGCGCCCTTGGGCAGCTGATGCAGCTCCCCCTTGGGCGTGAACGCGAAAATCCGGTCCTGATACATGGCGAGGCGCGTATTTTCGAGCAGCTCTTCGGCATCGTGGCTCTGGTCGAGAATCTCGATGAGGTCGCGCAGCCAGCCCGCCTGCCCGTCCGGGCCGCCGCCGCCCTGTTTATAGGCCCAGTGCGCGGCGAGCCCGAATTCATCGGCACGATGCATTTCCTCGCTGCGTATCTGGATCTCGATGCGCGCATTTTCGCCATGAATGACGGTGGTGTGGAGCGAGCGATAGCCGTTGCGCTTGGGCGTCGAGATATAGTCCTTGAACTTGCCCGGAATCATCTTGTAGCGGCCATGGATGATGCCGAGCGCGCGATAGCAATCTTCCGCGCTGTCGGTGATGATGCGAAACGCCATCACGTCGGTCAGCTGTTCGAAGCTGATATGCCGTTCCTGCATCTTGCGCCAGATCGAATAGGGATGCTTTTCCCGGCCCGACACGTTGATCTTCATGCCCGCGCTTTCGAGCAATAGTCTCAGGCCGGACGCGATGCGCGCGACCTTGTCACCGCCGCCTTCCTTCAATTGGTCGAGCCTGCGTGAAATGCTGTCGAAGGCGTCGGGCTCCAGTTCCTTGAACGCCAGCAGCTGCATTTCGCGCATGATGTCATACATGCCGATGCGCTCGGCGAGCGGCGCATAGATATCCATCGTTTCGCGCGCGATCCGGCGGCGCTTTTCCTCGCTGGGGATGAAATGCAATGTGCGCATATTGTGCAGGCGGTCGGCGAGCTTGACCAGCAGCACGCGGATATCGTCCGACATGGCGAGCAGGAATTTGCGCAGATTTTCCGCCGCGCGTTCATTTTCGGACTGCGCCTCGATCTTCGACAGCTTGGTAACGCCATCGACAAGCCGCGCCACGTCGGAGCCGAAATGCTCCTCGATCTCGGCCTCGGTAACGAGCGTGTCCTCTATCGTATCGTGCAACAGCGCCGTGACGATCGTCTTGTCGTCCATGTAAAAGTCCGTGAGGATGCCCGCGACCTCGATCGGATGGCTGAAATAGGGGTCGCCGCTCGCGCGCTTCTGGCTGCCATGTTTTTGCACGGAAAACACATAGGCGCGATTGATCATGGCCTCGTCCGCATCGGGATCGTAGCTTTTCACACGTTCGACAAGTTCATACTGGCGTAGCATATGCGCAGACGATGCGGCCTGAGGCCGCTGCGGCGCAACAAAAAAATCAGTCGCGCCAAGGATTTCCGTTCGAATATATCCCTTTTTGTTCGCGGCTGGCGGTGTCACCATCGTCCACAGTTGACACTATCGTCACGAAACTGGTTCGCACTTTGGATTTTCGGCGATATTAGAGCCGCAAGATGTCCGTAAACCCGCTCCAAGCCAAACCGTTTTTCCAGGACAAGAACCGCGCCTTCTGGAACCTCCAGTCGGCGGGCTGGGCGGGCGCGTTTGTTCTGCGCGGCATTTCGGGTCTGGCGAACGGTCAGCCGGTGTCGTTTCTGATCCCGGTTCTGATCTCAACCATCACCGGCTATTCGCTCACGCTGATCATGGCGGTCATTTTCCGCAAGCTTCTCAAGCAAACGCCGTTTGTCACCTGGTCCCTTTCCATCTTGGTGGTGCTGTTCGCGGCGGGGGTCGGCGCATTCATCGAATCATGGGTGTTCACGACGCAGAACCGGGGCGGCGGGATTGCGGGCCTGCAATTGCTGCTGGGCGCCTATTATCTGACGGTGACCCTGTTGTTCGCATGGTCCGCGCTCTATTATGCGATCAATTTCTACCTGACCGTGGAGGAGCAGGCCGACCAGCTGCTGCATCTGGAGAGTCAGGCATCGACAGCGCAGCTGGCGATGTTGCGGTACCAGCTGAACCCGCATTTCCTGTTCAATACGCTCAACAGCATATCGACGCTCGTGCTGCTGAAGCAAACCGACCGCGCCAATGCGATGATTTCGCGCCTTTCCTCGTTCCTGCGCTACACGCTGATCAACGAACCGACGGCGATGGTGTCGCTCAATCAGGAGGTCGAAACGCTGAAACTCTATCTGGAGATCGAGAAGATGCGGTTCGAGGACCGGTTGCGGCCTCGATTCGATATCGATCCGGCGGTGGAGGACGCGCATCTGCCATCGCTGTTGCTGCAACCGCTGGTCGAGAACGCGATCAAATATGCGGTAACGCCCAAGGAAGAGGGGGCAGAAATCAGCGTCGCGGCGCAGCCTGCCGGTGAAAATGTGCGCATCATCGTATCCGACACGGGGCCGGGATTGAATCAGGACCCGGCCCGGCCAAACATGTCCACAGGCGTGGGGCTCGTCAACATACGCGACCGTTTGTCCCAAGCGTTCGGGGAACGACATCGCTTCGACACGCGTTCTACCCCCGGCGGTGGCTTTGTCGTGACGATAGAGCTGCCCTATGTGAGGCAATAAAGAGAGAGATAAAAATGGCGATCCGGACAATCCTCGTTGATGATGAAAGCCTGGCCATCCAGGGGCTGAAGCTCCGGCTGGAGGCGCACGAGGACGTCGAGATCGTCGATACCTGTCAGAATGGGCGCGAGGCGATCCGCTCCATCAAGACGCACAAGCCCGACCTTGTCTTTCTCGACATACAGATGCCCGGTTTCGACGGTTTTTCCGTGGTGCACGGCACGATGGATATTGAACCGCCGCTGTTCGTGTTCGTAACCGCTTATTCCGACCATGCGATCCGCGCGTTCGAGGCGCAGGCCATCGACTATCTGATGAAGCCCGTCGAGGAGCAGCGGCTGGCGGACGCTCTCGAAAGGGTGCGTCAACGGCTGGCCGACAAGCGCCAGGTGCAGGAGGCCGAGAGGCTGCGCGGCGTGCTCGCCGAGGTTGCCCCCGATGCGATGACCAGCTTCGCCGCCGGTGGCGAGGACGGCGCGCCGGCGTCCAGCCGCTATGAAAAGCTGATCAATATCAAGGATCGCGGGCAGATTTTCCGGGTGGATGTCGACAGCATCGAACGGATCGATGCGGCGGGCGATTATATGTGCATCTATACCGCCGACAATTCGCTCATTCTGCGGGAAACGATGAAGGATCTGGAAAAACGCCTCGATCCGCGCAATTTCCAGCGCGTCCACCGCTCTACCATCGTCAACCTATCACAGGTGCGGCAGGTGAAGCCGCACACCAATGGCGAATGCTTCCTGATTCTGGAATCCGGCACGCAGGTGAAGGTCAGCCGGTCCTATCGCGACGTCGTCGCCCGCTTCGTGCACTGACGCTGGTCAGCGAAAAACCCATTTTTTATTGAGTATGAACACAATCCCGGGCGTGACGAACAGCATGGCCGGGATGGGCGCCCATGTCGGCCAGTGCCGCCACGATACGCACAGCCACACCCACAGCGCATTGAGGCCCAGACTTGCGAGCGAGGCCATGACGAAGCGGGATCCCCGCGCCGCATGCGCCGACACGCCGGTGTCACGCTGTGCATCGGCAAATGTGTATCGTCCGTGAAAAATATAGCCGAGCAGGACGGCGGCGATATAGCCCGCGAAATTGGCGATCTGGCTATGCACGCCGCCTGCCGTCGCCAGCACCCAGTAGATCGCAGCCTGAACCAGCGTCACGCCAAAGCCGACAATGGCGTAGCGCGCGAGCTGCGCCAGCAACCGGCGACGATCGTCCGTCAATAAGCCCAGCAGGGCATCCATAACCATGAACCGTCACAATCCCATTGCGCTTTGCCGCGATGCCTCTAATCCCTGAACCCCATGAGGGGAAGCGCCCAGAATAGCTGGAATGGACCACCTGGCAGGGGCGCGCGACTGCTTCGGGGGGTCAATCTCTACTGGAAGTGGGTCATCTTCCTCCTCTGGCTGTGCATCGCGGCCTATTACCTACAGATCCGATCCGACACTATTCACTGGTTCGCGCTGGGCGATACCGACGACAATATCCGCTATCTGCAGGTGCGCGACTGGCTGGCGGGGCAAGGCTGGTTCGACCTGCGCCAATACCGGCTCGATCCGCCCGGCGGCGCGAACATCCACTGGTCGCGCATCGTCGACCTGCCGATTGCCGCGCTGATGCTGCTGTTCCGCATGGTCATGGAACAGGGCGAGGCCGATCGCTGGGCCTGCGCGGTCGCGCCGCTGTTGCCGCTGTTGCTGCTGATGCTGAGCCTGGGCTTTCTGGCGCGCAGGCTATCCGAGCCACTCAGTCTTGCCTGGATCGTGGCGGCGCTGGCACCGCTGGGTGCTCCCATGGGCATTTCGATGTATATGCCGCTACGCATCGACCATCATGGCTGGCAGCTCGCGCTGACCGTCACGATGCTGGCGGGGATAGTGGATCGCAAATGGCTGCGCGGCGGGCTGATCGCCGGGACGGCCAGCGCCCTTTCTGTAGCGATTGGTATGGAAATGATGGTGTACCTTGCGGGGGCAGGCGCGCTGATCGCCATCCGCTGGGTATTCAAGGAAGGCGCGGCGCGGCGCATGGCCCCCTATGCGCTGGCGCTGGGCAGCGGTACCGGGCTGTTGTTCGCGATTTTCGCCAACACCGCCAACCGCGCGCCGGTCTGCGACGCGATATCGCCAATCTGGGTGGCGACGCTCGGCATGGCATCAGGCGGCATGCTGCTACTCACGATCCTGCCGCTGCGCGGATGGGTCCGGCGGATCGCGGCGGGAATCGTGGTGGGCGCGGTGGTGGGCGCGTTCGCCTATTTCAACTGGCCGCAATGCTTCACGCGCGTCTATCAGATCGACCCGGAGCTTGACCGGCTGTGGCTGTCCCATATTCGCGAGGCCAAGCCGATCACGGTACAGTCGCTATCGGCGGCGATCCCGATGGTCGCCTTACCGATTTCGGGCGTCATTGCGGCCATAATGGGGTGCGTTGCGGCGTTGTTCGACCGGGAGCGGCTCTGGGCGTGGGGCACGGTCGCGCTGATGACGATATTCGCGCTGGTGCTGATGCTGTGGCAGATACGGTCCGGCCCGGCGGCGCAATTGCTGGCGATACCAGCGGTGGCGTGGGCCACATATGAAATCATCCGCGCTATCGTTGCCGGAGGGTGGGCCACCCGGATAGGCGCTATCGTCCTGCTGGCCATTGCCGTGCCGGTCTTTCAGGCGCAGCTGATCTATCCGCAATTACAGCGCATCGGCATGATCAAGGCCCCGCCCGCGGTGACGAACAAAGCGGCCGCCGCAGCGCGCAAGGACCGGCTTGACCGGATAAAGCGCGCCAGTGCGCGGTGCCGGTCACTGCCCGCGCTGCAGGCGCTCGACCAGATACCGCCCGCGACGATCATGACGCTGGTGGACCTGGGGCCCCGCCTCATCGCGACCACCCATCATAGCGCGATTGCCGGCCCTTATCATCGCAATGGCGCGGCGATCCTCGACCTGCACCATGCGTTTGACGGAGATGCGGCGACGTTCCTCGATTCAGCGCGGCGTCATGACGTCACTTATTTCCTGCTATGCCCGGATTTCCCAGAGGGAACGGTTTATCGCGCGCGCAGTCCGAACGGGATGTACGCCCGTATCGAGCGCGGCGATGTGCCGGAATGGCTGCACCCCGTGACGCTGAAAAGCGGTTTCGCCCTGCCCTTCCGCCTGTACCGAATCGATCTCAGCGGCGCTGCGCAAAAAAATCCGTAAGCAACCCGGCCGCATCCCGCTCACCGATGCCGCCATACACCTCCGGCCGGTGATGACATTGGGACTGCGTGAAAAGACGCGCGCCATGGACCACGCCACCGCCCTTTTCATCGTCCGCGCCATAATAAAGCCGCGCAATGCGCGCATGGGAGATTGCCCCGGCACACATAGCGCAAGGCTCCAGCGTTACATAGAGGTCGCACCCTGTCAGCCGGAAATCGCCCAGATGGCTCGCAGCCGCGCGAATCGCCACGATTTCCGCATGCGCTGTCGGGTCATTATCGCGCCGGTTGCGGTTTTCGCCCTCTCCGATGATGACGCCATCGCGCACGACGACGGCCCCGATCGGCACTTCGTCGGCCTGCGCGGCAGACCGCGCCAGGGCCAGCGCCCGCGCCATCGGCTGCGGCAGAGGAAAAGCGGAAGTCATCACTCCCGGCTCTTGCCTTTTGATCCTGCACTTGGCAAGCGACACACGACTTGACGAATCCGGCCGATCCAGCTATCCGCGCCGCTTTCCGAGAGATTGTCCCCTAAAGGGCGGTCCAGCAACCGGACCGATGAACAGGATAGAATGTTATGTCGCGCATTTGCGAACTGACCGGCAAGAGCCGCCAAGTGGGCCACAATGTATCCCACGCGAACAACAAGACGAAGCGGGTGTTCCTGCCGAACCTGCAGAACGTGACGCTGATGTCGGAAACGCTGGAAAAGAGCGTAAAGCTGCGCGTTTCGACCCAGGGCCTGCGCTCGGTCGAGCATAATGGCGGCCTCGACAACTGGCTGCTGAAGACCTCTGACGACAAGCTGTCGCTGAAGGCACGCCGTCTGAAGCGTGAAATTTCCAAGAAGCAGTCGGCAGCGGCCTGACGCCGAATCGCATCGACGGCTATTGAAGAAGCGGCCCCAAGCGGGCCGCTTTTTTCGTGTCGATTGCCGGGTAATTCAGAAATTGTCAGGCAATGCGAATTTCAGCAGCAAGGTGCGCTGAAGAAACAGGTGGTTGTCGTCCGACACGATCCACAAAATCCGCTGCCCGTCCTTGCGCTCAACCGCCATTCCTTCGAAATTATCGGACAATAACGGCGGCGCGAGCCTCGCGATCTCCCGCCCGCGCAAGGTCGCGCCAGCCTTCAACGCGCTGATATCGACCAGTTCTATGATCGCGGTGAAGCCGTCATAAAGGGTTGCGCGTCGATTCAGGACCAACAGTTGATTGTCGCCGATCCATACGGAATCGGTCGGATTATAGCCGGTTGGCGGGATGTAGGTCAGGTGAACCGGATGGCTGGTCGAAGGGTCGACAGGATCGCCCTCAAACAGCAGGGCATCGCGCCCGCCCTTTCCGGTTTGCGCGCCTTCACTGATCATCAGGAAGCGCCCGTCAGGCAGCCTCGTCATCGATTCGAGGCTTTCCGCCTCGGGCCATCCCTGCAATTCCGGCCAATCCTTGCAGCTGCCCGCCTGCGCAAGATCCGTAGTGTATCGGCAAATCCGCTGCAGCAGCTCATAACCGACCCAAAGATGCTTGAACTGCGGATCGACGACCATCGATTCGCTGTCGGTCGGCCTTGCCATCCATTTCTTCGGCGGCTTCGCGGTCTTGAGCACGGTGGCATATCCAAAGCCGCTGGAAATAGTGGACGGAATCTCAAACATCACGCCGCCATCGCTGAGCGCCCAGATCTTTCCGTCAGGCCGAATCAGCAGCGAGGACAACCCGCCGAACAATTTGGGCCGTCCCTTCACCTCCCACCCGCCAAGATAATGCAGGTCGCCGGCCTGTGTGCGTGCGGGGTCCGCGCTGTCCAGAACCAACGGGTGCAGGGTCATTGTGAAAGCGCCGGTCGCAGGACGCGACGGTTTGGTCACGATCGAATCGGCCAAAGCCACCAGACCAGCCGCGATCAGTGCCAACAGGATCAAAAAGCGCATGCCGCGCCCGTAGCCGAAGAATATGAGGATTTCACCTGATTTCGGTACTTCCATCCTGAACCGGTGCTGAAGATGGCATTCAGCATTCGCTCAACGGCTGCGGGCGATAACGGGTCCATCGAATCGCAAAAGGAGCGTCAAAATGACCATGACATTCGGAAAAAAGGTGGCCGCGGCGCTCAGCCTCGGTCTGGTATCGGTAGGCGCGATGGCAGCCGCCCCTGCGGAGGCGCGCGACCGGCACGATTACAGGCCCGGCGATTATTATCGCGGTTATGACCGGGGCGGATATGACCGCCATTATTACCGCAATCGCGATTATCGGAGCCGCGATTATTATCGTAATTCACGATACACGTATAAAGACAACCGGTATCGGTGCAGGGACAACGGCACCGGCGGCGCAATAGTCGGCGCCATAGCAGGCGGTCTGCTCGGCAACGAGGTCGCGCATCGCGGCGACAAGACCACAGGCGCCGTACTGGGCGCGGCAATCGGCGCGATTGCCGGCCACGCCATCGACAAGAATGACGGGCGGCGCTGCTGATCAGGATTTTACCCCGGCTTCTTGCGGGAGCCGGGGTTATCCTATGCCAGCGCCGCTCCGGCGACGGCAGCGCCATAGAGCCCGAATTCGGGGTGGTCGGCGAAAAATACCGGCAAGTCAGACATGAAGTCCACATAACGCCCCTTCGCGACGAAGCGGGCGTGAAACTGATCGAACAGGACGGTCTCACGCATTCTTTGGGTAAGAGACCCGGCCAAAACCACTGCCTTGGCGCCCTGAGCCAGCGCCAGATCGCCTGCCGCAGCGCCATAACATAGGCACAGACGCTCCAGAGCGTCGGCTGCAAGGCCATCATTGCCGGACAACGCGGCCTGCCACAGATCGCCATCACTGATCGACGGCATATCCTGCCCCGAAAGCGCCGCCAGTGACTGGTAGAGCAGATTGAGCCCCGGTCCGGACACGATACGCTCCACCGAGACATGATCGAACCGCTTGCGTAATTCCTGCAACAGCCCGTCTTCAACGGAGTCCGACGCGGCGAAATCGATATGGCCGCCCTCGGTCGCAAAAATATGCGGATTGCCATCAACCATCGCGATGATGCACACGCCCAGGCCCGTGCCGGGGCCCAATACCGTTATCGTACCATTTTGTGGCAAGCCGCGTTCCGGCCCGAAGAGATGACAAAAATTTTCCGGCGGCAGCGCCGTGACGCCATGGGCAATCGCCTCAAAATCATTGACCAGCTTTATGCGGTCGAGAGGCAGCTCCCGCATCAGCGCATCGGGATCGATAACCCAGTGACTGTTGGTCAGCTTGATCGGGTGTCGATTCGTCGGTGCGGCCACCGCAATCGCCGCCTTGCCCGGCAAAGCGCTTCCCTCATCGGCCTGAAACTGGCGCCAACAATCGGCAAGGCTTGGGTAATCGGCAACCTTATATTTTCTGATCGTGCCCAAGGCGGGGCGCTCTCCTCCGCCCACCCGGGCCCGGCAGAAACGCGCATTCGTGCCCCCGATGTCGACCGCAACGATTTCCAGCTGTCCATTCATACCTTCGCCTTAGCTTCCCGTCTCGACAATGACCACATCCATTGCCGCCGAATTCCGCCAATCATGTTGCGTCCCGGCGAAGAGACGCTATAGCGGGCATCCACGTGCCCCTGTGGTGAAATTGGTAGACGCGCTCGACTCAAAATCGAGTTCCTTCGGGAGTGCTGGTTCGATTCCGGCCAGGGGCACCATAACTTTTTGAGCCGAATATTCCCCCTCTAAAAGATTGAAAGGGAAGGAATATTTGGCGGTTCGAAAGCCCTCATTTCGGTCGTAAATCAGATGCCCGCTAAAGGCGAGTTTCATGAGTGCGTGCGGTGCTGTCATTCTAACGCGAACCGGTCTCCACATTGAGGTTTTCTGCGGCTGGGGAAGCCCACATGAAAGCCATTTCCTACAAGCGCCACCGGTTTCCACCGGAGGTAATTCAGCATGCCGTCTGGCTCTATTTCCGGTTCACGCTGAGCCTGCGCGACGTCGAGGATTTGCTCGCTGAACGCGGAATCGAGGTCAGCTACGAGACCGTTCGATGCTGGAGCAGAAAGTTTGGACTGGCCATAGCGCGGAACCTTCGGCGGCTCCAGGGAAAGGCCAATAGGGTGTGGCATGCCGATGAGATGATAATCAAAATTGGCGGCAAGCGCATGTATATGTGGCGCGCCGTGGACAAGAAGGGATTCGTCCTCGACGCTATAGTCCAGAAACGACGGAACAAGGCCGCAGCCTTGAAACTCCTGAGAAAAATTCTGAAGCGTCAGGGCTTTGTTCCGGACAAGTTCGTCACAGA
>CAYGOH010000034.1:14783-16343 GCA_964351385.1 uncultured Sphingobium sp. | reverse complement strand
GCGTATGATGCGCGCCGAAGAAAAAGCCGCACGCCTTCCGGCCATCATGACCGTGCCGCTGATCCTGTTCATCCTGCCGACCCTGTTTGTCGTCATTCTGGGCCCGGCTGCCTGCTCCATCAGCAAGTCGCTCTGACAACT
Organism: uncultured Sphingobium sp.; assembly: GCA_964351385.1. Lineage (GTDB taxonomy): Bacteria > Pseudomonadota > Alphaproteobacteria > Sphingomonadales > Sphingomonadaceae > Sphingobium. Next base: position 16,202 of record CAYGOH010000034.1, on the reverse strand, counting down.
CCGATATTGCCTTAAGCGACCGGTGCCGCGCATAGTGGCCGCCGGTCCGAAGGAGTATCAGCATGGACGACATCATCGCGACATCAGGCCCGATCATCAAATGGTCGGGCGACAAGGCCAGCTGGTATTTCGTCGTGCTCACCGGCAACGTCGTCGGCGAGATCAACTATGCCGCACTGGGCCGCACGGGCGGGTTCGGGTCGGTCAAGGTACACGCCACGATCGGCGACACGACATGGCAGACATCGCTGTTCCCGGACAAGGCGCGTGGCGGTTTCGTGCTGCCGGTAAAAGCCGCCGTGCGAAAGGCCGAGGGTCTGTCCGAAGGAGATCAGGTGGACCTGACGCTTGCGATCTGATCCGGGCTATTCGCTGACGAGCTTGCAGGGACGGATCGATTCGGGCCGCGGGCGCGCGCCCACAACCCGGAAACGCGCGAGATAGCCGCCTGCTCTGGGTCGGGGTTCAAGCGTGATGAGCTGATAGCCGACCGAAGAGAACTCACAGGTCAGCAATTTTGGCGGCGTGCCATGCTGGTCGGTCGGGCGCATCGCATCGACGACGATCAGCTCGCCATCGGGTTTCAGTGCCGGGCGCAGGTGCCACAGAAACGCATAGGGTTCCTCTATCTCATGATACATATGCACCATGAAAATGCGATCGAAGCTGTTTACAGGCAGCCGCGGATCGTCCGGCATCCCGAGCTTGACGCTGACATTATCCCACGCCTCGCGATTGATGCGCTGGCCCAGCGCGTCGATCACCTCGGGGACGATATCTTCCGCCAGAACCCTGCCTGCAGCCCCTACCCGCGCCGCAAGCCGCACCGTGTAATAGCCTTCACCCGCGCCGATATCGGCGACGGTCATGCCCGGTTCGATGCCAGCCCGGTCCATGATATCCTTGGCTTCATTGACGCGGTCGCGCGCCTCTTCACTGGCATATCGCGTGGAGATGATCGGCGCGATCGGGCGGTCCGCTTGCGGAAATGCCGTGGCGCTTTCCAGGCGCTTGTCCTTGTCGTTCGAACCGCTGAAAGGCCCGTCGCATCCGTGCAGCAGCAGTCCGGCGCCGGCGGTTGCCAGCACCAGCAACTGCCGATGCGCCGTCAATCGACATCCTCCACGTCGACCTTTTCACCCGTCACCTTCTGCGACAGGGCAGCCGCCATGAACGGGTCCAGCGCGCCATCGAGCACATCGTCGGGCGACGTCGACACGACACCGGTGCGCAGGTCCTTCACCATCTGATAGGGCTGCAGCACATAGGACCGGATCTGGTGGCCCCAGCCGATTTCGGTCTTCGCCTGATATTCGCCGCTGGCCGCGGCTTCCCGCTCGGCCAGTTCCTTCTCGTACAAACGCGCCTTCAGCATGTTCATCGCGGTAGCGCGGTTCTTGTGCTGGCTGCGGTCGTTCT
>CAYGOH010000034.1:0-14773 GCA_964351385.1 uncultured Sphingobium sp. | reverse complement strand
TTCTGACAGGCGACGATGATATTGGTGGGGACGTGCGTGATACGCACCGCCGAATCGGTCGTGTTGACGTGCTGGCCGCCTGCCCCCGACGACCGGTAGGTGTCGATTTTCAGGTCGGCAGGATTGATTTCGATATCGATATCGTCGTCGATCACCGGATAGACCCAGACCGAAGAGAAGCTGGTATGGCGGCGCGCCGAGCTGTCATAGGGGGAGATGCGCACCAACCGGTGCACACCGCTTTCGGTCTTGGCGTAACCATAGGCATTCTCGCCCTTGATCAACAGCGTTGCCGACTTGATCCCCGCCTGCTCGCCCGATTGATAATCGACAAGTTCCACCTTGTAGCCGCGCTGTTCGGCCCAGCGCTGATACATGCGCTGCAGCATCTCGGCCCAGTCCTGGCTCTCCGTGCCGCCCGCGCCCGCGTGAATTTCAAGATAGCTGTCATAACTGTCGGCTTCACCGGCCAGCAGCGCCTCGATCTTGTCCTTGTCCGCCCGGTCGGCGAGCGCGGCGAGACCTTCAATTGCCTCGGTCACCATGGCCTCGTCGTTCTCAGCCTCGGCCATCTCGATGAGTTCGGCGGTGTCGGTCTTTTCCTGCTCGATGGCGCGCGTGGCGGAGATCGCCGAATCAAGCCGGGTGCGCTCGCGCATCACCTCCTGCGCCTGCTTCTGGTCGTCCCACAGGGTAGGGTCCTCGACACGCGCGTTCAACTCATCGAGACGCCGCAGCGCACGATCCCAGTCGAGGAAGCGGCGCAACAAATCGAGCGCGGCGTCGATACGGTCCACATAGGCTTGCGCTTCGGCGCGCATTCACATTCTCCAGTTCAGCAAAAACGGCGATTCCGGCGGGGTTAGTATATTCCGCCCTCGCGCTGCAAGAAGTCGCTATCCCGATTATCTGCCGCACGGCGACGGGCGAGCGCTTCGGCGATGTTCTTTTGCGCTTCCATTTCCTCCTTGCGGATCGACCTGCGCGGTTCGGTTTCCGGCTTAAACGCTTCCCAGATGACGGCGGGCCGGGGCTCATCGGTCGGCCATTCGCCATAGACGCGCTTGCCCGAACGGCGGTCGATGCGGACCATACGTATTCCGCGTGGAGCGACGAACGGCGTCTTGGGCATATCTTTCAACGTAGGCGCCATCGCCTGCTTCCAGACAGGCGCAGCCATCCGGCCACCCTGCGCATAGCCACCAAGCGAGCGTGGCTGGTCAAAGCCGAGATAAACACCGGCGACCATATCGGGCGACCCGCCGACAAACCAGACATTGGTCGGCCCATTGGTCGTGCCGGTCTTGCCGAACAATGGCCGTTTCAGGTCGGAAAGAATGGTCGCCGTTCCACGCTGGATGACTCCTTCTGCAATATGCACGACCTGATAGGCGGTCATCGCATCCATCGCCTGTTTGCCCGTCGGCGCGAAACGCGGCATCGCCTTGCCATTCCAGTCCCCGGCGTTGCATCCGTCGCACGGTCTCCAATCCAGCGGCCAGATCACCTTGCCATGACGATCCTGTGCGAAATCGATCACGCGCGGCGCGTTCAGCCGGCCATGGTTGGCGAGCGCCGCATAGGCGTTGACCATATTTTCGACCGTCGTCTCACCCGCACCCAGCGCGAAGGCCAGATAGGGCTGATAATCGCCGATGCCCATCGCCTTGATGGTCCTGACGACACGGTCCATGCCAGTTTGCGATGCCGTGCGCACCGTCATCAGGTTGCGCGACTGTTCGACGCCCCAGCGCATCGTCTGCGGCCCCGCGCCGCCGCCATCGAAATTTCGGAAACATTTCTGGCCGAGCGATGCCGATTGCCACACGCAAAAGGGCCCGTCGACGATGATCGAGGCGGGCGTCATGCCGTTGTCGAGCGCGGCGGCGTACACGAACGGTTTGATCGTCGAGCCCGGCTGGCGCTGCGCCTGCGTCGCGCGGTTATAGGGCGATAAGCTGGAATCGAAGCCGCCCTGCATCGCAAGCACGCGCCCGGTGCGCACGCTTTCCACCAGCATGCCGCCAGAAACCTCGGGGATATTGCGCAGCGTCCAGCGATCGCCACCGGCAGGCTTCACCACGATCAGATCGCCTGGTTTCATCGCCGAAAACGCTGAACCGCCCGTCTTGCGGTAAGAAAGCTGCGCCGACGACGCGGGCAACTGGCCTGTCCTGCCACCGGTAAAGCCGATGGTTGCGGCGCTGCCTTCCTTGGACACAACGACGGCGAGCTTCCAGTCCTCATAGTCGACGCTCATGAACGTGCTGGCGAGACGGCTCGCCCATTTGTCGTCCATTTCGATTGTGGCGATGGGGCCCGACCAGCCGCGACCATTGTCATATCGGATCAGCCCGGCGCGCAACGCATCACGCACCCGGTTCTGGATCACCCCGTCGAACGGGGTACGGATCCAAAGCCCCCCGGCATAGACGCTGTTCGCCCCGTCCTTGTCCGTTTCGCCGAAACGCTCGATCAGGCGACGACGCACCTCTTCGATATAATAGCCGCCCGTGTCTGCGCCATCGCTGTCGAACAGCGCGCCCCGCTCCTCCACGGTATCGAGCGGCTTGGCGACAGCTTCACGATATTGCTGATCGCTGATCCAGCCATTGTCGCGCATTTCGCCCAGCGCCCAGTTGCGCCGATCGAGTGCACGGGCATGGCCCCGCTCGGTTTCGGGACGATAGTTGGATGGCCCCTTGGGCAGGATCGCCAAAAAGGCGAACTCGTGCAGTTTCAGCTCTCCGACGTCACGATTGAAATAGGCGCGCGCCGCAGCCTGCACACCATAGGCATTGCGGCCAAGAAAGATCTGGTTGAGGTAAAGCTCCAATATCTGCTGCTTCGTCATCGCATTTTCCATGCGATAGGCGAGGATCATCTCCTTGATCTTGCGCGTCGGGGAATAGGCATCGCCGATCAGCAGATTCTTCGCCACCTGCTGCGTGATCGTCGAACCGCCCTTCGCGCGCTGTCCCGATCCGATTTTAGAGACATAGTCGAAAACCGCGCCCGCCAGGCCCGGCAAATCAACGCCATGGTGGGAGAAGAATGTCTTGTCCTCAGCCGCCAGATAGGCACGGACCAGGAGCGGCGGGAAATCGTCATATTGGAGCTGCACGCGCCGTTCGCGGGCATAGCTGTAGACAGGCTCACCATTGATGTCGCGCACAACGCTGGGCAGCGCGGGCTCATATTCGGCCAATGCCGATGCATCGGGCAGATCGCGGGCGAAAAAATACCAGAATGCGAAAATGCCAAGCCCAAAGATGAGCAGCACATAAATGGTGCGACGGAATCTGCCATCGCCCCACAGTCGACTGAAAAACGCGCCTGTGCTGTCGACCGTTCGCTTGAGGCGATAACTGACCTGATTTTCGCCGGACGATCCGGTTTCGACATGTTCCATAGCCGGTTCGCTCTAGGCGAATATGCAGATGAAGGCCAGTGGCTTCACGCCGGACATGCGGGGAAAAGGTCAGGGCGCTGCAGCGACGCTCCCGCGCCGTGCGAAATCCACCTCAACCGCGCGCGCAATGCCCTCGGCAATTTTTTTGCGCCCCTCCTGCGATGTGAGCCGTTCGGCGTCCTTTGCGCTGGTGATATATCCGGCCTCGAACAGCACCGACGGCGTATCGGGCGCCTTCAGCACGACCAGCGACGCGAAGCGATGATAAGGGGTGCGAAACGGGACCAGCGGAGAGGCCTCGCGATACAGCAGCCGCGCAAAATCGGCTGAAAGGGACATACTCTCGCGCTGCGACAGGTCGATCAGGATCGACGCTACCGTGCCGTCCTGCCCTGCCAGATTGACACCATTGATGACGTCCGCCCTGTTCTCCCGCGCCGCTAGGCGCGCGGCCTCCCGGTCCGATGCGGTTTCCGACAGGGTATAGATGGTGGCCCCGTTCGCCTGCGCATTGTCCGCCGCATCGGCATGCAGTGAAATGAACAGGCTCGCGCCCATTTTGCGGGCGATATCATAACGTTCCTGTAGCACCAGAAACCGGTCGTCATCCCGGGTCAGGGCGACGCGCAACCGGCCGTCGCGGATCAGACGGTCGCGCAGCGCCTTGGCCAGTGCGAGGGTGACGTCTTTTTCGCGATAGCCCTTGTCGGCATTGACGGCACCGGGATCATGGCCACCATGTCCGGGATCGATGACGATCAACGGCCTTGACGGGTCGCGCGCGCCTTCGATGGGCGGAAGCTTGATCCCCTTGGCCGGTGCCGGAATGGGGACGGTGATGCTGTGGGCGCGTTTGGGCGGCTTGGCAAAGGCGAAGGTGGTGGCGAGGGTGGCGGGCTGGTGCACGGAAAAAACGACCGGACGCTCGCCTGCGGGAGCCGCAATCAACGCAGAAACGAACAAGAATAACGGGCTCATTTCCCGACTTTTGTCATTTGCTGCGCCGCCGTCCAGTCAAAATTTAATAGAATATTCACCATAACTTCCTAAATATGGAGGGCGCAGTGAACAAAAAAGGTTGGAGCCTGTTGCTCCCCGCGATCACTGATGCTAGCGATACGGAGCGTTGCGCAGTCCTCTCCTTCCGAAGAAGGACGCGAAACGCATTTGCCGCGCATGTCCGGAAATCCCCGAAGCATTGCGCGCTTTCAGCAGGTTGACGTTACAATGAGGCATTTACTTCACCACCCACAAGGCCCCGCAGGCGGCCTTGGCGATGGGCTGGTGACGTCCGGATCCGGCACTATCGCCGACCATGCCCGTGCAACAGACACGAAATCCGTTTTTTTTCTGAACCCTATTCACCTTAACCGGGTCACCGCCTGGCCGGCCCCTGCGGCCCGCCAACGGCGCGCACCCCATATCAATTGCATGGACCGCCGGACATTCCTGTCCAAGCCTCGCCATGCCCGGAGTAATTTTAATGAACATGCGTATGTTGATCGATGCGCGCCACCGGGAGGAAACCCGGGTCGCGGTCGTAAAAGGGAACCGAATCGAGGAATTTGACTTCGAATCCGCTGAGCACAAACAGCTCAAAGGCAATATTTATCTGGCAAAAGTAACGCGGGTCGAACCCTCGCTCCAGGCGGCCTTTGTCGACTATGGCGGCAACCGGCACGGTTTTCTGGCCTTCTCCGAAATTCACCCCGATTATTATCAGATCCCCAAGGAGGATCGCGAAGCGCTTCTGCGCGAAGAGGCCGAGCATGCCGCCGAGGAAGCGGCGCTGCGCGATCAGGGCGACGATGACGATACAGACGAGACCGTCGACGAAAATATCGAAGACGCGCCTGTCGTGTCCGAAGAGGGCGAAGACGAAAAGCCGGAAGGCAAGAGCGGCAAGAAAGGGCGCGGCGACGACAATGCCGCCGCCGATGAGTTGCGCCGCAAGCGCATGTCGCTGCGCCGCCGCTACAAGATTCAGGATGTCATCAAGCGCCGTCAGGTGCTGTTGATCCAGGTCGTCAAGGAAGAGCGCGGCAACAAGGGCGCGGCGCTGACCACCTATCTCAGCCTCGCCGGGCGCTATTGTGTGTTGATGCCCAACACCAGCCATGGCGGCGGCATTTCCCGCAAGATTTCGAACGCATCCGACCGCAAGCGGCTGAAGTCGATCATCGCGGACATGAACCTGCCCTCGACCATGGGCTGCATCGTCCGCACAGCAGGGCTTCAGCGCACCAAGACCGAGATCAAGCGCGATTTCGACTATCTCGCGCGCCTGTGGGACGAAATCCGCGAAAATACTCTGGGCAGCTCTGCCCCCGCGCTGATCCACAACGACAGCGATCTTATCAAGCGTGCGATCCGCGACATCTATAACCGCGACATCGACGAAGTGATCGTCGAAGGCGACGAGGGATATCGTCAGGCGAAGGACTTCATGAAGCTGCTGATGCCCAGCCATGCGCGCCGGGTGAAGCAATATGCCGACGCGGTGTCGCTGTTCCAGCGCTATGGCGTCGAGGATCAACTCGCGGCGATGTACAACCCCGTCGTTCAACTGAAGTCTGGCGGCTATCTGGTCATCAACCCGACCGAAGCGCTGGTGTCGATCGACATCAACTCGGGCCGTTCGACCCGCGAGCACGGGATCGAGCAGACGGCGGTGTCGACCAATCTGGAGGCGGCGCGCGAAATCGCGCGGCAACTGCGCCTGCGCGACATGGCGGGCCTTGTCGTCATCGACTTCATCGACATGGAGCACGGCTCCAACGTCCGCAAGGTCGAAAAGGCGATGAAGGAAGCGCTGAAGGACGACCGCGCACGCATTCAGGTGGGGCGCATTTCGGGCTTTGGCCTGATGGAAATGAGCCGCCAGCGTCTGCGCACCGGTGTGTTGGAAGCGTCCACCCGCGCCTGCCCGCATTGCGAAGGGACCGGCCTTGTCCGCACGGCAAGCTCTGCGGGCCTTTCCGCGCTGCGCATGCTGGAAGAGGAAGCCGCGCGCGGCAAGGGCAGCGTCATCACGCTGCGCGCCAGCCAGGAAGCAGCGTTCTACGTTCTCAACAACAAACGCCGCGAGATCGACGAGATCGAACAGCGTTATGGCGTATCCATCGTCATCCTGCCCGATGGCGAGGTAGAAGGCGCGCGCATGTCGGTTGAGGCGAGCGGGCCCCGGCCTGACCGCGTCGTGGATTATACGCCAATTGCCGACGACGAAGACGATGCCGATCTGCCCGTCGAGGATGATGAGGACGAGGAAGAAGAAACGTCCTCCGACAGCGACGAGAAATCCGGCCGCCGCCGCCGCCGTCGCCGCCGCCGTCGCGGTGGACGCCGTGAAGAAGGCGATCAGGCAGGTGAGGCGCAGGACGATAGTGCTGAAGCCGCCAGTGACGAAGACGGCGAAGAGGCCGAGGCTCAACCGGAACCGTCTGGCGAAGACGATGCCGATCAGGGCAAACGCCGCAGCCGCCGTGGACGCCGGGGCGGCCGCCGCCGGCGTGGCGACGCAACCGCCGATGCAGACAGCGAGGGTGCAGCCGAAGTTGTGCCGGACAATGCGGATGGCGAAACAACCGCACCGGTAGAGGCTGAAGCGGAAGCCGCGCCTGTTGAAGCAGCTGCAGAGGCCGCACCGGTTGAGGCAACCACGGCGGAAACAGCGGCGCAGGAAGAAGCTCCGGCCAAGCCGAAGCGCAAACCGCGCGCGCGCAAGACCCCGGCCAAGAAGGACGCCGAAGCCGCACCGGTTGAGGCCGAAAAAGAGGCGCAGGCTGACGCTCCGGTAGAAGCGGAAGCAGAAGCCAAGCCAAAGCCCAAGCGGACCCGCCGCAAAAAGGCGGAACCTGCAGCAAAAGCAGAAGAAACAGCGGAAGCCGCGCCTGAAGCCCCTGCCCCCGAATCGGTTGAGCCGGAAGCTGCGCCGCAGCCTGCCGCCGCAGAAGTGGCATCGGCGGAGACCGCTGCCGATGATCAGGGCGATGAGGAGGCTGGCCCTCCGCGTCGTGGCTGGTGGCAGCGCACCTTCGGTGCCGAAGGGTAATCGTGACAGGGTAATCGTGACATGGCGCCGCCGAAGGGCGGCGCCGCGTTACTGCATCATGATGGGCGGATGCGTCATCCGCCATTCAGGATGAGGATGGCAGGGAGGATGTCATGTCATTTCCGCGCCGACAGCACTGGCGACTGACCGATGGTGGCCTGTCGGGAGCGTTGCGCTTTCTGACACTGCTGTTGATGAGCTTTGCGGTGCTCGCGCGCCCGGCAGCCGCGCAGCAGATTTTGCGTGACGCCGAAACCGAAACCTTTCTCAATGAAATTTCCGCTCCGCTGATCAAGGCGGCGGGGCTCAGCCCCAATAATGTTCAGGTGTTGCTGATCGGCGATCCGAGCATTAACGCCTTTGTTGCCGGAGGACAGATCGTCTGGATCCACAGCGGCCTGATCACCTCAGCGGACAATGTGAATCAGGTGCAGGGCGTGATCGCGCACGAGCTCGGCCATATCGAGGGCGGGCATATCATCCGGTCGAGCGAGGGCATGAAGGCGGTGACGGGCATCACGCTGCTGACGATGCTGCTCGGCGCAGCGGCATTGGCGGCGGGCGGCGGCGAAGCGGGCATGGGCATCATGGCCGCCGGACAGCAGGCGGCACTCGGCAAATATCTCGCCTTCTCCCGCACGCAGGAATCAAGCGCGGACCTTGCTGGCGCCCGCTACCTCAGCGCGGCTGGCATCAGCGGCAAGGGCAGCCTTGAATTCTTCAAGAAGCTGCAAAATCAGGAGTATCGCCTCGCGATCCCGCAGGAGGATAGTTACGGTCGGACGCACCCGTTGTCGGGAGAACGTATCGCCGTGCTGCGCGAGGTCTATGAGCCGGATCCAGCGTGGAACGCGAAAACACCGCCTGAGCTTGAGGCCAAGTTCGCCAGGATCAAGGCGAAGCTGCTCGGCTTCGTCTCCGACCCCTCGCAAACGCTGCGCACCTACCCGACCAGCGACACTTCCATTCCCGGCCATTACGCGCGCGCCTATGCCTGGCACAAAAGCGCTTACCCGCAAAAGGCGCTTGAGGAAGTGGATGCGCTCGTCACTGCAAAGCCGCATGACCCCTATTTTCTGGAGCTGGAGGGACAGGTCCTGCTGGAAAGCGGCCACCCCGCCGATGCAATCCCGCCGTTGCGCGAGGCGGTTCGCCTGACCAACAGCCAGCCTCTGATCGCGACGCTGCTGGGTCACGCGCTGATTGCGACAGAAGACAGCGCCAACTTCCCCGAAGCCGAGCGTGTGTTGCGCGCATCGGTCGCAAAGGATCGTGAAAACCCGTTTGCCTGGTATCAGCTTGGCGTCGTGTACGAGCGACGCGGAGACACCGCGCGCGCCGCGCTTGCAACGGCCGAGCGCTATGACATGCAGGGCAACCCGGAGCTGGCGTTGCGCAGCGCTCAGATCGCGATGGCCGGTATCGAAAAAGGCACCGGCGACTATCTACGCGCGCAGGATATCGCGCTCGCCGCGCAAGGCGAACTGGACAATGACAAAAAGGGCAGAAAGAAGAAATGACCCGACGCTCATCTTCGTCTGACGAGGGCTCTCCGGGCTTCAGGGCGGCCCTCTCCAACAGAAAGATACAGATTTTGATCGGATTTTTGACGGCGGCAACGGCTGCTTCTGCGACCGCATTGGCGATGAGCGCGTCAGCCCCCGACGCCTCGGGCACCCACAGCCGCGCCCAGATCGAGGAGATCGTGCGCGACTATATTCTGGAGCATCCGGAAATTTTGCCGCAGGCGATGGAACGGCTCAAAGCCAAGCACACCACCGCCGCGATCGATGCGCAGCGCAGTGAGATCGAGACGCCCTTTGCGGGCGCGTGGGAGGGCGCTGAGAATGGCGATGTCGTTCTCGTCGAATTCTTCGACTATGCCTGCGGCTATTGCCGGGCCTCGCTGTCAGACCTCGCCCAGATCGCTGCCAATGATCCGAAGGTGAAGATCGTCTATCGCGAGCTTCCTATATTGTCCGAACAGAGCAATCTGGCGGCGAAAGTGTCGCTGCTGGCGGCTGAGCAAGGCAAATATATGCCTTTTCACAAGGCGCTATATGCGGCCGGCAAGGTAACGCGAGAGAGCATAGTCAGCGCCGCGGCCTCGGCGGGGATCGATCGCAAGGCCGCCGAAAGCGCGATGTCCAGCGATCGCTACGACGCCGAAATAGAGAAAAATATCAAGCTGGCGCAGGCGCTCGGAGCAAGCGGCACCCCGACGTTCGTTGTCGGCAATCAGGTGCTGAACGGCGCGGTCGGCCATGATGCAATCAAGGCCGCAGTCGAAGCCGCCCGCGTCAAAAAATAGATAACCGCTCGGGTTTTATCCGCCGTTGGGACCCGGCCCGCCACCGGCGCCGCCTGCCCCAGCAGCACCAACCGCGCCGATATTGCCGAAGATATCCTCAAGCAACCCGCGATCGCGCCCCAGCGTCGGCGTCTTGCCGTCCTTGGGCGACAGCTCCGCGATATTCTCCATGCCGGACCGGTCCACCGACGCCACATTGCCCGAAGCATCGAACTGCACGCGCAGGATCGTCTGGTCCTTGACCGCCGGATTGGCGAAGGCGAGCTGCTTCATGTCGCGCGACACATAATACCAGTCCTGATTGCCGAACTGGCTGACAAATGTCGGACGGCCAAGCGTCCCTTCAACCGAGTCGCGGTTGTCGACGCCGGGCAGGATCGAATCCGCCAGCAGATTGTCGACAAGATAGCCCTGATGCGACCGGATGCGGGTGCAGCCCGGCAGCGTCGAAGCGACGCATCCAAGCACGAGCATCAGGGAAACAGCCTTGAAACGCATTCCATTCTCCAATCCGGCGATATGCACAAGCATTGCATATCCCGCTTCACATCTCCAATATGAGATTGCATCCCGGCGCACAAGACAAACCAAGGGCGCAGGGCGCCACGCTTATCAACATCGAGGCCACATTCTTTTCATGTCACTGCTCGACCGCATTTTTTCCCGCAACGACCCCAGGGCGCATCTGACCCCGCTATATCAGGCGATCGTACACCGGGGGCGTGCCGTACACTGGTATGTCGAGGGTGCAGTGCCCGACACGCTCGACGGACGCTTCGACATGATCGCCGCCGTTCTCAGCCTGGTGTTGCTGCAGCTTGAAAATGCCGAGATGCGGCAGGAAAGCGTCTGGCTGACCGAGTTGTTCATCGACGACATGGAGGGTCAGCTGCGCCAGATCGGCATTGGCGATGTCGTCGTCGGCAAACATATGGGCAAGATGATGAGCGCGCTGGGCGGGCGATACGCCGCCTATCGCGATGGACTGGCGCCGGGCGGTGATTTCGTCGAGGCGTTGCGCCGCAATCTCTATCGCGGAGCAGAAGTGGCTGACCATGCGGTGGCCGATGTCGAATCGCGGTTGCGGGCGTTTGCAATCGCGCTCGACCAAACCCCGATGGAGCATCTGCTGGCTGGAGAGTTGCCCGAATGACCTCTCCTGTCGAATTCTCAAGGATGGTTCGGCTCGATGAAATCGGACGGATGCGCTTCCCCGCGCACATCGAGGCGAACGAAGCGGAACGGGCAGCGCTTACTGAACGCTTCAAATTCGTAACGCTGGACAGGCTGGAAGCCGAATATGACCTGGCTCGCGACGGAAGCGTCATACAGGCATCAGGGACAATCAGCGCTTCCCTGAGCCAGCCCTGCATTGCGACCGGCGAGCCGGTGCCCGAAACGGTCAGAGAGGCATTTGCCATCCGCTTCGTGCCCGAAGAACCGCGTGCCGGTCAGGATCCTGAAGAAGAGATCGAGCTCGACACTGATGATTGCGATATTTTGCCTTATGATGGGGCGCGTCTCGACATCGGCGAAGCGGTTGCCGAGACGCTAGCACTGCATGTCGAACCCTATCCTCGCTCGGCCAATGCCGACGCTTATCTGCGCGAGCTGGGAGTATTGACCGAAGAACAGGCCGGCCCATTCGCCGCGCTGGCCGCGCTCAGGGAAAAGGCCGGGAAATAGACAGCCTTATTCCTTGGCGTCTTCCATCTTTTCCGGGGTGACGTCGGCATCCGCTTTTTCGGCGGGTTTGCGCTGCGCAAAACATTTGCCCATGAACGCCTCATCCTCATCCGTCAGCTGCTTGTCGAAGTCGACGAAATGCTCTTTTTCCTCCTCATCGATATGATGGGTGTAGCGATGCTTCATTTCGCGAAACTTGGTGAGCCACGCGCCTGTGGCCATGTCGGTTGCCGCAAGGTCGTTCAGCATCTCTTCGATCTCATGATGCTCGGCCACCGAGTGACGCACTTCTGATGTCAGGTCGGGCTTGCGCATCACGGTTGAATAGAGCGCCTGCTCCTCGGCTGCGGCATGCGCCTTCACCTCGATGGTGAACTGGCGGAACAGGCGAATGCGGTCATCCGATTCGCCATGCGTTTCGTCAATCTGCGCGAGCAGCGCGCGATGCTTGTCGTGATCTTCCTTGAGGATGGCGAAAATATCCTGACGGGTGGCCATGCAGAATCTCCTTTCAAATATTGCGATATGTAGACGAACGCACGTCAGCGGGATTCGTTTCGGTCAATATTCGTTCCTCTTTTGTTCGGCGCAACCTCGGGTTATAAGAGGCCATGGACTCCCCAGCCATCACCCACCGGAAGATCATCCATATCGACATGGATGCCTTTTATGCGTCGGTCGAACAGCGCGATAATCCCGATTTGCGCGGGAAGCCGGTTGCCGTCGGCGGCGGCGGGCCGCGCGGCGTTGTCGCGGCGGCGAGCTATGAATCGCGTGCATTCGGCGTGCGTTCGGCCATGCCCGGCGCGCGGGCGAAACGGCTGTGCCCCGATCTCATCTTCGTGCGCCCGCGGTTCGAGGAGTACCGGAAGGTATCGCAACAGGTCCGCGCGATTTTCGAGCGGTTTACCGACATCATCCAGCCCCTGTCGCTCGACGAGGCCTATCTGGACGTCACGCACAACAAATATGGCATTACATCGGCGACGCATATCGCCGAGGAAATCCGCCGAATGATCCGCGAAGAGACCGGCCTGACCGCATCGGCCGGTGTGTCCTACAACAAGCTGATCGCCAAGCTCGCGTCCGATCAGAACAAGCCCGACGGATGCTGCGTGGTGACGCCCGAGCAAGGCCCCGCCTTTATCGCGGCTATGCCTGTCGCGCGCATCCACGGGATTGGCCCCGTCACCGCGCGGCGGATGAAGGAAATGGGCATAGAGACAGGAGCGGACCTGAAAGAGCGCGACATCGATCATCTGCAACGGCATTTCGGCAAGGCCGCGCGTTTTTACCATGGCGCAGCGCGCGGGATCGACGAGCGGCCTGTCGATGAGCGGCGCATCCGTAAATCAATCAGCGTCGAGGACACGTTCGAGCAGGATATCTATGGTCCGCGTGAGCTGAGCGAGGCACTTGCCTGCGTGATTGAGCGGCTGTGGCCGCGCATCGACAAGGCGCAAGCCTTTGGCCGAACGATCACGCTGAAAATCAAATATAACGACTTCACGATCATCACGCGGTCGCACAGCTTTTCTGAGCCGGTGACATCCAGCGAGATACTCGAGCGCACCGGTCAGGAGCTTCTGGCACGGCAATGTCCGGTGCCCAAGGGCGTGCGGCTGCTCGGGCTGGGCGTGCACAATCTCGACGCGGAAAGCAAGAATGAGGTCTGGACGAAGGGGCCCGAACAGCTCATCCTCGCATTATAGTCGGGCACCTCAGAAGGGGATGATGCGCGACTTGTGCGTGAACTTCATATAGCCCGCATTGATGCCCGCGCGCCAGCCGACGCCCAGACGGATGGGGATCAGCACAACGTCGCCGCGACGCAGATAGGTCGCGGTAAAACCGCCGACGACATAGAGCGCGCCTTCGGCCTGCGGGTAGCGTTTGTAGAGATCTTCGCTGTCATAGAGGTTATAGACCAGCACGAAGACCTTCGATGCATTTCCCCCCACATCGAAGCCAACGGAAGGCCCTGTCCAGTACACATCGCGGTCGCCCTCGATCTTGTGGCTGAGCGTGCCCGAACCATAGCGTAGGCCCACCACGATTGCGCCCGACGCTTCGCGTCCTGCAATATAGGCATTGGGTTCGCCCTGATCCTTCAGGATTTTCTCGACCAGACCGGCCAACCCTTCCGCACCCTTGCCGAAAACACCTTCAGCGGCGCTGACCACGTCATCCTTCTGATAGGTGGTGCCGGTCTGCGTGGTCGCAGGCGCTGCCGCAGTCGCCGGCGCGGGATAGGCCGGGTCCGCAGGAATGCCCGAGCCCGCCGGACTGGACGGCGCGACCGGTTCAATCGGCGCGGGTGCGGCAGGATCTGGCGGAAGCTCGGTCGTGCCGCCCGCCGGAGCAAGATCGGCATCAATCGCCTGATTGGGATCGATGGTCGACACCTGCGCCGATACGGGTGCCGACACGGGCGCGACCGCGAGGCCGAGCGACATGCACGCGAGCGCGCTCCACTTGCCCAGACCGTTAACCGCCTGTCTGAATTGCGAAATCATGGTACTTCCCCGCCCCTCTGGTCCTGATCCCGCATATTCGCGGGCGAAGCTGAAACGGCAATGAACGAACGGCGATATGAGTCGTTTTTGCGCCCAGTTGAATCGAAAAAATGTTGAAGTCTCGGGCTCCAGCCGATTTCAACCCAACGTCACCCACAGCGCCAGGCCGGGGCCGGTCCAGTCCGGCTGCACTTCGGCGGGCCGCCGCAGGGCATCGGCGCGCGCGCGATCGAGAATCGCTGGGGCGACACCACGCATATGATACACGACATCGGCCTGCCCCAATAGCCGTGCGGCGCGCAGCGTGAGATCATCGGGATCACCGGATACAATCTCGATTATTTCAAATCTCGTGCTGTCCGCTGCGCTGTCTGGTGCGACAAGCCATCGTTCAACGGCATCCGCATCCGCACCGCCAAAGGGGTCGAGCGCACCGCCACCATCGAAGGCCCGGTCGATTGCGCGACGGCGCGAGGCCGCTTCGGGCCAGCGCGCCCTCATCGTGGCCCGCGCTCTACCCATGGCGGCGGCCAATACACCCAGCGATTGCGGCAGAAGAGCCTCCAGCCGTTGCCGCAATGCCTTGGCGAGGCCTGCCGACGCGCCGCCTGTCCCTATCGCGATGACAACGGGGTCGCGATCAATGATGGCGGGCAGCGTGAAATCGCACAGAGCGGGCCGATCGGTCGCATTGACCAGAACCCCGCGCGCCTTGAGCCGCGCGACGGCAGCTTCGGCTTCGTCGTCATCGTCGATGGCAACAATGGCCAGCGCAGCCTGCGCGCGCCCGTTGG
>CAYGOH010000033.1:0-16377 GCA_964351385.1 uncultured Sphingobium sp. | reverse complement strand
TCGTGGACCGCCTGCTTGCCGCGCGGCCAGCGATCAGCATCGGCGCCGATATCATCGCCGGGTTCCCGACCGAGACCGAAGAGATGTTCGCCAACAGCCTCGATCTCGTACACGACTGCCATATCGTCCACGGCCATATTTTCCCTTATTCGCCACGCAAGGGCACACCCGCCGCTCGCATGCCGCAAGTGGAGAAAGCTGCAACAAAGGACCGCGCCGCCCGGCTGCGTGCCGCCAGCGCGGACAACCGCGCGCGCTGGCTCGAAAGCCTTGTGGGCACACAGCAGCAGGTTCTCATCGAAGGCGACGGAACCAGAGGGCATGCCGCGAATTTTGCTCCCGTGTCCTTTGCCCATCCCAAAAAGCGCGGAGAAATTTACGCTGCCACTATCGTCGGGCTTGAGAATGGCATGGTGATCGCGCATGAGGTCGCCCCATGAGTGAACAGAAAAGCTGGCGCGACCGCCTGTTCGGCGGCCTCAAGCGAACCTCGGAAAAGCTGGGCGATAATCTCAACGGCTTGTTCGCCAAAGCGCTTGATGAGCAGACGCTCGACGAGATCGAAGAGGCGCTGATCGTTTCCGATCTCGGCCCGGCCATGGCGATGCGTATCCGCGACCGGCTGGCCGAGGGCCGCTTCAAGAGCATGATTACCGAGGAATATCTGCGCGAGGTGATCGCCGATGAGGTGGAGAAAGTGCTCCGCCCGGTCGCCAAGCCGCTGGAAGCCACCGGAGGCCGTCCGCAGGTGATCCTCGTCATCGGCGTCAACGGGTCGGGCAAGACGACCACCATCGCAAAGCTCGCCAAGCGTTTTCAGGAACAGGGCAAGTCCGTAATGCTCGCGGCGGGCGACACATTCCGCGCCGCCGCCATCGGGCAATTGAAGATATGGGCCGAGCGGATCGGCGTGCCGATTGTCTCCGGCAAGGAAGGCGGCGATGCGGCGGGCCTCGCGTTCGAGGCCGTGAAGCAAGCGAGCGAACAGGGCATCGACATACTGATCGTCGATACCGCGGGGCGGCTGCAGAACCGCACGGAGCTGATGGACGAACTCGCCAAGATCCGGCGCGTGCTGGGACGGCTCGACCCCGCCAGCCCGCATGACGTGGTGCTGGTGCTTGATGCCACCACTGGCAACAACGCGCTCAACCAGATCGAAGTGTTCAGGGATGTGGCGCAAGTGACCGGGCTGGTGATGACGAAGCTTGACGGCTCGGCGCGTGGCGGCATGCTGGTCGCTGCGGCGGAAAAATATGGCCTGCCCATCCATGCCATCGGCGTGGGCGAAACGATCGACGACCTACGCCCGTTCGATGCGGCGGACATGGCCAAGGCGATTGCGGGAAGTGCCTATGCCTGAGACGCCTGCCCCCGCCCCGACACCCAAGCCCAGTCATAGCGGCAATTTGTCGCTCGCGCTCGATTTCGGGCCGCTACTGGTCTTCTTTCTTGCCTATAAATTCTATGGCGTGATCGCCGGGACGGGTGCTTTCATGGCGGCGATCACGCTCGCGGTGATCGTCTCGAAGGTGAAGCTCGGCAAGGTATCGCCGATGTTGTGGCTATCTGCCGCGCTGGTGGTCTTCTTTGGCGGGCTCACCATCTATTTCCACGATGAGCGCTTTATCCAGATCAAGCCTACGATCATCTATGCCTTCTTCGCGATATTGCTCCTCGGCGGCCTCGCGCGGGGCAAGTCATTGCTCAAATATCTGCTTCAGGCGGCCTATGACGGACTGTCGGAGGAAGGCTGGCGCAAATTGTCGCGCAACTGGGCATTCTTCTTCATCGCTATGGCGGGCGCGAACGAGGTGATGCGCGCATCGTTGAGCTTCGACGCATGGCTGTCGGTCAAGGTCTGGGGCGTGTCGATTGTGTCGTTCCTGTTCGCCGCTGCCAATATCCCGATGCTGATGAAGCATGGCCTCAATCTGGAGAAAGGTGGCGCCGAGGAAGCAGCCGCCCAAGGTGATCCGCCGCAGGGGTGATCATTCAGGGCTGATCATTCGCCCTTGATCGTGCCCGGTTCATTGGCAACAATCGCCAGCACTGCTGTCCATGCAGCGACATTCTGCTCAAGCTGAGCCGGGTCTATTTTATCCAGCGTATCGTCCGGCGTGTGGTGCAGGTCGAAATAGCGCGATCCATCCTGCTGCAGGCCGATCACCGCCAGCTTCTGCCGGTCCACCATGGGCTCAACATCGGTGCCGGCATAGGGTTCACCTTTGGCATGAACGATTCCCATCGGACCGAGCGCCATGACGATCTTGTCGCTCAGCGTGTCGCCTTCCGGTCCAAGCTTCATCTTGACGGCCCAGATCCGGTCCGCGCCGAAATCGCTCTCCATGCCAAGCGCATGCGGTTCGTCGGCATGCTTTTGCGCATAGGCTTCGCCGCCATAGCCGCCCAGTTCTTCGCTGCCCGCCCATAACACGCGGATGGTGCGCAGCGTTTTGCCGCCCGCCTGCGCTCTTAACGCTGCGGCGGTTACGATCGCGCAGCCTGAAGCGTCGTCGATCGCGCCGGTCCCCAGGTCCCAGCTATCTAGATGACAACCGACAAGGATTATCGGCAGCGACGGATCGCGCCCCGGAAGGTCCGCAATGACATTGCCCGACGGCAACTTGTCCTTTGTCACGCCCGTCAGCGTGAGTGCCACGCGCATCGGTTTGCCGGTTGCCGCAATGCGGGCGATCTGGTCTGCATCGGGGTTGGAGATAGCCCCCGCCGGGATGGGCTTTACATCCTCTGGCCAGCTGGTCGCCCCCGCATGCGGATTGCGATGGCTATCGGTCCCTACAGAGCGGATGATGGTCGCCATGGCGCCTTTTGCCGCCGCAATGGCGGGGCCCTGACGGCGGACGTTGCCATAGGGGCCATATCCGCTACCGTCCTGATTGGCCTTCATTGCATGGTCAATATAGGCGATCCTGCCTTTCAACGCCCCTGCCGGTGCCGCCTTGAGCGCATCGAGCGTCGGGAAATAGACTAGCTCGCCTTCGATGCCCTTGGCCGGTGTCGCACCGCTATAGCCTAAAGCGGTAATCGCCAGTTTTTGGGGATAGGGTGCGATGAGGCTCGCACGATCTTCGCCTCGCACATAGCCGCGCATCGTGAACGGTTCGACCGCGACGTTGGAGAAGCCCAACGCGACCAGCCTTTCCTTGGCCCAGTCGCGCGCACGCGCCTCAGCCTCGGTCCCGGCGAGTCGCTGCCCAACCTGTGTGGTGAGGTCGGCGACGATATCCCACGCCACATTCTCCTGGGGCGTTGCAGCAAGCGCCGGTGACGTCACCAGCACGGCTGCCCCCAGCAGAAAAGGCTTGATCGCGCCCGGCACCAGTCAGTCCTCGTCGCCGAGCTTCGCCTTGATCTTGTCCCGCACCGCCTTTATGCGCTCTGCTGCCTCGGAAAAGGTGACGACATCGGAACGGTTGCCGTTGGCGCGCGCGTCCTTGATCGAGTCCTCATACCCTTCCATGTCGGCGTCCAGTGCATCGACAAGGATTTCGGCCTCATCCTCGGTGAAGGTAAAATTGAGCTTTTCGTTCATCGCGCTATCCAATTGGTATTTAAAACAGAAGGCCGCCCTTGCGAGCGGCCCTCCAGACATAACAACGCTTGGCGCGCGTGTCAGGCCATTTCCGACACTTTCTGATCGGCGCGCGACACGCCCTCACCGTCAAGGTTCTGCGATACGAAGTTCCAGTTGATGGCCTTCTTCAGAATGGCTTCCGCATAGTTCGGACGCGCATTGCGATAATCGATATAATAGGCATGTTCCCACACATCGAGAATAAAGAGCGGCTTCACGTCATGCGCGACCGGCGTATCGGCGTCATGATAGGATGTGACTTCCAGCTTGCCGTCCTTGTTGAGAACGAGCGCCGCCCAGCCACTTGCAAAATGACCGACGGCTTCGGCTTTCAGCTTATCGATCAGAGCATCGGTGCCGCCGAAAGCTTCGTCGATCTTGGCCTGCAGCTCTTCGCTCGGCTTGGTTTGTTCCGGCGACAGGCTATGCCAGTAAAATGTGTGATTCCAGATCTGGCCGACCTGGTTGAACAGGCCCGGCTTAGCCCCACCCTTCGACAGTTCGATCAGCTCAACAAGGGATTTGCCTTGCAGCGCAGCATCAGCCTCAACCAGTTCATTGGCTTTTGTGACATAGGCGTTGTGGTGCTTGCCATGATGGTAATCGAAAGTTTCGGCGCTGATAAGATCGCCAAAAGCGTCCTTTGCATAAGGCAGTTCGGGAAGTTTGAAGGCCATGAGATGCTCCTGTAATTCGGTTTAAAATGAGGGCGTCATGCAACGGCAACGCATCACATGCGGGGAGGGTCCAATTCATTTAGGAAATTTATGCCGCCTTGCAACATGGCGAATCATGGCCGCTTCGGCATCCCTGATTAACCATGTGACTTTCAAACCCCAATATCTTAAACTGGTCTACGCAAAAGCACGGTTCATCGTGTTCGCAGATAAAATCTTTGGGGGAAGCCATGGCAAAATTTTTTGGTAATTTACATCTCGTTCTGATTGTCAGCCTGTTGTTGACGGTCGCGGTTATCGTCGGCATCGGACAGCCCGGTGAAATAGTGAACGCCCTGTTCCGTTGGGCACACCTGTTCTTCGGCGTGCTTTGGATCGGCCTGCTTTATTATCTCAATTTCGTGCAGGTGCCGACCATGCCGAAAATTCCAGCCGAACTGAAACCGGCGATCGGCAAGCATATCGCGCCATCGGTACTGTTCTTTTTCCGCTGGGGCGCGGCCTTCACCGTATTGACCGGCCTGATCGTCGCCCACCTGACCGGCTATCTGGTCGAAGCGTTGACATTGCAGCCGGGCTATCAGCTGATCGGAACCGGCATGTGGCTGGCGCTCATCATGGCGGCCAACGTCTGGTTCGTGATCTGGCCGTGCCAGAAAAAAGTGCTCGGCATCGTTGAGGCGAGCGATGAGGCAAAGGCCAGCGCGGGCACGACGGCGATGATGTTCAGCCGCACCAACGTGCTGCTGTCGCTGCCGATGTTCTATTGCATGGTGAACGCCAACCTCGGCTGACACCGCTTTCAGGATAATTTTTGCGGCCCCGGTTGGACGAAAAGCCAGCCGGGGCTTTTCACCTATGCATTACCCGCTGCTTTTACCGCCCAGAAGGCCGTGCTTGCGCAGGCAATGGCGGAACTGGTCATAACTGAGCTTCAGCGCCTTGGCCGCCGCCCGTTGATTATGGCGATATCTCGAAAGAGCGTTTTCGACCAGCGATCGCTCATAGGCAGCGACAGCTTGCTTCAGATCATCGACACACTCGGCCACGGCCGGTCCCGGTTTCTCGACCGGCTGCACGTCGGCGGCCTCTTCAGCGGGCGCAAACCCGGTGGATGCCCTCGGCGCCCATGGCGACTCGAACGGGTCGAGCGTCATCTCCTCAACCGGCTGCGCCTCCTCCGGCCAGCGGTAGACGGCACGCTCGACGACATTGCGCAGTTCCCTGACATTGCCCGGCCAGGCATAGGCTTCCATTTGCGCGAGCAGGGCGGGCGCGAAACCCGGCCATTCCAGCCAGCCGATCTCCGACGCCATGCGCCTGCCGAAATAGTCGGCGAGCACCTCGACATCCCCTTCGCGCGCTCGCAACGGCGGCAGCGTGATTACCTCGAAGCTCAGGCGATCCAGCAGATCGGCGCGAAATGTGCCGCGCTCGGCAGCGACAGGAAGATTCTCATTGGTCGCCGCGACGATCCGCACATCGACGGTCATCGCACGCGATGCGCCGATGCGTGTGACCTCACCATATTCGATCACGCGCAGCAGCCGTTCCTGTGCGGCCATCGACAGCGTGCCCAACTCGTCGAGAAACAGGGTGCCACCGTCCGCTTCCTCAAACCGTCCGGCCCGCGCGCGCGTCGCGCCGGTGAACGCGCCTGCCTCATGGCCAAATAATTCCGCCTCGATCAGCGTTTCAGGCAGCGCCGCGCAATTCATCGTCACCAGCGGCTTGTCCCAGCGTTGGGAGAGGTGGTGCAGGCGCTGAGCCACCAGTTCCTTGCCCGTGCCACGCTCCCCGATCACGAGCACGGGCCGGTCGAGCAGGGCCGCGCGCCCCGCCAGCTCTATCGCGTCGAGGAAAGGCGTTGACTGGCCGATGAAGCTCTGACGGTCCATAATCCCATTAATTAGCATTTTTTACTGATTTATAGCAAATGATATTATGCGCCTGATATGGGCACTTGGCCGAAAATTCGCAGAAAACCGCCCTTTCCTGAAATTGGCACGCCCCATGCAATTCAGTTGGCATGAGCCGAAAGCGAATGAGGCTCACCGATCAAATTTTGACCAAGAGCTTTTAGAAACAGGGGAATTATCATGACCGACAGCAACATTTTTCTTTCCAACGCTCTGACACGCGCCGCAGCCGGGGCCCTCGCCATTGCCATGACCTTCGTCACCGTTTCGGCGGCCAAGGCGGAAACCAACAATGAATACCGGGCCAATGTGGAGGCAGGCATCGCCCAGAAAATGCGTATGCCCGTCACCGCCAAACAAGGCCGTCATGGCGTCGCGACGCTTGCCGTAACGATCAGCGCCGAGGGCGCCGTCCAATCGGTTGATGTGGTCAAGTCGAGCGGCATTGCTGCTTTCGACCGTGAGGCGATCCGCACCGCGCAGCAGGTCACCTATCCGGCTACCGCGAACAGCCGCACCATCGCGATGGTGCTGGGGTTCAACGAACAGGTGCAGCCTGCTCATCAGCGCGCCGGCCAGAAGCTCGTGGCCGCCTATATCGGCGATCAGAAAGTGATGCTCGCCAATTCAACGACCGCCCAGCAGCCCGACAGCTGAGCGCTCTGCTGGGAGTGCGGCCCCGGCCCACTCCCCGATCAGCCGGGGCGGAGTACATTCAACGTCCCTTGCACTCCGTCCCGGCAAACGAGATAGTGATATCGTAAAGGAGTACATCGAAATGGGTATCTTTTCCCGCACCCGCGACATCATCGCCGCCAACGTGACCGACATGCTCGATCGCGCGGAAGACCCGGCCAAGATGATTCGCATGATCATCCTCGAAATGGAGGAAACACTGGTGGAGGTGCGGGCCTCGGCTGCACGCACCATTGCAGACCAGAAGGAAATGCGTCGTGCGATCGGCAAGCTTCAGGTGGCGCAGGCCAACTGGACCGAAAAGGCCGAGCTTGCCCTCTCCAAGGACCGCGAGGACCTCGCCAAGGCGGCGCTCGTCGAAAAACAGAAGGCCTCCGACATGGCGACTCAGCTGGAAGGCGAGATTGCCGAACTGGACGATGCGCTCAAGGCCGCAGAGGGTGACATCGCCAAGCTGCAGGCCAAGCTGCAGGAGGCGCGCGCGCGGCAGAACAGCCTTGTAAAGCGGATGGAAGGCGCGCAAAATCGCCTTCGCCTGCGTGAAATGTATGCCGGCGAGCGGACGCGCGAGGCCTTTGCGCGCTTCGAAATGCTCGAACGTCGCGTCGATCTGGCCGAGGGCCATGCCGAAGCGATGGCGCTGGGCGGACAGCCCAAAACGCTGGAGGAAGAGATCGCCGAGCTGCGCATGAGCGATCAGGTCGAAGCGGAACTGGCCGCTCTCAAGGCCAGGTCAGGAAATCCTGCACCGGCGCATGAGAGCACAAAAGAGGATGAGGGATGATGGAAGACGTTTTTCTCCCGATTGTCGTCGTGGGCATGCTGTTCATCGGCCTGCCCTGGCTGATCTTCCATTATGTGACCAAGTGGAAAACCTCCTCCAGCCTGACGCGCGAGGACGAAGATCTGCTCGACAGCCTCCACGACACAGCCCGGCGGCTTGAGGAACGGCTCATCACGATCGAGCGCATCGTTGCCGCCGATCATCCTGACTTCAGGCCCGACTACAAACCCCATCATGGCCCGGCATCGGTTGACCCGGCCGGCTATCACAGGAGCAACTGACATGACCGCCCGTCGCACCAAATTTTACCTCGACAAGCAAAATGCGAAATGGTCGGGCGTGTGCTCCGGTCTCGCGGACTATACCGGCATCGACGTTCTGTGGATCCGTGTCGCAGCGATTGTTCTGACCATCATGGGCGGTTTCCCATGGACGCTGATCGCCTATTTCATTGTCGCGTGGATGGCAGAGGCCAAGCCCTACGGCTTGTATGAAGACGCCGAGGAAGCCAAGTTCTGGCAGGGCGTCCGCGCCAATCCCGCGCGGACCACCCGCGATGTTCGCTCACGCTTTCGCGACATCGATCGTCGCCTGGCAGACATCGAGGTGCATTACACCAGCTCCAATGCCCGCCTGGCGCGCGAAATCGACAGCCTGCGCTGAGGGCCAAACCCTCTCTAAAGCAGTATGAAACACAGGGGATGCGCGGTGCCGGAAACGGCACCGCGCCACACGTCGCTTTTCACTGGGGCGATTATCGCTATATGGGCGGGATGACCGTACTTTCTGATATTTATGAGGAATATGAGTTCCTCGACGCCGATGACCGCTATCGCCTGTTGATCGACCTGGGCCGAGACCTCGAGCCGATGCCCGATCCGCTCAAGACCGACGCGACGCTGGTGCGCGGATGCTCGGCGGCCGTGTGGGTGTACCCCACCCGACTGGACGATGGCCGCCTGCATTTCCTGGCCGACAGCAATGCCGCCATCACCAAGGGCATTATCGCGCTGGTGCTCAAAACGGTGCAGGACAAGGCGCCGGCTGACGTGGCGGGGGCGGACATCGAAGGGGAACTGGCACCGTTCGATCTGAAGAACCAGCTCTCGTCGAACCGGACACAGGGCATCCACAACATGATCGCGCTGATCCGCGAAACGGCGCAGCGTTATTCGTAAGGCCCTGGCCCTCGCTAGCTGATTGGCGGCGGCAGATAATCGCCTTCTACACGATCGGGCGCTTCCTCGTTCCAGCGGACCGAGCCGACAGGCCGATCAAGATATCGCCTGATGCCGACCTCGCCACCCTCGGACATCGCGACGACTTCGGACTGCAGGTTGCGTTCTGCCTCGGTGTCGCGATTGCGATTGCGCAGGAAATCATCCCAGGTCGCATAGCGGTATCGCTCAATCCATATTGTCGGATCGTGAAGATCGCGGGCTATTACCCACATGCGTGCGCCGTTACGCTGCTTGACGCGGCCCAGCGCGGACACCTGGCGGTAGAAGTCTCGAGCTTTTGCGGGCTCTATCCGATATTCCAGCTCCATCATGATCGGACCGCTGCGGCCAGTAATGGCCAATGCGATATCGGGGTCTGGGCGCATCTCTCCCGGTGGGCTGGAATGACCGTCCGCACGCAGAATGGGATCGAACAGCCCGATGCCAAGGAAAAGGATCATCGCACCTGCGGCCAACAGCATGGCCGTCGTGAGCCCCGACGTCGAAGCAAACTCACCCCAGGTCCAGCTCCCCAATGCCGTACCCCCGGCGAACATCGTTTGAAACAACCCCAGCGCGCGCGCCGTTACCCAGCGCGGCGCGCCCATTTGAACGAGCACGTTGAGAACCGTCACAGACGTCATCCAGCAAGCGCCCGCCAAGGCAAGCAGCACTATGGTGAGCAGCGGAGACCGGCTGAACCCGACCCCGGCAATAGCAATGGCGATCAAAACCATCGCGACGCGCAGCAACGTCTCTGGCTCATATTTCGCCTGAAGTCGCGAAACAAGGAGCGCTCCGCCGATCGAGCCGGCACCAATGCTTGAGAGCAAGAGGCCATAAAGATCCGCCCCTCCATGTAAGACATCACGCGCGATCAACGGAATGAGCGCCTGCAAAGCGGCAAGAGCAAATGAGATGGTGAATACGCGCACCAATATGCGCTTCAAGCCCGGCGAATAATAGGCGTAACGCAATCCCGCAGCCAGCGCGCCGCGCAGCTTCTCGGGAGGCAGACGAGACGGCTCCTGCGCGCGCCGCCAGAAGAGAAGAGCGAAGAAAAGCGGGACGTAAAGAGCGAAACTGGCGCCAAACGCGGCCGCTGTTCCGGCGGTAGCCACCAGCGTGCCGCCAATTGCCGGACCGATTGCCCTGGCAACATTGAAACTGATGCCATTCAACGCAATCGCTGCGGGCAGCATGCGTCGCGAGACCTGCTCACCGACCGAAGCTTGCCAGGCAGGGCTGAAAATCGCGAGGCCCAGACCGACGAGAAAACAGAAGGCCAAAAGCGCGTAGGGTGTCGCAATCCCCAACACGGTAAAGAGTGTCAGACCCAACGTGCCAGCAGCTGGAAAAACCAGGGCGAACAAGCCAATCTTCCGCCGATCGAATATGTCGGCAAGCGCACCAGCCAACATCGAAAATATCATGAACGGAGACATGATCGCAGACTGAACCAACGCGACCAGGGACGGGTCGCCGCTCAACCGCGTCATCTCCCATGCCGCAGCGATGCTGACGACAAGTAAGCCAAAGTTCGATAACAGGCTCGATATCCAGATGCGCCTGAACAACGGTTCGCGCAGTGGCGCCATAAGGCTCGCACCGGTCCCATCCGGGAGTGGTGATCGCGGTGCATTTGCTTGGGCATCGTTCATTTTCGGCGCGATAGCGCGGATTTTATCAGACGCAAAGGGGTGACGACACGATCTGCTGCACCCATATAGGTCTAATGACAAAACTCTCCCTGCTCGATCTGGTGCCTGTTATTGAAGGCGGCACCGTTACGGAAGCCCTTGCCCGCGCTGCCGATCTGGCCGCGCATGCAGAGCGTTTGGGCTATGCACGATACTGGACTGCCGAACATCATGGGATGCCGGGCATCGCATCTGCCGCAACATCGGTCGTCCTCGCCCATATTGGCGCGGCGACCTCGACAATTCGTATCGGCGCAGGCGGCATCATGCTGCCCAATCATGCGCCACTCGCCATTGCCGAGCAGTTCGGTACGCTCGACGCGCTGTTTCCCGGACGGATCGATTTAGGACTGGGACGCGCGCCGGGGTCGGACCAACGGACCGCTCAGGCGATGCGACGCAATCTGATGAGCGGCGCGGAAAGCTTCCCACGCGACATACAGGAACTGCAAGCCTATTTCGCCGGCGATGATCAAACGGGCTTTCAGGCAACGCCGGGCGCAGGAGCGAACCCGGAACTCTGGATTTTGGGGTCCAGCCTTTATGGCGCGCAACTCGCCGCGCATCTCGGCCTTCCCTATGCCTTCGCCTCGCATTTCGCGCCGGACGCGCTGGATGAAGCGCTCACAATCTATCGGCGCGATTTCAAACCTTCGCCGCACCTGCGCCAGCCCTATGTCATGGCCGGATTTAATATCTTTGCCGCTGACACGCGGGAAGAGGCGGAGTTGATCGCAACATCACAGATGCAGACTTTCGTCGCGCTGCGCACCGGAACTCCGGGCCGCCTCAAACCGCCAGTCGAAGGCTATCGCGACATGCTCCCGATGCAGGCGCAAGCGATGCTGGCCCATGTCCAGCAATGCGCCAGCATCGGCACTCAGGAAGATGTCGAGCGCGATCTTGCCGCTTTCCTCCGTCGCACACGGGCCGACGAGGTAATCGTCAGCGGCATGATCTACGACAGTGAGGCGCGCAAGCAATCCTTCGAAATCGCGATGGCGGCGGCGAACCAGCTCAACCTATGTGACGCCACCACCTGAGGGATAGCGTGTTATCCACCGAGCGCGTGCTCTTCGGCCGTCACCGGATCGCCGCGCGAGGGCATGAGTGAAACCGCGCCGGTGATCCACGTCAACGACATCGCCACTATCGCCAGCAAAAGACCGAAAGCCAGAACGTAGCGCACAATATGCGGGGTATCGCCCGCGCGCGCTTCGTCGCTGTCGAGATGCACCTCTTCTCCTAATCTTCTCATTGCCAGTCTCCAGTCCGGGCCGCGGCATTCGCAGCGATCGCCGTCCGATATGTCAGGCGATCATCATCGCAAGTCTGGAGGATACCGGAACAGTCCCCGGCACTCCGGAGCATTGCAGTCCGCATAGGGCGGACCAGCCGCGCACTGGAGGCAAATTAGCACTTCACGCTGAGTCAGACAAATATATTGGGTGTTTTGCGGGCAGCCCGGGCCAGGCTAGGGCTTCCAGGTCCGGCGTTCCTCAGCCGCTTTCAATACGTCATAGGCGGCTTGGATTGCCTGAAATTTGAGCGCGGCTTCCTTGTCGTCCGGCTTCACATCGGGGTGGTTCACCTTGGCCAGACGCCGCCAGCTTTTGCGCACGGCCTCGAAATCGGCATCGACCTCCAGCTCCAGAATCTCCAGCGCGCGCACTTCGTCGCGGCTGCGCGTACCGTCGCCCGGCGCGCCCCAACCGTAGAAAGTGCCGCCGGAAAAACCGCTGGCGTTACGCCGCTCATTATGTTCGCGCTGCGCCTTTTCTTCTTCGTCGAGCCCCTGAAAATAATCCCAGCCCTTGTTATATTCTGCGGCATGCGCCTGGCAGAAATACCAGCGCTCGGGGCTGTTGGGCGATTTGGGCGCGGGGCAATCGCCGGGCTGATCGCAGCCATGCCGGTCACACAGGCGTACCTGCTGCGCCGCGCGCTCGCTGCCATAGCCGCCCCAGCGGGGAAAGCCCCAGTCATTTCTACGTCCCGGTCTTGCCATAAGACATATAGTGTAGTGCGTGGACATGTCAGAAGGAAGATGGCGGGAGATGTTTTCGCATTTTCGGTGTGATTTTGCTCAGGGCGAGGCGAGAATTGTGCGTATCGAGAACCGGAGCGCAGCGTACTTATAGGTACGTGAGCACCGGAAGCGGAGAGACGCGCCATTCGCAGCCCGGCATGGGCGAAATCACACCGAAAATGGCCAGAGGGTCTGTAAGCCGGGTTCTGTCCACCGCGCCGCCGTATCCCATAGGGACGCACGGGCGGATGGGCGGCCATTCCTCTAGGGGCAGGATCGCTCCTGCCCTCAAGCAACCAACCCGGATGGTCTGGGGCGAAACACCCTGCCGCGCGTTGCCGCATGGCGCGCCATCCCTATTCGGTCTTGCTCCCGGTGGGGTTTACCGTGCCGTTCGCCGTTGCCGGGAACGCGGTGCGCTCTTACCGCACCCTTTCACTGTAACATGGCCGAAGCCGTTGCTACCTGCTTTCTGTTGCACTGTCCCTTGGGTTTCCCCAGCCAGCAGTTAACTGGCACCGTTGTTTCGTGGAGCCCGGACTTTCCTCGCCTTGTTTGCACAAGCCGCGACCGCCCGACCCTCTGGCATTGGCGCGTATAGTGAACCACAACGATAAAGGGAAGTCACTCGTCGCCGGTCGGCTTGGGCAACAGCAGCGCCAATAATATCGCGCGGCATTCACCGTCGATGATCCCGTCCATCATTTCGGGGCGAAAGCGACGCTGAAACGCGCGCACGGCCGCTTCCGGTTCCTTGATATCATAACCGAAGCGTTCGAGCGCCAGCATGAAGGCGCTATCGGACCAGAGCGGATCCATCAGGTGCTTGGTCGGTCGCGGCAGCGCGAGGCGCAAGCGCGCCAGCCGCCACCATGGGAACAGCTCGCCGGGATCGACCTTGCGATCGGGCGCAACGTCCGAATGGCCGACCACATTGCCGCGCGTGATGCCATGCCGCTGAATGATTTCGTGCATCAACGGGATCAGCGCGTCGATCTGCGCGTCTGGGAAATCCCGATAGCCCCACTCATGGCCCGGATTGACGATCTCGACACCGATGCTGGCGGAGTTAATGTCGCTGATGCCCCGCCACCAGCTGCGCCCTGCATGCCATGCGCGCTTGGTCTCCGCCACCATGCGGATGACTTCACCGGCCTCGGTCACGACGTAGTGCGCGGAAACCTTCGATTCAGGGTTGGCAAGCCAGTCGATTGCGCTCTGTGCATCGGGCATGCCCGTATAATGCAGAACCAGCATGCTGATCGGCAACTTGCGTTCATCGAAATTGGGCGAAAGCTGTTCTCTCACACCATCCCTTGTCACCGCCACGAGGTCGAGCGCGCATAGAATAATGTCTCGACGGGGGCAACCATTGCTGACACCGGCATTGCGATCAAGCGGGAATGGTGCTGGACGACGCCTGTTCGTACGATTTACAGGCCCTCGGCGGCGAGCGGCGACCTGATCCGTTGATAAGTGCCGCGATAGTGCGGGCTCGTTACGAAATCGGTGGTCAGCCCCATGACCGTCTCTCCCGCGCCCAGCAGGAGATGCCCGCCAGGAGCACAATGCCCCGCCAGCGTTTCGAACAGCGTCTTTTTACGCTCCGCATTGAAATAGAGCATGACGTTACGGCACAAAATCAGATCATATTCGCCGGCCGGAGCCGCAGGCCTGAACAAATTGTCGACACGAAAGTCGATCATTCGCCGTAGCGCGTTGTCCATTCTCCAATCGTCGCCGGCCGGCGTCATCCATTTGAGCAAATCGTTGATGGCGAGCCCTCTTTGGGCGTCCATCTGCGATATCAGGCCGGATTTCGCCTTTTCGATGACAGCGCCGGACACGTCCGTCGCCAATATCTGCATACGCCACCCCGGCCAGTTGGCCTTGCTATTCTGGAACATCATCGCCAGCGAGAATGCCTCCTGCCCGGTCGAGCAGCCTGCGCACCACCCTTTCACCACGCGTTCCGCCCCACGCCCTTCAGCGTCGGCGACAAATGCAGGCAATAATTCCTGGGCGAGCATCCGGAAAATATGGGGATCCCGGAAAAAACTGGTTTCGTTATTCAGCAGTGCGTTGACGGCGGCGTCAGCCAGCGGGCCGTTCAGGTTCGACATCACCGAGGCCACCAGCTCGTCCAGCGTTGTCATGCCATGCGCGCGGACTATGGGCCGAAGCGATGTTTCAAGCCGCCACAGCCTGTTTTCCGACAAGACCTGGCCAGTTCTGGTTTCCAGCAGATTGGCCAACAGCCGCATCGACTGGGTAAGCGCGCCCTCCTTCATGCCCGCACCTCACATTGTTCGCGGAGATAGGCAAACATGTCGCTTGGCCGCAGATTGGCGCAGGCCAGGCCCGCCCGGGTCACCGACCCCGGCATACCCCAGACGACGCTGCTTTCGCGATCCTGCGCGATCACCACACCGCCGGATTCCACTATCCTGCGAGCGCCAGCGGTACCGTCGCGCCCGATGCCTGTCAGCACAATCCCCAGCGCGCCTTCACCAAAGCACTCTGCGATAGCCGAAAACATGTGATTTACCGAAGGCCGCGCATTGGTGATAGGGTCGCGGTCAGGCGACAGCACAACGCGAACCTGCCCACCGTCGCGCCTGCAGGATAGGCTGCTATTTCCAGAGGCGATGTAGATTCTGTCCGCTTCCAGCAATTGTCCCGCGTGGACAACGCACACCGGCAAATTGGTCATCCGGCCGACCTGCTGTGCATAATAGGGAATAAAGGTTTCCGGCAGGTGCTGCGTGATCAGGATTGGCACTCCGGGCTTTTCCGTCAAACCCGCCAGCAGCTCCCCGAGTGTATGAATTCCGCCGGTAGACGCGCCTATTCCGATGCAGCTCAGGGAAAATCCACTCGGGAAAGCGCGAAATGTCGAATGCCCCAGATGATTTTTGCCGCTGCCTCTGGATCGGGCAAGACGGCGAAGACGAAACAGGAGGTCATCCCCGAAAGCCGCGCCGGCTTCGCCGCGAACAGGTTTCTCTATCGCATCGCTCGCGCCCATTGATAGCGCCGAGACAGCGACTTTGCTGCCCCGCTTGCAATGAGAGGACAGCATGACGACATGGGCGCCCTTGGCGGCGGTGATCATGTCCGGAAGGGCATCGAGCCCCTTCTGGCTTGGCATTTCATGATCCAGCAGGACGATATCGACCTGATGCGAGTTCAGAAATGCGAAGGCATCGGCGGTCGTGGCAACCTTGCCGACCAAGTCCACGTCCTGGCAGGTATCGAGAATGCGTTCAACGATCGACCGCATGACGATCGAGTCGTCAACCATCAGAACCTTAAACGACGTCCCGCCTGTCCGTTGCCATGCCCTTTCGGGAAGAATTGCCGACATGGCGACGCCCTAAAAGAAGAAGAAATTGAAAGGTAAGGGTTTGATGGTCAGATGACGCCAACAAGCTGTAATTTGCTCTCCAGCGTATCGCGGTCGAATGGCTTCATCACATATTCGTCGGCACCCGCCTCAAGCGCGGCCTTGATGTGACCGAGGCCATTTTCGGTAGTGCAGAAAATCACCTTGGGCCGGGTCGCCTTGGTCGCCTGCAATTCCTGCAGAAATTCCATGCCGCTCATCACAGGCATGTTCCAGTCGAGCAGGACAACATCATGGTCTGTGCTCTGACACTGGGTCAGGGCATCCCGACCGTCGCATGCTTCGGTAACACTGATGTCGAGCGATTCGAGGATATGACGCGCGACTTTTCGAATGACCTTGGAGTCA
>CAYGOH010000032.1:2208-16512 GCA_964351385.1 uncultured Sphingobium sp. | reverse complement strand
AATGTTCAGCGATTGAGGGCCGTCGTCCGCTCATGCTGAGCCGGAAAACCGCCCGTTCGTGATGCGATATAGGGGCGCTTTCGCTTGGCACAAGGTGGTGAAGCGCCTAGCATCGTATCAAAGTCGAAAATGGGACAGATTTCAAAGGATATGATTATGCGTTTCCATCCGTTCGCCCCTGCCATTGCTGCCATTGCCGCTCCATTCGCGCTCGTATCCTGCGCCGACCCCGCGCCGCTCTATGTCGATCAGGCATGGGTTAAGCTGAACGCCAATCCCGCCGCGCCGTCGGCCGCCTATTTCACCATTCATGGCGGCGCTGAACCCGTGAAACTGTTGCAGGTGACAACCGAGGGCGCGGTACGCGTCGAAATGCACAAGAGCGCCATGAAGGATGGCATGATGTCGATGCAGTCCGTTCAGTCGGTTGATGTGCCGGCCGAGACGGAGGTCAAGTTTGCGCCGGGAGGGCTGCATGTGATGCTGTTCGACGTCAATCCCGCAGTCGTCGATTATGGCAAGATGACCTTCACCATGGTGTTTTCCAACGGTGATCGCCTGATCGTCGATGCCCCGATCCAGAAAGCCGGTGGCGGTGCGGCGACCGCAGGCGGCATGGGGAACATGGCGATGCCATTGAATGAAACCGAAAGCGACGACGAATAGAAGATCCGCGTGACAAGCCGTCGATTGACGCCGGACGAGCGGCATCTGGCCGCCTCCATGTTCGGCGACGCCATCGATTATGACAGGGTGAGGATGCATCACCGGCGCTGGTGGTGGTTTCACCCGCCCACGCACACCATGTCGCCCGATGGCGATCTCTGGTTTCATCCCCGCAGCGGGGCATATTGCGCAAATTTTTGTGATCAGAGTCTGGGGCTACAGGCCCACTTCATACACGAGATGACCCATGTGTGGCAGGCGCAAAAACGCGGCAAATGGTGGCTGCCGCTGATGCGCCATCCCTGGTGCCGTTATGAATATCGGTTAAAAGCGGGACAGCCCTTCGAATGGTATGGCATTGAGCAGCAGGCGGAGATCGTACGCCACGCCTTCCTCTATCGCAAAGGCGTCACGCCAGCAGGCGCAGCGCCCCGAGACGAGCTCGAAGCGCTGCTGCCCTTTTTACCTTCTACCGGTATCGTTTAGCGGCGCGGATAGCCGTCCCGGCCATAGCAATCGGGATCAAGGCGTCCGTTTCGATCATAGCCGTCGCAATCGCCGTCCTTCTTGATCTGCGAACCCACGACGCCGCCAGCCGCAGCGCCGATCGCCGCGCCTTCCTCGCCTCCCAGCAACGCACCGCCGGCAGCACCGGCCGCAGCGCCTTCAACCGCGTAATTGTCAGCGCACGCGCCAAGTGCCATCAGCGGCGCGGCGGTCAGGGCAAATAAAAGCTTTTTCATTGCATCACTCCCATATCTCTACAGGAACCAATGCACAGAACCGTGTTTTGTTGCGAAGGCCGCCTTGTGAGGGGCTCGCTTGGTCCTAATCCGGCTTCTTGGCGACGCCCACCAGCGCCGGGCGCAGCAACCGTTCCTTGATGCGGTATCCGGCCTGCATTTCCTGCACGATGGTGCCGGGCTCGGCGTCGGCATGCGGCACTTCCATCATCGCCTGATGCAGATTGGGGTCCAGAGTTTCGCCCAGCGCCTTCACCTTCTCAATGCCGTGACGACCGAACACGCTGGACAGTTCCTTGCCGGTCGCCTCCAGTCCCGCAACAAGGCCCTTGAACTTGTCATCATCCCGCAGCTCGGCGGGGATGGCATCGAGCGCACGGCCCAGGTTATCGGCCACCGATAATATGTCGCGGGCAAAGGATGTCGCGGCATAGGCGCGCGCATCGCCCAGTTCTTTCTCCAGCCTGCGCCGAACATTCTGCGTTTCGGCATGCGCATAAAGAATGTCCTGCCGCGCTGTCTCCAGCTCCTGCTCCAGTTCGTCCAGCCGCGTGTCTACCGCGTCGGCAGCCTCTGCCGCACTTTCCGTTTCCGCTGCCTGCTCGGCGTTAATTTCATCTTCTGGCTTGGGCATATCGATATTCTCGTTACTCATCTCATCAATCTCGAAAGCGTCTGTGCTGTGAAATCCACCATGGGGATCACCCGCGCATAGTTCAAGCGTGTGGGGCCAATAACACCGACCACGCCGACAACCCGATCGTCCCCGTCACGATAGGGCGCGGCTATGACGGAAGATCCCGACAAGGAAAAGAGCTTGTTTTCCGATCCGATGAAGATTTTCGTTGCAGACGCCGCCAACGCGCCCTCCATCAGACGCGAAATTTCCTGCTTCCCTTCCAGATCGCCGAGCAGCTGACGCACCCGTTCCAGATCCGCCGACGCATGCTCATCAATAAGATTGGCCTGCCCGCGTACGATCAGCACGGGCCGTTCGGCGGCATCGTTGCTCCAGCTTGCCAGGCCGCGTTCGATAAGGCCGCGCGCTGCCTCGTCGAGCGCAGCGCGGTCATTCGACAGCTCTGAAGCGAGGCGCGCCTGAGCTTCGCGCAAGGTGAGACCGCTTAAGCGATCGGATATATAATTGCCCGCCTCGGTCAGAGCCGAAGCGGTTGTTCCGGCAGGAAGATCGACGATCCGGTTTTCGACGCTGCCGTCCGCGCCGACCAGCACGGCAAGAGCCTGTGCGCTGCCGTCGCGCGTTCCATCGCCGCCCAACGGAACGAAGCTGAACTGCCGCAAGGCGGCCTCGCGTCGCGGGACCAGCACCATGCCCGCGCATGCGGAAAGGCCCGACAATACCGTCGACGCCGCGGCCAGCGCATCTTCGATGGGGCCGCTTTCGCCCACCTGCTGCTCGATAACGCGGCGTTCCTCGACGGAGGGCTCCGCCACCTGCATCATGCCGTCGATAAACATGCGCAGACCCATTTCCGTGGGCATTCGCCCGGCCGAAACATGGGGGGCCGAAAGAAGACCCGATTCCTCCAGATCCTGCATGACATTGCGGATAGATGCGGGAGACAGATTGAGGCCGGGAAGCTGGCTGATCGTTCGGGACCCGACCGGCACGCCGGTGCCGAGATAATTTTCCACCACAAGGCGGAAAATATCGCGGGCGCGGTCATTCAGTTCGGCGATGGTCGGTGTTGCCATGGCCCTTTATGTAGGGATGAGTTGCCGGAAGCTCAATCTCCAACAAAGCCGAGAGGCGCTCCCCGAGGGAAGCGCCTCAGACACGTGGTGTGATGCGACCTAGTTGAAACGCGGTTTCAAAATGGGCGTGCGTTGGCGCTTTCCATCGAACCGGTAGGTTACCTGCGTCGCTTCTTCCGGCTTGGCCGCATGGGCGGCGGCGGGAGCAGCAGCTTCAGACAGCGCTGGCTGCGGCGACGCGATATTGTCCTGCCGCATCAGGAAATTTGCGCGACGCAGACGGTTTTTCCGCGTCAAAAAAGGGTTGGCCTCGCTCGGGGCCTCCGCAATCATCATCTCTCGGCGCGTTTCAGGATCCGCATACTCCTGCGATCTCGACGCCAGCGGAATTGCAGCGCTGGTCGCGGCGAGCTCCCGGTGACGCACTTCGTTGTCCGACATGAAATCCTCGCGAGCAACCTCGTCGGATCCGAAGGGCGAAACGGCTGCCGGCCTCTCCGATGCTACAGCGACCGACTCGACAAGTTCATGGTCCCTATCCACAATCGGAGCAGGCACGGGCTGCCGCGAAGACGTACGCCTGCCGAATGCGAGAACGCCTGCACCCGCCACCAGCGCCAGGGCGCCAAGGCCCAGAACCCATGCGACACCGTCTTCACCTGTCTGCGTTGCGGCATCCTCAAGCGCAGCCTCTCCAGTGTCCGCATCTGGCGTTGTTGCCGGCGCGGCGACCGGCGCGGGCAGGGTTGCAGTCATGGTATCATCAACAGCCAGCGCATCGGGCGACGATGTTTCCTCAACGATACCAGAAGCAGCTGGTGCCTGCGCCTTTTTCGCGGGGGCTTTTTGTGCCTGTTGCGGCGCTATAGACGCAGTTGTCGCCTTTGCTACCGGAGCAGTCTCCGTCGCGGCAGGCTCGGCTGTTTCCGGAACCGGCTGCACGACGGCCGAGGACGGCGCGAACACGGGTTGTGTTGTGGTCTGCGGCGTCGCGGGCGAGCTATTGCCAACCGGGGCCGTTCCGACAGTCGGAGCTATGGTCGGCGCGACTACCGGCGCGGTCGTGCCCGGTGCCGTAACCGGCTGCGTCGGCGCAGAGATGACGGGCTGCGGCGGCGATGAACCGTCAGCTTCTGTCGTCTGTGCAGACGCTGCAAGCGGAGCCAGAGCCAGGACAGCGGCAATCGCGGTTCCGGCGGGGTGAGCAAGGGATGAAATGTACCTCATGCCCCATTAACTGTCACGTTCGCGAAGAGGTTGCCTTTGCCTACCCATCCAAGAGACAAAATGATTTCCCGGCTCGACGAACCGATGCAACCGAGGCATTTCGGCGGCGAAACGACGATGCATTTCCTGCCAACGGGCTTGTGCGGATGGTCCGAGAGGCATAAGCGGCTGGGCAAACAACCATAACAATGAAAGGTTTCCCCTTATGCGCCCTTCCGGCCGTACGCCCGACCAGATGCGATTGATCAGCATCGAACCCGGTTTCACCTGTCATGCCGAAGGAAGCTGCCTTGTCAGCTTTGGCGACACGCGCGTGCTGTGCACGGCCAGCGTCGAAGAGCGGGTTCCGCCATTCCTGCGCGGAAAGGGCGAAGGCTGGGTGACGGCGGAATATGGCATGTTGCCCCGCGCCACGCATACCCGCGGCAGTCGGGAGGCGGCGAAGGGCAAACAGTCTGGCCGTACACAGGAAATTCAGCGTCTGATCGGACGGTCGCTACGCTCCGTGGTGGATTTGAAGGCTCTGGGCGAGCGTCAGATCACACTCGACTGCGATGTCATTCAGGCGGACGGCGGCACGCGCACGGCGTCGATATCCGGCGCGTGGGTTGCATTGCGCATCGCCATCGACAAGCTGATGGCGTCTGGCGCACTGACAAAAGATCCCATCGTCACGCAGGTCGCGGCGATCAGCTGCGGCATTTGCGAGGGCGCACCGGTGCTGGACCTCGATTATGTCGAAGACAGTTCGGCAGAGGCTGACGCCAATTTCGTGCTGACCGGCGACGGCAAGCTTGCCGAAGTGCAGGCGACCGCCGAAGGCGCGACCTTTGATGAAGAAGAGCTGCTGCGCCTTCTGCGCCTCGCGCGCATTGGTTGCGGCCAGATTTTCGAAGCGCAACGCAAAGCGACCGGCCGGTAAGGAACACGCTGATGACGGACAATTGGGGCAACGAGCAGGCGATCCGCAAACTGGCGCCCGGCAAGCTGGTCATCGCCAGCCATAATGCAGGCAAGGTGCGCGAAATCGCCGAACTGCTCGGCCCCTATGGTATCGAACCGGTTTCCGCCGGTTCGCTCGGCCTGCCCGAACCGGAAGAAACCGGCACCACCTTCATCGCCAATGCCGAACTAAAGGCGATGCAGGCCGCCGACCTTTCCGGGCTGCCCGCCCTTGCCGACGACAGCGGGCTGTGCGTCGATGCGCTGAACGGCGATCCGGGCATATTTTCGGCGCGCTGGGCCGGGCCGGAGAAAGACTTCGGCATCGCCATGCAAAGCGTACACAACGCGATAGAGGACAAGGGGCCAGAGGCCGGTCGCGATGCGCATTTCATCTGCGCGCTGGCGCTGGCATGGCCGGACGGACATGTCGAGGCATTTGAAGGCCGCGTGGACGGCGTCATCGTCTGGCCGCCGCGCGGAGACAAGGGGTTCGGCTATGACCCGATATTCCAGCCGACCGGACACGACATCAGCTTTGCCGAGATGGAGCCCGCCGACAAGCATGCGATGAGCCACCGCGCCGACGCGTTCCGCCAACTGGTCGCCGCAGCCTTTTAAGGCATAGGTCCGCCCGGGTTCCACAATGGACGTGCCCCTCGCCCTCTATATCCACTGGCCCTTCTGCGTTTCCAAATGCCCCTATTGCGACTTCAACAGCCATGTGCGTGAAACAGTGGATGTTGAGGCATGGCGCGCGGCATTGCTCGCGGACATGGCCCATGAAGCAACGATATTACCAGACCGAAGACTTGGGTCGATTTTTTTCGGCGGCACTCCCTCTCTGATGCCCCCTTCCCTCGTCGCGACGCTGATCGAAGCGGCGGGCCGCCACTGGGGCTTTACCGACGACATCGAAATAACGCTCGAAGCCAACCCCAACAGCGTTGAGGTCGCCCGCTTCGCCGACCTTTCTAAGGCTGGCATCAACCGGGTGTCCATAGGCGTACAAAGCTTTGAACCCGGCACGCTCCGCTTTCTTGGCCGGGCGCATGACGCCGATGAAGCGCGGACGGCAATTGAGATTGCCCAACGGGAATTCGCCCGCGTTAGCTTCGACCTCATTTATGCGCTGCCCGACCAAAGCCTCGATCAATGGGAACGTCAGCTCGCTCATGCATTGTCATTCGGGACCAACCACCTTTCCCTTTATCAGCTGACGATCGAGCCGGGGACGCGCTTTGAGACGCTCGTGCGGCGCGGCGATTTCACACCGGCAGACACGGACCATGCCGCCGATCTGTTCGAACTGACGCAAGAGGCGACCCGTGCCGCGGACATGCCCGCTTATGAGGTCAGCAACCACGCGCGGCCGACGCATGAAAGCCGTCACAATCTCGCCTATTGGCGCTATCACGACTATGCCGGGATTGGCCCCGGCGCCCATGGCAGGCGCCGCGCCATGGCGACGCAGCGCCACAAAAAGCCCGAAAACTGGCTGGAAGCAGTCGCCCGCAACGGCCATGGCTGTCAGACCGAAACGCCGCTCTCCCCTGCCGATCAAGCGCGCGAGGCGCTGATGATGGGTCTGCGGCTGACCGAAGGCGTGGACATGGTCGCACTGTCTGCACGGCTCGGCCTTCAGGCCAGCGAGATGATCGACAAAAATGCGCTCGGCAGGCTCTCCGGCATGAAACTGGTTCAATATGGACACAGTAATCTCAGCGTGAATCCCGCAGGAATCCTGCTGTTGGATAGCATTTTGCCGGAATTGCTCTGCTGACACGCATCTTTGGCTAACATGCTGTAAACCTACGCCTTATATCGATCTTCAGCAGGAGATCAGATGTACAGCATCAAAACGGATTCGCGTTTTCGCCTTGTGGATATCGCCATGTCCGGTTTTTTTGATGCCGCAGGCGTGGCCAGCTTCATTCATGATGAGCAGCAGGCGGTAGCACGCATCAGCGCCAGCGACGGCGACCACATTCTTCTGGTGGACGTGACAGAGCTGAGGCTTCAATCGCAGGAAACGGTGTCTCATCTTCTCCGGTTGATCGGCGAGACGCAGAATATGGCGCGCAAAACCGCGTTGCTGGTAGGTGCCTCTGTGTTCCGCATGCAGGCGAAGCGATTTGTTCAGCCCGACCGCATCGAAATGTTCGGCACACGGTCCGAAGCATTGGATTGGCTTCTCGACAGAGGCCAGGTCCGCTCACTGCACTGAACTGAACACCGACAGCAGG
The DNA here is from genome assembly GCA_964351385.1 of uncultured Sphingobium sp. Lineage (GTDB taxonomy): Bacteria > Pseudomonadota > Alphaproteobacteria > Sphingomonadales > Sphingomonadaceae > Sphingobium. The sequence goes on along the minus strand of CAYGOH010000032.1, from coordinate 8,972 downwards.
CTATGTTCATCCTGCCGGGATTGCCGTACCATCAATGCCATGGATGTGCGGAACGATATGATTGTACGCTGGCGTCGGCACCTCGCCCTGGAAAGGCGACGTTCGGCGCATACGGTGCGGGCCTACGTCACGACCGCCGAGCGTCTTCTCCACTTTCTGACAATCCACCACGGGCATGTTCCCGGCGAAACACTATTGTCCGCCCTGCCCGTCAGCGATCTGCGCGCCTATCTTGCCCATCGTCGGAACGAAGGGCTGAGCAATGCCTCGACCGCGCGGGAGCTGTCGGCCATCCGCGCTTTCCTGACCTTCATAGGGGGAGAAGGCGCGGTTATCCCGTCCCTCAACGGTCCGCGCGTCAAAAAGGGCGTACCCCGCCCCGTCTCGCCCGACGACGTCATCGCACTGGGAGAGGATGTTGCGGAAAATGCGCGCGAGCCATGGATCGCCGCCCGCGACTGGGCGGTCCTTCTGCTCCTCTACGGCGCGGGCATGCGCATCTCGGAGGCGTTGTCGCTGACCGGCGCAGACATACCGGCGCAGGAAACCATCCGCATCACCGGCAAGCGCGGCAAAACGCGCATCGTCCCCCTGCTCCCGCAAGTGCGCGAGGCGCTCAGCGCTTATGCCGAAAGCTGCCCCTATGGCATCGCCAGAGACGGTCCGCTGTTTCGCGGCGTGCGCGGCGGGCTGCTCGACCCCGCAATCATCCGCAAGGCAGTGCGAGAAGCGCGCAGGCGGCTGATGCTGCCCGAACGCACCAGCCCGCACGCGCTGCGCCACAGCTTCGCGACGCATTTGCTCGGACGCGGCGCGGACCTGCGCTCGCTACAAGAGCTGCTCGGCCATGCGAGCCTCAGCTCGACACAAATCTACACGCAAATCGACGCCGCACATCTGCTGGACGTATACCGCAGCGCTCACCCCAGGGCGTAGCTATTCCGCCGGTTCTGCAGGCACCGGGGTGCGACGCACAAGCCGAATGACGTACCAGAGCGCCACGGCGAGCAATGCTGCCGTCGTTGCGGGGCCCAGATAATCGTCGATCCCGCTAATGCTGGAGCCCAGATAATATCCCGCGCCCGCGATCAAAAGGTTCCATATGAAGGTTCCTGCAAGCGTCCAGGCCAGAAAACGCCTATGGCCCATTCCGAATATCCCGGCAGGCACCGATACCATGGTGCGGAAGGCAGGCATGAAGCGCATGGCGAAAACGATCACTTCACCGTAACGGCGAAACCACTCGTTGATCGCACGCACGTCGTCCCACTCGATGGTCAGCCATCGACCAAAACGGGATACGATCCGGTGCAGGCCCTTCAGGCCAAGCACCCGACCGGCCAGAAACCAGCAATAATTGCCGAGCGTCGATCCGATCGTGCCGGCGAACAGAAGCGGCAACATATCCATCCGCCCTTGACCTGCGCGAACGCCACCGATCCCCATGATCATTTCGGAGGGGAGAGGCGGGAAGATATTCTCCAGGAACATCAGCAATGCGATGCCCCAATATCTTGAACCGTCTATAAGATCGATGATCCAGTCGCTCATGAAATCTGATCGGCTGTACGCCTAAGCCTTTATTTTATTTTCGATGGCTTCCCAAATCATGGCGCCGGTATCGGTTCCATTAAATGCGTCGATTGACACGATTCCTGTGGGTGAAGTGACATTGATCTCCGTCAGCCATTCCCCGCCGATCACGTCGATGCCCACGAACAACAAACCGCGCTTCTTGAGTTCCGGACCCATCGCGCGGCAGATCTCCCATTCCCGTTCCGTCAGCTCAGTCTTCGCCGCCGAACCGCCAATGGCAAGATTGGATCGTATTTCGCCCTTGCCCGGCAGGCGATTGACCGCGCCCGCCACCTCGCCATCGACCAGTACGATACGCTTGTCGCCCGCGCTCACCGCCGGAATGAATGCCTGCACCATGAACGGTTCGACCCATGAGGCATTGAACAGCTCGACCAGCGCGGACAGGTTCGCCCCGTCGCCCCCCACCCGGAACACTGCATTGCCCGCATTGCCGTAAAGCGGCTTCACGACAATCTCGCCATGCTCGGCGAGGAAGGCGCGCACCTCGGCCAGATCGCGCGTGATCATCGTCGGCGGCATGTATCGCGCATAATCAAGCACGAACAGCTTTTCCGGCGCATCCCGCACTGATCCGGGGCGGTTGACCACCAGCGTCTCATCCTCGATCCGTTCCAGCAGATGCGTCGCCGTGATATAGGAAAGGTCGAACGGCGGGTCCTGTCGCATCAGCACCACATCGACGTCGCTACCCAGATCGAGCGTCAGCGGCTCGCCAAAGCTGAAATGATCGCCCTCGACCTTTTGCACTGTCACAGGGCGCGCCGCTGCCAGCAGGCGACCGTCGCGCCATGTCAGGTCGGAGGCCTCATAATGGAAAAGCGTGTGACCTCGCTCCTGCGCGGACAACATGACTGCAAAGGTTGAATCCCCGCCGATCTTGATCCCTTCCATCGGGTCCATCTGAACGGCGACTTTTAATGCGGTCATTGAAACTCAACTCCTGATTGCAGCCCGCCAGAGCAAAATCACCCGCCGTGCCAGACGTTGCTCAAATGGCGCGGCATATGCCCCGGCGCAAGGAGGATGACGTCGATTTGCATATCCTCGCCCGATTTCAGATAGCGGTGCGCGACCGCCTCGGCTGCTGCTGCGACGCGCGAAAGCCGGCGTTCATCGATGGCGAGGGCAAGTTCCGCCTCGCTCGCGCGCGCCTTGACCTCGATGAAGGCGACGATGGACTGACGGCGGGCGACGATGTCGATTTCGCCCGCACCGGTGCGGACGCGGCGATCGACGATGCTCCAGCCCTTGAGGCGCAACCACCAACCCGCGATGCGTTCGGCCTGCCGCCCGCGCCTCTCCGCGGCGACTCGCGCGCCCGACTTCACGCGCCCTTCAACTCCAGTGCGCGCGCATAAAGCGAGCGTCGATCAAGTCCCGTCTTCTTCGCGACCTCGCTCGCCGCCTTTCCGACCGGCAAGCGTTCCAGCGCATCGCGCAGCATTGCGTCAGCGTCCTCTCCGGTAGTCGGGGGTGCATCGCCGGGCGGGCCCACTATAACGACAATCTCTCCCTTGGGCGCAGCCTCGACATAGCCCGCTGCCAGTTCCGTCAGAACGCCTGCGCGCGTCTCCTCATAGGATTTGCTGATCTCGCGCACCACTGCGGCATCCCTGTCGCCCAGCGCCAGCGCCATATCGCCCAGTGACGCAGCAAGGCGCGACCCGCTCTCGTAGAAAATCAGCGTCGCCCGCAAAGCCGCGACCTCCGCCAGCATATCGGCGCGCGCCTTGGCCTTTGGCGGTAGGAACCCCATGAACAGGAAGCGGTCTGTCGGCAGGCCGGAAAGGGTGAGCGCCGCAATCGCCGCGCACGGCCCGGGCAGTGTGGTCACCGCCCTGCCCGCCTCGCGCGCATCGCGCACCAGCTTATAGCCGGGGTCGGAGATCAGGGGCGTGCCCGCGTCGGACACAAGGGCGATCGCCTCGCTCGCCATCCGCTCGACAAGACGCGCCCGGACACGCTCGTCGCTATGGTCATGATAGGGGATCATGGGACGGTCCGACCCTGCATGGCGCAACAACTTCGCGGTGACGCGGCTATCCTCGACCGCGACCGCGTCAACGCGGCATAATATGTCGGCTGCCCTCGGGGTGAGGTCAGACAAGTTGCCGATTGGGCCGGCAACGATATATAGGCCCGGACTCAAAGCTTCCACCATCAGGAGTTTCCATGGCAGAGAGGAATGCCGTTCGGCAAGCAGACATATGGACCATTTTGCGCCGCACAGGTCGGGCGATGCTGGCGGGAAGCGTCCTGTTTCTCGCCGCTTGCCAAACGATCGTGCCGCGTGGAGCGGGTCCCGGAACAACGGGACCGGCCCAGCCTGGCGCAGTTGAACCGGGCTTGCCGACCGACGCTCAGCGCCATCGAGTCGCATTGCTGGTCCCGACCAGCGGAACCAATGCGGGCGTTGGGCAATCCATCGCCAATGCGACGACCTTGGCCCTGCTGGATACCGGCGCGAAAAATGTTCGGATGACGACCTATGACACCGGCAAGGGCGTTTTGGCCGCGGTCAACAGCGCCATCGCCGATGGCAACAAGCTGATTCTCGGCCCCCTGACGTCGGACGAGGTCAAGGTAACGGCCGGCCCCGCGCGCAAGGCGGGCGTTCCGGTCATCAGCTTTTCGAACGACGCCGATGTTGCCGGCAACGGTGTTTACATCATGGGCTATTCGCCGACGCAATCGGTTGAGCGCGTGGTAACGTTCGCCCGGTCGAAAGGCATCGAGAATTTCGCAGCCATCGTCCCGACCGGCGTTTATGGCGAACGCACCGGCACGGCCATGCTGGACGCTGTCCGCAAATCGGGCGGCACGGTCGTCGCAATGGAAAGCTACGACCGCACATCCCGGTCGCTTGCCGCCGCGATCACCAAGTTGCGTGATGCATCCGGCTATCAGGCCGTGTTGATCGCGGATGGCGGACGCATCGCCATCCAGGCCGCACCGCTGCTGCGGACGCATGGCGGCGCCAATGCCCGTATATTGGGCACCGAGCTCTGGAACACGGAAAGTTCGCTTACATCGAGCGCAGCCCTGCGCGGCGCATGGTTTGCGAGCGTTTCTGACGCCTATTACCGCCAGCTAGCCAGCAAATACCGGGCCCGTTTCGGCAGCGCCCCCTATCGCCTATCCGCGCTCGGTTACGATGCCGTGCTGCTAACCGTGAAGATCGCGCAGAACTGGTCAGCGGGCTCCAACTTCCCGACAAGCCAGCTTACCGACAAGGGTGGGTTCGCAGGGATCGACGGCGCATTCCGTTTCAACCGCAACGGCACATCAGAGCGCACGCTGGAGGTTCAGCAGGTAAGCGAAGGGAAGTTCACCGTGGTGGATGCCGCGCCCGGCGGCTTCTGAACCAAAGCTTCTTCCGACCGGACGCGCCGCTCGCCGTTCGGTCGGGATTACCCGATAGTCTGACCGGTCGCCTGCCAGTCCTTCAGGAAGCCCTCGATCCCCTTGTCGGTCAACACATGGTTGAATAGCGCATGGATCACCTTGGGCGGCGCGGTCATTACGTCCGCGCCGATCTTTGCGGCCTGCAGCACATGGGTCGTATGGCGCACGCTGGCGACAAGGATTTCGGTGTCGAAGGCGTAATTGTCGTAGATCAGGCGAATGTCCTCGATCAGCTCCATGCCGTCGAAGCCATTGTCGTCATGCCGCCCGACAAACGGCGAGATGAACGTCGCGCCCGCCTTTGCTGCTAACAGCGCCTGATTGGCGGAAAAGCACAAGGTGACATTGACCTGCGTGCCCTCGCCGCTCAGCGCCTTGCAGGTCTTCAGGCCATCGACGGTCAGCGGCACCTTGATGCAGACATTGTCCGCGATCTTCCGCAATATCTCGGCCTCTTTCATCATCGTCGGATGATCGAGCGCAACAACCTCGGCCGATACCGGGCCGTCGACGATCCCGCAAATTTCCTTCACGACTTCAAGGAATTGCCGACCGGACTTGTGGATAAGGCTCGGGTTGGTCGTTACGCCATCAAGCAGGCCCGTTTCCGCCAAGTCGCGGATTTCAGCGGTATCGGCGGTATCGACAAAAAATTTCATGGGGCAGCCCTTCCAGAACGACAAATATTGAGTCGCCGCTCGCTATAGCCCGTCATGCCGCAGGGTTTAAGCATGCGCGCGCAATTTCCTGTGGATGATCAGAAACACCGCTTCAAGGGCGCGCATGAAGCTGACTCCCGCAAGCCTACATCGCGTTGGCGGCGGACAGGCCAGCAATCAACACCGGATCGTTCGTCGACCGCGGATCGGCACGGATGGCGATTTCCTCCTTGCCGATCTCGGCAAAGATCGCGTCTGCGGCCTTGCGCGTGACATCATCGCGCAGCCCGGCAAAGTCGATGCCGGTCGCCAGCCGCAACGCCTGTGTTACGACGGCGGAATCAAACAGCCGCAATCCCTCGTCGACACCGGGCAGCATGACGGGGATCAGTGAACTGCCCATCTGTTGTTGGAGCAGCGCCGTCGCAATCGCGCCCTTGCCCCGAACGATCTGCGCCGCCGCCTCGGGCGAGATCGCGAGAATGGCGTCGGCGACAACCGGTGCTGCGCGCTCAGCGCCCTTCTCTGCTGCACGATTGACCTGTTGCAGCAACCGGTCCCGCAGCGCCGCGCCGATCAGCGCCATGGCGACAGACCCCTTGCCGCTCAACCTGTCCGGCAGGGAAATGCGCGCGATCTGGCTATCGTAAAATCCGCCCGGCGCCATTAGCCGCGCAAAGGCGCGCTGCGATGAAAGCGTCAGCAACCGCTCGATCACTTCGGTCAGGCTATAGCGCAAACCGCCGGTACATCCGGCGAGGCCCGCCAGCATCAGGACCGAGCCGCTTGCCAAAAACTGTCTGCGTTGCATTTTCATTCTCCTCGCCTGATCCTGAATCAATCAAATTATCTGCCATTTACCCCTGAAAAGACAGCAACTTTATAGTAACGCATACAGCTCATTAAAGAGGGATTCATGACTCGCGCCCGCATCATATTGTTGAACGCCGCGCTGGGGCCGTTGGACTATCGCGTGCCGCATGACATGCAGGTAGAACCCGGCTCAATCGTCGAGGTTCCGCTCGGTCCCCGCCGCATTTTGGGCGTTGTGTGGGATGAAGACAGCTTCCCCGATGTCGAAACGGTCGGCGACAACCGCTT
>CAYGOH010000032.1:0-2198 GCA_964351385.1 uncultured Sphingobium sp. | reverse complement strand
TGCGCCCGTTGTTGGCGGTCGCACCGGTGCCGCCGCTGCCCGCGCCCTTGCGCCGCCTGATCGAATGGGTTGCGGATTATTATGTGGCGCCCGTGGCCGCCGTGCTGCGGATGGCGCTGTCCTCCAATGCGGCCTTGTCGGGTGAGAAAAGCACCGTCGAATATCGCGCCAGCGGCGCGCCCATCAACCGCCTGACAGAGCAACGCGCAAAGGCGCTCGATCAGATCGGCGACCTTCAGGCGACTGTCAAGGAACTCGCCGAACATGCTGATGTCTCAACCGGAATCATTCGCGGCCTGATCAAAAACGGCGCGCTGGAACCGATCGAAGTCAGTGGAGACGTGGCCTATCCGCGCCCGGACCCGGACCATCTGGAATCCGCGCTCAATCCTTCGCAGCGCGACGCCGCAGACCGGATGATATCGGCTGTCGACGCATCAGAATTTGCGACCTTCGTGCTCGATGGCGTCACCGGCTCCGGCAAGACCGAGGTCTATTTCGAGGCGATCGCGCAGGCGATCCGCTCGGATAAGCAGGGCCTGGTGCTTCTCCCCGAAATCGCGCTGACGCAGCCATTTTTGAAACGCTTCGAAGCGCGCTTCGGCGTTGCGCCCGTCGCTTGGCACAGCGGGCTCAAACAAAGCGAACGCCGTCGCGCCTGGCTCGCCGTCGCAAAGGGCGACGCGAAAGTTGTCGTCGGCGCGCGCTCCGCCTTGTTCCTGCCGTTCGCGCGGCTTGGCCTGATCGTCGTCGATGAGGCGCACGAAACCAGCTTCAAGCAGGATGAGGGCGTCCATTATCATGCGCGCGATGTCGCGGTGATGCGCGGCGTCAAGGAAGGCTGCCCCGTCGTTCTCGCCTCGGCAACGCCCGCCATTGAGACAAAGCACCAGATCAATCTGGGCCGTTATGAGGAGTTGCGTTTGCCGGACCGGTTCGGCGGCGCGCAAATGCCCGAAATCATCGGCATCGACCTGTTGACCGATCCGCCAGAGCGCCAGCGCTGGATCGCACCGAAACTTGTCGCCGCACTGGAGGAAACGCTGGAAAAGGGCGAGCAATCGCTGCTGTTTCTCAACCGGCGGGGCTATGCGCCGCTGACGCTGTGCCGCCACTGCGGCTATCGTATCCAGTGCCCCAACTGCACGGCGTGGATGGTCGAGCACAAGCTCGCCAAGCGGCTCGCCTGCCATCATTGCGGCCATATGATGCCAACGCCGGATACATGCCCGGAATGCGAGGAGGAAGACTCGCTGGTCGCCTGCGGCCCCGGTGTCGAGCGCATCGCCGATGAAGTGGCGCAGCTCTTCCCCGACGCGCGCACGGCGGTCGTCACATCCGATACGCTCTGGTCGCCCGAACGTGTGACGGAGTTCGTGCAAGGCGTCGAAGATGGCGCGATCGACATCATCATCGGCACCCAGCTCGTGACAAAGGGCTATCATTTTCCCAATCTGACGCTGGTTGGCGTGATCGATGCCGATCTCGGGCTTGAGGGCGGCGATCTGCGCGCGTCAGAGCGCAGCTTTCAGCAGATCAGCCAGGTTTCAGGCCGCGCAGGACGTGGGGAAAAGCCCGGGCGGGTATTCGTGCAAACGCGCATGAAGGGCGCGACGGTCATGAAGGCGCTGCTGTCCGGCGACCCCGAGCGCTTCTACGCTGCCGAAACGGAAAGCCGCAGGATCGCGAACGCGCCGCCATTTGGGCGATATGCCGCGATTGTCGTGTCGAGCGAAAACCCCAATGCCGCTGAAGACATCGCCCGGCGGCTGGGCCATACCGCGCCCAAGCTCGACGACCTGCATATCTACGGCCCCGCCCCCGCGCCGCTCGCGCAGCTGCGTGGCAGACACCGTCACCGCCTGCTCGTGCATGCCGCGCGCGCCGTGAATGTTCAGGGCGCGATTACCGAATGGCTGGGGCGAGTCGACTGGCCTTCGACCGTCAGGGTCACGGTGGACGTCGACCCCTACAGCTTCGTGTGAGCATCGCATTTCCGCGGCGAGCCCCTATCAACACGAGCCCGAAAACGTGAATTATACCATAGATTCATAGTCTTAAACCCGCATTCTTATTTCTCTATAGTTTCAGTAGAAAAACTATCTTCCCTCCATCCTAATTCTCTATATTTTCGATAGAGAATTAGGATGGAGTTTCATCATGGATATAATATGGGATAGCCTGCCCCTGCTGCTGCC
>CAYGOH010000031.1:11256-16636 GCA_964351385.1 uncultured Sphingobium sp. | reverse complement strand
GATTTCCATCAGTGCAACGCCCGAGCGGTTGAGATCGACATAGGAGCGCGTGGGATGCTGATCATGCATCAGCTTGCCCGCGTCCTGCTCGACGTGGATGCGCTCTATGCCGATGGTTTTGACGTCGGCTTCGGGGTTTTTGTCATCAAGGCTGATCTCGATCTGTCCCTCACCCACAAGCGGGTGATAAAGCTGGCTGATCTGATATCCCTGCGGCAGATCGGCATAGAAATAATTCTTGCGGTCAAAGCGCGACCATTTGTTGATCTGCGCATTGATCGCCATGCCGGTGCGCACCGCCTGACGAATGCACTCAGCGTTGGGCACGGGCAGCATGCCAGGCATCGCCGCATCTACGAGCGAGACCTGCGTGTTCGGCTCCGCGCCGAAAGCGGTCGCCGCGCCGGAAAACAGCTTCGCCTCGCTCATCACCTGCGCATGGACCTCCAGGCCGATCACGACCTCCCAGTCCCCGGTTGCGCCCTGTATGCGGTAGGTTGATTCAGTCATTTTCTACACCTACCAACGAAATGCTATTCGGAAACATCAAAAGCTCCGTCGCCCACAGCAGCTAATAATTGACGCACTATCTCAGCACGGGCGGCCTGTTTGGCTACATTGATGACATCACTTCTGTTGATTACATCATCATTGATGTTCGCAACTTTGTATGGGACCGTAAACGAAACATCAAAGCTTACGTCGACCAGTCCTTCTTCATCACGCTCTAACATAAACGCTCCTTATTCCGCTCACCACCATTTCTCCGGCCGGGCGGTAAAGCCCGCGCGTTCTTCCAGCGCCAGCGCGGCGTTCAGCACGCCCTGCTCGTCCAGCGACTTGCCGATGATTTGAAGGCCGAGCGGGAGCCCGGCGCTGTTCAACCCGCCCGGCACCGACATCGCCGGAAGCCCGGCGAGCGAGGCAGGCACGGTGAATACGTCGTTCAAATACATGGCCAGCGGATCGGCCTGTTTCTCGCCCAGCGCGAAGGCGGCGCTCGGCGCGGTCGGCGTCAACAGCAGATCGCAGCTTTCCCATGCAGCCTCAAAATCGCGCGCGATCAGCGTGCGCACCTTGCAGGCCTGCGTATAATAGGCGTCGTAGAAACCAGCGGACAGCACATAGGTGCCGATCATGATGCGGCGCTTTACCTCATCGCCAAAACCAGCCGCGCGGGTTGCGGCATACATTTCCTGCAAATTCGCGCCATCGGGCAGGTCGCGCAAGCCATAACGCACGCCATCATAGCGCGCGAGGTTGGAAGACGCCTCGGCAGGGGCGATGATATAATAGGTCGGCAGCGCATATTGGGTGTGGGGCAGCGAGACCTCCACGACCTCCGCGCCCGCATCCTTGAGCCAGGCAATACCCTGATCCCACAGCGCCTCGATCTCCGCATTCAGGCCATCGGGGCGATATTCCTTGGGGATGCCGACTTTCTTGCCCTTGAGGTCCGAAGAGAGGCCCGCTTCCCATTGCGGCACCGGCGCGTCGAGGCTGGTCGCATCCTTGGCGTCAAACCCGGCCATCACCTCCAGCAGCAGCGCGTTATCGCGCACGGTCCGTGCCATCGGCCCGGCCTGATCGAGCGAGCTGGCAAAGGCGACGATGCCCCAGCGCGAGCAGCGGCCATAGGTCGGCTTGATGCCCGAAATGCCGGTGAAGGCGGCGGGCTGACGGATCGAACCGCCGGTATCGGTGCCGGTCGCCGCCGGGCAGAGCCGCGCAGCAATGGCCGACGAAGAGCCGCCCGACGAACCGCCCGGCGCCAGATCCTTGCCCGATGCATCGCGCCACGGGGACACGACATTGCCAAAATAGCTGGTTTCGTTAGACGAACCCATCGCGAACTGGTCAAGATTGAGCTTGCCGAGCATGCCCGCACCCGCTGCCCAGAGCTTGCCCGAAACGGTCGATTCATAGGTTGGCGTGAAGCCTTCAAGCATATGGCTGGCCGCCGTCGTCTGCACGCCCTGCGTACAGAACAGGTCCTTCATGCCGATGGGCACACCGGACAGCGGCTTCAGATCGCCGGACGCACGCGCCGCATCGGCGGCATCGGCGGCTTCCAGCGCCTTTTCAGGCGTTTCGACGATATAGGCGTTGAGCTTGCGCCCCGCCTCCACCTGCGCGTTGAACGCTGTGGCGACTTCGCGCGCGGAAAATGTGCCTGCGGCCACGCCGTCGCGGATTTCCGCGACCGTGAGATTGGTAAGGTCAGTCATGTCCGTGCTCCTGCGCAGGCAGAAACCCGGCGCGAGTTCATAATAATGGATCCCGGATCGGTCGCGGCTGCGCCGCTGTCCGGGATGATCGAATGAAATCCTGCAGTTTTCATTCGATCACCTTCGGCACAGCGAAGAAGCCATGTTCGGCCTGCGGCGCGTTTTCCAGCACCTTGTCGCGCACATCGCCGCCGGTCAGCGGGTCGGCGTTCACCTTGTCCTCTCGCAAGCGGAGCTGGTTCGGGATCACGGCGGTCATCGGCTCCACGCCGGATACGTCGACCTCTCCCAATTGCTCGACCCAGCCGAGGATATTGTTGAGTTCGGGGACCAGCGTTTCGGCCTGATCGTCGGTAACGGCGATCCGGGCAAGACTGGCGACCTTTTTCACGGTGGTAATGTCTATGCTCATGAGGCGCGCGCTACCACCGGCTCGGGGACGCATCAAGGCCGATTGCGCTTGCCGTATGCGGCAGGATGCATAAAACGCAGCCGGACCGAGGCTGGAATCACTTGCCAGACTCCCAATTCTATGTTGCAGTGCACAAATGGAGCGACGATGGCAGCAAGGAGGTTCCTCTATGTCGTGGCGGCGCTCATCGTGCTGACGCTGGGATCGGCCTTTGCCTATCGCATGTGGGGCCAGCGGATGCTGAATGCGGTGATGGTGCCCAGCGCACGCTTCGCCGCACCACGGCTGATATCCGCCAATGATTATGCGGACAGGGCAAATTGGCTGGCGCGGCCCGACATAACGCAATCAAACGCCTCGCTGTGGACGCCCAAGGGTATACGCAAGACCGAGCCGGGGCCGGTCGCGGTATTTTACGTGCATCCCACCAGCTATATGGCGCCCTTCAACACCGCACGGTGGAACGCCCCCCTTCAGGACAAGGAAAGCACCGAGCTGGCGGCACGCTTTACAATGATGCAGGGCAGCGCATTCAACAGCGTCGGAAATATCTGGGCGCCGCGCTATCATCAGGCGCATTTCGGCGCGTTTCTTTCCACGCGGGACGACGCCGCAAAGGCGATCGACGCCGCCTACAAGGACATCGCGGCGGCCTTCACAGCCTTTCTGGCGGCCAACCCGAGCGGGCCGATCCTATTGGCGGCACATAGTCAGGGGTCGCTTCACCTGATGCGCCTGATGAAGGAAAAGGTGGCGGGAAAACCCGTCGCCGACCGAATCGTCGCCGCCTATCTGGTGGGCTGGCCGGTTTCCATCACTGCGGACTTGCCCGCGATGGGCCTGCCGGCTTGCGAAACCGCCGATCAGACGCGCTGCATATTGAGCTGGCAGAGCTTTGCCGAGCCCGCGGACACCAGCCATGTGATAGACGCCTATAATCGCGACAAGGGACTGAACGGCAAGGCGCGGGCAGGCACGCCGATGCTGTGCACCAACCCGCTGACCGGCATGCCCGACACGTCGGCCCCGGAAAAAAGCAATCGCGGCTCTCTCGTGTCCACCGACGAGGGGGACACGGTGCCGAAACTGGTCAAGGGCGCGATTCCAGCCCGGTGCGAAGACGGCTTCCTGCTGATCGGTTCGCCGCCGCAGGTCGGCAACCATGTGCTGCCCGGCAATAATTATCATGTCTATGACTATGTGATGTTTTGGGCCAATATCCGCGCCGACGCGGAAAAGAGGCTGACGACATTTCTGACACAGCAATAATCACGACCGACCGGTCAGAATTTCGGGACGCCCTGCCCCATGGCGGGCGGCTGATCGGCATGGACGTCGGTACGAAAACCATCGGCCTGGCGCTGTGCGATGCCGGATGGACGATCGCCAGTGCGGCCGAAACGATCGCCCGCACAAAATTCTCCAAGGACAAGGCGAAGCTGGCCGACTTTATCGGCAAGCAGCAGGTGAAGGGCATCGTCATCGGCCTGCCGCTCAACCTCGATGGGTCGGAAAGTCCGCGCAGTCAGGCAAGCCGCGCCTTTGCGCGCAATATCGCCGAGCTGGGCCTGCCCGTTTTGCTGTGGGACGAGCGCTGGTCGACACAGGCCGTCACGCGGATGATGATCGACGCAGACACCAGCCGCGCGCGCCGGGGCGAACTGGTCGACAAGCTGGCCGCAAGCTACATATTGCAAGGGGCGATCGACGCCTTGACCATGGGGTGAGTTTTTCCCTCCGTTCCTGCTTGCCCTCGCCGCGCGGCTGGCCTATTGGACCGCCCCATGCCGAGCGAGAATGACGCGCCCTTTGGCCAACCTCGCCCCGCCGCATCTGGCGGGCGTGACCTATTTCCCCACAAGCATCTTCTGGGAATTGCGCAGCTCAAGCCATGGGAAATCCGCTTCCTGCTGGACGAGGCCGAACATTGGGTGGGCGTCAATCGCTCGCCCGACCGCAAACATGACGACCGCCTGGCGGGCCTGACGCAGATCAACGCCTTTTTCGAAAATTCGACGCGCACGCTGCTCTCGTTCGAAATCGCGGGCAAGCGGCTTGGCGCCGATGTCGTCAATATGCATGCGGCACAATCGAGCGTGAAAAAAGGCGAAACGCTGATCGATACCGCCGTCACGCTGAATGCGATGCGGGCGGACGTCATCGTCATCCGCCATGGCAGCTCCGGCGCGGTGCAACTGATCGCCGACAAGGTCGATTGCCCGGTTCTGAACGCAGGCGATGGCTGGCACGAACATCCCACGCAGGCGCTGCTCGATGCGCTGACGATCCGGCGGCGGCGCGGCTTTTTGGAAGGGCAGATCGTCACGATATGCGGCGACGTGCTGCACAGCCGGGTGGCGCGGTCCAATATGCTGAGCCTTGCGGCGCTCGGCGCGCAGGTCCGCGTCGTTGCACCGCCCACGCTGATGCCCGCAGAGGTCGAGTGCATGGGGGCAACGCCCTTCGCCGATTTCGATACGGCACTCGATGGCGCGGATGTCGTCATGATGCTGCGGTTGCAGAACGAGCGGATGGACGGTGCGTTCATCCCCTCCCCGCGCGAATATCATATGCTCTATGGCCTGACGCCGGAGCGGCTGGCAAAGGCGAAGCCGGACGCGCTGGTCATGCACCCCGGCCCGATGAACAGGGGTGTCGAAATCATCAGCTCTGTCGCCGACGACCCGGAACGCTCGGCGATTACCGAGCAGGTCGAAATGGGCGTGGCCGTGCGCATGGC
>CAYGOH010000031.1:0-11246 GCA_964351385.1 uncultured Sphingobium sp. | reverse complement strand
CAAGAAGATGAAGAGCGGGGACTTCCACATTGTACTGATGGACGTGCGCATGGCCTGCCTGGACGTGCTAACGCGGACGTCGAGAGGGATCGACGGATGGGTATGAGCAGCAAAATCGCAATCACCGGCGGCCTCCTGGCCGATCCGGCGCTGGACGCACCGGCAAAGGGCGCGTTGCTGATTGAGGACGACGTGATCGTTGCGAGCGGCGTGAACGACATCCCGTCCGACGCGGAGATCATCGATGCGGGCGGGCTGGTCGTTGCTCCGGGCCTCGTCGATCTGGGCGTGTTCCGCACCGACAAGCCGGCCTTTCATTTCGGCGGCATCACGCGCGCGGCGCTGATGCCCGACCAATCCCTGCCGCTGGACGATGTCGGCCTGATTCGCGAAGCCGCGCGCATGGGCAAACCGGATTTCTGGGTGCACCCGATAGCAGCGGCTACCCGCGGCCTTGCAGGCAAGGAAATGGCCGAGATCGGCATGATGCAGGCGGCGGGCGCGAAGGCAGTCGGCACCGGGCGCGGCTGGATCGCCGATTCGGGCGTGATGTACCGCGTGCTCGCCTATGCATCGGGCCTTGGCCTCACTGTGATCTCCCACCCCGAGGATGCGGGCCTTGCGGGCAAGGCCGTCGCGACCAGCGGTGAAACCGCGACACGGCTGGGCCTTGCCGCCGCGCCCGCCTGCGCCGAGGCGATGGCCATTGCACGCGACATTGCACTGGTGCGCGAAACGGGAGCCACCATCCATTTCCGGCTGGTGACAACGAAGGCGGGGTTCGACCTCATTCGTGCGGCCAAGGCCGAAGGGCTGCCCGTTACCTGCGGCATTTCGCCCGCGCACCTGTTCCTCTCGGACAATGCGGTGTCGGACTATCGGACATTCGCCCGGCTTTCCCCGCCGCTGCGGTCGGAGGCCGACAGGCAAGCCGCGCTTGCCGCTGTTGCGGACGGCACGGTCGATGTCATTACGTCCAGCCACGATCCGCGCGGACCCGAGGACAAGCGCCTGCCCTTTGCCGATGCCGCCGCCGGTGTCGCCGGGGCCGAGACCCTGCTCGCGCTGTCGCTCAATCTGGTGCGGGACGAGGGGCTGAACATCACAATGCTGATGCGGCTGCTCTCCGCCAATCCGGCGCGGATATTGGGCGTGGATGCGGGCAGCTTTGCCGCGGGCAGTCCCGCCGACATCATCCTGATCGATCCGGATGCGCCATGGATTGTGGACAGCGACAAAATGGCCGCCGCCGCAGGCAATACGCCGTTCGACAAGATGCCGGTGCAAGGCCGCGTCAAGCGGCTGATGAAGGGCGGAATATTCTACTGAAATAAAAAGGGCCCCGTGCGGGGCCCTTCAAGCTGTCGACGCGCGATCAGCGCATGGCAAGCAATCTTGGCTTTTCAGCCAGCGCCCAGCGCGAAGGAGCAGCCTCCTGCCCACCTTCACGCACGAAGCATTCGCCGCCTTCGGTCACGATGCGGGCGCACAGCGCCGCGGCACCGTCACGATTGCGGAACCCTGCAATCGCGACGCGATGAAACTGACGCCCACCGACAACGGCTTCGCTTTCGACCAGCGGGAACAGGCTCAATCTTTCATTGCCGCGCACATAATGGCTCCACCCTGCCCGCGCATTGTCCGGCGTTGAGAAAGCCCCGAGCTGAACAACCCAGCGCGACCCTTTGGAAGGATCAACCGGGTTCCAGAGCGCGGCGGCGCGCGCCTTCGGGATATCGGTGCGCATCAGCGGATGCGATGCGGCTTCCGGTGCAGAAGCGAAAGCATCGGCCGGTGCGGCCTCGCGCATCGGACCCTGCGGCGCGGCGATAAATTCCGGTGTTGCGGACGAACCGTCTTCGGTCATGCGGAACGACGCCAGTTCCAGCGGCATGGTATCGGACGCCGATTCGGCGACCTGCGCCTGTTCGGCAGCGGGTTCAAAGTTCTCGGTCGCAACGGCCTGACGGATGGGCGTGCTCAGCGTCGGTTTGCCCAATGCAAGACGGGTGGGTACGCCGGCGTCATCGGCACGCGGCGAAACGCCCATCATCGCGACGATGCGCTGCGGCTCTGCGCCTGGCTGTGCGGCCTGCGCCCACCCCTCAACGCGCTTGGCGGCGTCGAGCGGCGGCAGATCCATCGCGGCCATCTGGCGTGCCTCGGTCCATTGTCCGGCCATCGCATAGGAATAAGCGAGATTCTGCCGTTCCTTCGCCCCTGCGCCCGGCGCGTGGATCGCCTGCGAGAGCATGCGAACCGCCTCTTCGGGGTTGCCGGCCATCGCCATGGCAAGGCCGTAATCGGCAGCCGAAAGGTCATTGATATGGTCGGCGAGCAGACGCTGACCCTGTTCTTTGCGGCCCTGAACGACGTGGATCAACGACAGGTTCACGATCGTCCGCGCATCCGTGCTGCCCAGGTCAAGCGCATCGGCAAAAGATGCGCGCGCCGAATCAAAACGTCCGGCCATCAGATAGGACCGGCCCAGCAATGTGCGATATTCCGCTTTCTGCGGGTTGGCGGCCACGGCAGCCTCGGCAATCTGTATCGCCTTGCCTGCATCACGCTCGGCCAGCGCCTTTTCCGCGCCCTGCGCCTGCGATGCGGCCATGGTTTCCATCTTGCCGGCGCTGACGCCCGCACGGTTGTTGAGCGCGGCGCCGCTGCATCCGACCATCGACGCGGCAATAATCGTCGAAGATGCCGCGATATTGAACAATGCCTTGCGTTTCATGGTCCTACCCACCTTCACTTGGCGCCGGATTTACCGGTGCCGTTCTTTTGCTGAACCTGACTGGCCAGCGCCTCCAGTTCGGGCTGGCTGTCGAGAAATGCGTCCAGTGCTTCGGTAACGATCTGCTGGGCGCTGCGATTATGTACGGCGCAGGCGAGACGCAGGCGCAGATGCCGCTCCGGGTCGAGTCGCAGCGTAAAAGCCGCCTTGGCCGTGCGTGGACGAAGCGCGATCTTCCGTTTCGGTTTCTCCGCTTCGCCTTCGAACGCCTGAGAGATTTCGGCTTGCTGCGCGAGAACCTCGGGCCGCGAGGCGGCGTCCTGATTCACTTCGCCATTGGCCTTGATCACGGTCAGCGGAGGCGGTGATGCCTCGGGAACATCCTCGTCATGCCCCATATCGTTCCAGCCAAGATCGTCCTGCACGGATGCGGGGAGGTTGAGCGACATGCCGGGCACGTATCCGCTGCGCATCGCCGGACGCGCCCCGCCCTTGCGAGCCAGCAGGCCAGAGGAGAGCGAAGCGAAAGGCTTTTGGTCCATCAAACGCCTGCGCTCCTTATTGGCCGACTATGCGGCGGCCAAAACCGCCTGTGGGACGATGAAACCCTGCGGGGGCCGCCTGCGCGGCGGCATGCGGAACCGTGAAGACGGTTCTGCGGAAATTCTTCTCAAGCCGGTCGGCGATATAGGCCCAGAGCTGCTCGATTTCGCCTGCAGAGCGGCCTTTGGGATCAATCTCCATAACGGTGCGGCCGTCGATCATGCTGGCCGCGAAATCGGTCCGCTGGTGCACGACGATCGGCGCCACAGTGCCATGCTGCGACAGCGCGATGGCGGCTTCCGACGTGATGCGCGCCTTGGGCGTACCGGCATTGACGACGAAGATCAGCGGCTTGCCCGCGCGTTCGCATAAATCCACGGTAGCGCCGATGGCGCGCAGGTCGTGCGGGCTCGGCCGGGTCGGTACCACGATCAGTTCGGCGACGGAAATGACGCTCTGTATGGCCATCGTGATGGCAGGCGGGGTATCGATGATCGCTAGCTTGAACCCCTGCTGGCGCAGCGTCTCCAGATCATGCGCCAGCCGCGCCACCGTTGTCTCGGCGAATGCGGGCAGATCGGCCTCGCGCTCATTCCACCAGTCGGCGAGTGATCCCTGCGGATCGATATCGATAAGAACGACCGGACCTGCGCCTGCAAGTTCAGCCTGAACGGCGAGATGCCCGGACAAAGTGGTTTTGCCCGATCCGCCTTTCTGTGATGCCAGTGCCAAAACGCGCACGCACTACCCCTAATATTGATGCAGCTAGGGAAAGAATTGCCACGGTCGTCCTAACATTGTGTTAATTTCACTGAGACGCACTGGTGGGCGAAGCGGGGCGGGGCGCCACCATCGGTTAACCCGGTATCCACCCTTTTCGGGCAGTATGGCGGGTGTTAGGGTCAAGCCCTCTCATCTGGAAGCGGGCGCGGGGCGCGACGGAGCGGACCAACATGAAATTCGTGACGACAACGGCATTGGCACTATTGGCCGCAACGGCGGTCAGCATACCTGCGCGCGCCGATGTGAAAGCGGGCGTCGATGCCTGGGCGCAGGGGGATTATACCAAGGCCGTGAAGGAATGGCGCGCACTCGCGCAAGCGGGCGATGCGGACGCGCAGTTCAATCTCGGCCAGGCCTACAAGCTGGGCCGTGGCGTGCCAGCGGACCTCGCGCAGGCGATGTCATGGTACGGCAAGGCGGCGGCGCAGGGGCATGCGCGCGCGGAAGACAATTATGGCTTGCTTCTGTTCCAGCAAAATCGTCGAGAGGAGTCGATGCCTTACCTCGCCCGATCAGCGGAGAGAGGCGACGCGCGCGCGCAATATATTGTCGCGACGGCCCTGTTCAACGGCGACCTGCTGTCGCGCGACTGGGTACGCGCCTACGCGCTGATGAGCCGGGCGTCCGCGTCTGGCCTGCCGCAGGCGACCGCATCGCTTGTTCACATGGATCGTTATATTCCCGAAGGTCAGCGGGCCGACGGGCTGGCCCTGGCGGCGGCGATGACCGAACGCGCGCAGGAACAGAGCGTGCTGGCCTCCGCCGCGAAGCCTGCCACTGCACCGCCCGCTCCCGCGCGTCCGACGCCCAAAGCGCTGCGTGAAGCGCCACTGCCGCCATCCCGTCCGGCTGCCGCGCCGCCGGTGCAAGCCGCCTCCAAGCCGCCGCCGAAACCGGCCGCTACCGGCAAATGGCGGGTACAGCTCGGCGCGTTCAGCAAGTCCGCCAACGCGGAAACGATGTGGAAAACGATGTCCGCCAAGGTGCGCGGACTGTCCGGTTATCAACATTATCTGGTGCCCACAGGCGGCATTACCCGCCTTCAGGCCGGGCCGCTGGCGAGCAAGGCCGACGCGGATGCGCTGTGCGCCACGATCAAGGAGAGCGGTTCGGACTGCATCGTCAAGACAATGTGACGCCCAGTCAAGGACCGCTGGAAGGCGAAAAGCCGCCCGCCGGAGTTCAGCGGACGGCACAGTGATCTACTTGACGATTTCGTTCAGCTTGCGTGCCGCGACATCGCGACCGCCCAGCCCGAAGGCCAATGCGAAGGCGACGCCCGAGCCGATAGCTATGGCCAGGAACGCATAATCGACGATCAGCCCACCGATGTTCATCTGCTTGATGCCGATGAACAGGAACAGCGCCACCGTCAGCCAGTACACCACGGACGGCGCAATACCGTCGCCTGCCGCCGTCGCGATCAATGTCTTCAGCACGCGCGCCAGGATGACGCCCGCCGCGATCAGCACCGCGCCGAATATGACATTGGCACCCTGCTCCAGAATCGTCTCGACGATATTGGTGAGTTCTGGAAAGCCAAGCAACCGCGTCGCGGCAATGGCCATAAACAACATGATCGCGACCTTGATGATCGCCACGACAACACCCGAGGCGCTGCGCCCTTCGGGCACAATGCCGATCGCCGCAACGGCCCGGTCGAAGCCGAGACCCGGCAATATCTCCGCCAGCATTTTTCCGACCCATTGGGCGATGACATAGCCAAGGCCCAGCAGCAGGCATGCGCCCACGATAAGCGGGACGGCGCGCAGCACCATCTCCAGCATGTCTCTCGCGGGAACGGTGATCGACGGGATGTCAAGCACATCGAGCGCGGCGATGCTGACCGGCACGATGATCAGAATGAACACGATTGTGCCGATCGTCTTGCTGATCGTGCTGTTGCCGGTGACGACTTCTGCGCCGCCCATATTGGCCCATTTGTCGAAATTGACCGAGGAGAGCGCGGTTTCGACGATTTCCCGCACGATCTTCGCGATCATTGCGCCGACAAAGAAGATGATGCCCGCACCGATAATCTTGGGAATGAAAGCGATGAAGCCGTTGATGATACCCTCGACCGGCCGGATCACGCTGTCGAATTCAAGCGCCTGAAGGATGGCGATAAGCCCGAACAACCAGATAAAGAGCGAGACGATCTTGCCGAGTGAAGCGCCAATACTCTGGCCGGACGCCAAGGATCGCTGAAACAGGGGTACAGTGTCGATTAGCTTGGCAAAGGACCATTTTGCGCCTTTTGCAAGCAGCCATGTGACGACAAGAATGACAGCGACGATGAGCGCCTTTTCGACGATCTGCATCGCCATATCGGGGTCGTAGCGATACGCCCCTATCTTCCAGTGTTCCATCTTGTTCTCCTAGGTCTCATAAAGTGATGCCGGAGAGTCTTGAGGACAGTAAGAACGGGAAGGATCGTGCCCTCCAGACGGCACCCCGATCCTATGGCGTATGGGCCGGAATTTCAAATCCGCCCCAAATACCTGATTTATGATGCTTTTCTTCAGGATCGCGCTGCTTTCGCCGCAGACGTCAGACGCAGGACATAGCTGATGATCTCCGCCACCGCCGCATAATGTTCTACCTTGATTGGCTGGTCGATCTCCACGCCAGCATAGAGCGCGCGGGCGAGCGGCGGACTTTCGACCAGGGGCACGGCATTTTCCGCGGCGATTTCCCTGATCCGCGCGGCGATCAGATCCGCGCCCTTTGCAACGACGATAGGCGCGCGCATCTGCCCATGATCATATTTCAGCGCGACGGCATAGTGGGTCGGGTTGGTGATGACGACGCTGGCGTCCGGCACCGCCGCCATCATGCGCCGCCGCGTGCGTTGCATCGCGATGGCGCGGATCCGCGCCTTGATCTGCGGATCGCCCTCGCTTTGCTTCAGTTCGTCCTTCACCTCCTGATAGCTCATGCGCATTTTCGCGAACCACGCGCGGCGCTGATAGGCGAAGTCGGCGAGCGCCAGCACCCCGACCAGCAGTGCGACCGTCCACACCATCTGCCGCACGATTTCGCCTGCATAGCTGCCGATGGTGGCGGCATCCGCGCCGATCAGGTGATCGAGCCCGACCAGTCCCGGCCAGACGATGAAACTCAAGATGATCGCGACGAACGCGAATTTTGCGATGGTCTTCGCAAATTCGACCCAGGCCTGCCGACCGAGAAGCCGCTTGATGCCCGCGGGGAGCGAGAGGCGGTCCCATTTCAGCTTGAGCCGACTGGCGCTGACCGAAGGCCAGCCTTGCAGGAACAGCCCGAGCACCGCCATCGCAACCGTCATCAGCAAGATCGGCCCGATCGACATGAACAGGCCGCCAACCGCAGTGCGCGCGAGCTTGGGGGTGTTGGCCGTATCAAGCCTGCGGTCTCCCGCGCTCGCCCAGAACCCCTCGGCCAGCCCCGCCAACCCATGCGCGGCAGTGGCGGCGAGCACCGTGACGATCAGCAACGCGCCCGCAAACATCGCCGCATGGCGCATTTCCGGCGCGCTCGGCACGTCACCTTTCTTGCGCGCATCCTCCAGCTTCTTGGGAGTGGGGTCTAAGGTCTTTTGGTCATTGTCCGCCATGAACGGCCCCTACCCCCACAACGCGCCCATCCACTCCGCCATGCGATCGGCAAAGCCGGTCAGGCTCGCCGACAGCGCCGCAGTCGTCAGCGCGAGACCGAGCAGAATGTTCAGCGGCTGCCCGATGAAGAAGATTTGCAGCTGGGGCGCCAGCCGCGCGGCAAGACCCAGCGCGCAGTTGAACACGATGCCGTACACAACGATGGGCGCGGCGAGGCTGAGCCCCAGCGCCATCGCGCCGGTCGCAGCACGGATGGCAAGCTGCGCAAAATCCGATGCCGGCACCATCTGCCCCACGGGAAAGACGGCATAGCTGTCCACCAGCGAGCGAATCCACAGATGATGCACGCCCATACCCAGACAGAGCAGCAGCGCGGCCACGCTGATGAACCGGCCCAGTATCGGCACTTGCCCACCGGCAGACGGATCGTTGACCAGCGCGGAGGTAAGGCCGACCTGCAGGCTGATGATCGCGCCCGCAATGGTAATCGCCAGAAACATCAGCCGAATGATACCGCCCAGCACCATTCCGGTCAGAAGTTCGGTCAGCAAGACGCGCGCGAACGCCGCATCGCTCGCCATGATGGCATCCAGCGATGCGGCGAATTGTCCGCTGACCAGCCCCTGCAACCCGGCCGCCGTCGCAAAAGCGATGAGGAGGCGGATGCGCCCGGGCACGGCATCGTCGGAAAAAGCGGGCACCAGCATCAGCATCGCGCCGATCCGCGCGAACACCAGCGCATGCAGCATGATGATACGGGGCAGTTCGGGCGCGTAGGCGAAGAGCGGGTTGTCGCCCATAGGCGGCCACTATTGCCCGATAATGCGCTGCGACAGCTCATCCATGAAGGCGGAGAGCGCGCCGCCGATCATCGGCAGGCTGAGCAGCAACACGACGCCGATGCCGATCATCTTCGGCACGAAGGTCAGCGTCATTTCCTGAATCTGGGTTAGCGCCTGCACCAGCCCGATGGCGACGCCGATGATGAGCGACGCGATCAGCATCGGCCCGGCAATGGTGAGAAGCAGCATGAGCGCAGCACGCGCCAGTTGCAGCATATCGGCTGGGGGCAAGGATTGCATCGGCAGCGCCTTTCCAAAATATCACGTCACAGGCCGGGTCAAATTGTGTTCAGAGGGAGCTGAGAATGGTGGACTTCGAGAACCGGAGCGCAGCGTACTTAAAGGTACGTGAGCACCGGAAGCGCAGAAAGCCGCCTTTCGCAGGCCCCTCTGGGCGGAATTGGGCCGGGCTAGATTTGCATGCGCATGATCTCGTTATAGGCACTCACCACCCGATCCCGCACAGCGACCATCGTGTCGAGCGCGGTTTCTGCGGCACCGATGGCGGTCGCCACGTCGATCAGGTCGCCCTTGCCCGCCACCTGTTTGATGCTCGCCTGTTCCGCCTTGCCCAAAGCATCCGCGGTCGCGCCGACAGAGCGTGTGACGATGTCACCAAAGCTGACGGCGTCGGTCGGTTCGGCAATGGTCGCCGAACTGGGCCTCGCGCCGGTCGCATCTCCTGCAGGGCGGGTTCTCTGGTAAGCGGAAAGCGCGTCGAGTGTGCCGATGCTGTCGACCATTTGCCCCTCCGCTATTTCAACAGATCGATAGTGCGCATGGTCAATGACCGTGCCGCCTCTATCGCATTGAGATTGGCTTCATAGCTGCGCTGCGCCGCGCGCATATCGGCCGTCTCCGTCAACGAATTGACGTTGGGCATCAGCACATAGCCATTGGCATCCGCCGCCGGGTTGCCGGGCTGATAGACGCGCGGAAAATCGCTGCGGTCGCCCCTTATGCGGGTGACGCTGACCTGCGTTGCGCCGCTGGCCCTGTCGACCTCAGCACGAAAGCTGGGAATGCGTCTGCGATAGGGCTCTCCGCCCGGCGTGGCCGAAACTGAATCCGTATTCGCCAGATTTTCGGCGATCACGCGCATGCGCAATGCCTGCGCCCGCAGGCCGCTTGCCGAGACATCGACGGAATCCTTCAAATCCATGGCAGCACTCCTTTCCCATCATAATAGGCAAAAATTTCCGCATCCCGTCCGGACCCGGCAGAAAATTCCTATCATGAGAGGAGAACCGGGGAGGCAAGCACGTCCATGTCCGCCATCGACGCCATTGAAATCGAACTGTCCATTGCGCTGGGCTCGACCCGCCTGCCCGTGCGCGAAATATTGGCGATGAGCCGCGGTGCGATGATCCAGCTCGATTGCGGGCAGGACGATCCCAGCCTTGTCTTCGTCAACGGTCATCTGGTCGCGAAGGGGCAGATCCTGGTGGATGAGGACCGCATGTCGCTGGAAATCACCGAAGTGCTCAAGCGGGGGATATAAAGGTGGAATTCGCACTGATGCTGCGCGCCATGGGCGGGCTCACTGCCGTGCTGGCGCTGCTCGCGGGCGCATTGTGGCTCATCCGGCGATATGAGATGAACCTGCCGGGAGGCACCGGCAGGCGGCGCGCACCGCGCGTTGCGATTACAGACCGGGTGGGCATCGACGCCAAGCGCACCCTGGTGCTGGTTCGCCGCGACGGGACCGATCATCTGCTGCTGTTGTCACCGCATGGAGACCTTATCGTCGATAGCGCAGATGCGGCAGACCCTCCGCTCGCCATAGACCTCGCACAGTGCCGGGCGCTTGAAATAGCGGGCGTGGCTCCGCACTTCCCCCGCGCCGACCCGATTCCGGTCCGCAAGAAATGACCGCTCCCCATTGGCGACGATATGCGGTGACCATTGCTGCGGTCGCCTTGATCCTGCTGCCCGAATGCGCGGGCGCGCGCGGACCATCGCTCGGTCAGGGTGGCGACGGATCGATGTCGCGCCATATCGTGCAGCTTGTCATCGGCCTGACCATATTGAGCCTGGCGCCGGGCATATTGATGACGATCACCAGCTTCACGCGGATCGTGGTCGCGCTGTCGTTGCTGCGCACCGGCATAGGCGCGCCGGGCGTGCCTCCCAATCCGGTGATCATCAGCCTCGCCCTGTTCCTCAGCTTTTTCGTGATGCAACCGACCTTCGAAAAAGCATGGGATGCGGGCATCGCACCCTATAGCGAAGGGCAGATCGACGAGAAAACGGCGATGGAGCGCGCGTCGGGGCCGCTGCGCGATTTCATGCTGGGCCAGGTGCGCGCCGAGGATCTCTCGCTCTTCGTCGAACTGTCGCGAAAGCCGCCGCCTGAGCGCGCATCCATGCCGATGGGTATCCTGATCCCCGCCTTCATGGTGTCGGAGCTGCGCCGTGCGTTCGAGATCGGCTTTCTGCTGCTTTTGCCCTTCCTCGTGATTGACCTCGCCGTTGCGGCGGTGCTGATGGCGATGGGCATGATGATGCTTCCCCCTACCAGCATAGCACTGCCGATGAAGATCATCTTCTTCGTGCTGGTGGACGGCTGGTCGCTGGTCGCGGGATCGCTGGTGAAGAGTTTCGGGGTCTAGATTCTAAAATAATCCAAAATGGATTCATTATTTTTTACAATATAGAAAAATACGTGGTAATTGATCAAAAATATTCAGTTATCTATATCTATCTAGACAGGGGGTATCATGAAATACTCGCTAATGGTTGTTT
>CAYGOH010000030.1:0-17076 GCA_964351385.1 uncultured Sphingobium sp. | reverse complement strand
GTAAAAATCAAGCTGCGGCAGCGCCCAGTCGGTGAAATAACGCACGCTGTTCTGCGGCGGTTCGGGCACCATCGCGACCTGATCGAGCTTCGCGCTCGCCCGTTCCTCATCGGATATTACGCCATTGGACCGCATGACATCGAGCACGACGCCTGCCCGGCCCAGTGCGGCCTCGGCGTCGGCGGTTGGAGAATAGCTCGATGGTGCCTTGACAAGGCCGGCGACGATGGCCGCTTCGGGCAGGCTCATCTGCGTTGCTGGGTGGCCGAAAAAGCGGCGGCTCGCGGCATCGATGCCATAGGCGCCGCCGCCGAAATATACCTTGTTGAGGTACAGCTCCAGGATCTGGCGCTTGGAAAATTTGCGCTCCATTGCCAATGCGAGGATCATTTCGCGCAGCTTGCGGCCCGCCGAATAGCTGTTGTTCAGGAAGATGTTGCGCGCCACCTGCTGCGTGATCGTCGATGCGCCCTGCATGCGGCGACCAGTTCCGCGAATTTCGATGGCGTATGCCGCCGCACGCGCCATGCCGATGGGGTCGACGCCGGGGTGATAATAATAGCGTTTGTCCTCGACGGAAACCATCGCCGTCTTCATCACTTGCGGAATCTGGTCGAATGACAGCCAGCGCCCGAAACTGGGGCCCAGCGACACGATCACCGAACCATCGGCGGCATGGACGCGGATCATCTGCCCATTGGGGGAGGATTTCAGGCTTTCAAAGCTCGGCAGGGACTGCATCGCGACGAGCACCGCCGCCACCAGTGCGATCAATCCGCCAATACACAGGAAAAGCCCTGCCTTTATCGCCCGCCAGAGCCAGATTTTCGCCTTGGGCGCTATCGCCATATATGTTCAGTCCGCACCGTGATTTCGCATGGAATAGTCGCTCGCCCTTTTCGCCGCAAGCGAGAGCGACAAAGCCAGCCCACCATTGAACGCAAGCTTAACGGCTCGTCGTCAATATCGGGCATGTCACGGTTGATCAGCGTGGCTTGAAGTCCATCGACGCACTGTTGATGCAATATCTCAGGCCGGTCGGACCCGGTCCATCGGGGAAAACATGCCCCAAATGTCCGTCGCATCGGGAACAGCGAACCTCGACCCTGCGCATGCCGTGGCTCCGGTCTTCCAGATTATCGATGGCGTCCTTGTCGACCGGCGCGGAAAAGGCGGGCCAGCCGCATCCGCTGTCGAATTTTTCGCCGCTGTCGAACAGTTCGGCTCCGCACCCTGCGCACAAATAGCTGCCGTCGTCGAATATATGATCATATTGGCCGGTAAAGGCGCGCTCGGTCCCCGCCTGGCGCAGGATATGATATTGTTCGTCGGTCAGCTTCTCTCGCCACTCGGCATCGGTCAGTGTGATCTTGTCCATGGCAGGCAATATGGGTCTGCGCCCTCACCCTATCAAGCCGTGCCTGCGTTTCAATGCGGGAAGATGCAGCGCAAGTGTCCCCGCCCTTGCCACATAGCTGCCCAGCAAGGCGAGCCACACGCCATGATTGCCCAAGGGGCGCAACAGCCAGTCAACCGAGAGATATGCCATCAGAACGATCAGAGTGGCATTGCGCATCGCGCGCGTTTCGGTCGCGCCAATGAAAATCCCGTCGAGCAGCCAGCTCGGGCCCCCAATGGCCGGAATCAATGCCGCATAGGGCAGCATGACCAGTGCGATTGCGCGGACGCTTTCATCGGTCGTCATGAAACGGATGAGCGACCCCCCGGCGGCAAAATATAGCGCGGTAAAACACAGGCCGGCGGCCATTGTGAATTCGGCGGTCAGCCTGACCGACCTGGCATAGGCATCGCGCGACCGTGCGCCTATGGCCGCGCCGACCCGCTCTTCCGCGGTAAATGCGAAGGCATCGAGCACGAAAGCGCTCAGCGTGACAAACTGCATCAGCACATGGTTGGCGGCCAGTTCATGCGTCCCCTGCCGCGCTCCGGCATGGGTGAACCATGTGAACAGGCCAAGCAGCGCCAATGTGCGGATCATGATGTCGGAATTGACGGCGAAAAGCCTGCGCATCGCTTCCGCATCGATCAGGCGCGTGCGCGCCTCCGCGACGATTTGGGCAAATGGTGAATCCATCACGCGAAAGGTGATGAACATCCCGACAATCAGCGTCAGCCATTCCGCGCTCGCCGTGCCGATGCCGACCCCCAGCGGCCCGAGATGGAAAACGGAAACCAGTATCAGGTCGAACAGGATATTCGCGCCGTTCATCACGATTTGCAGAGCCAAAGCAGCCTTGGTGCGGGCGGTGCCGAACAGCCAGCCATTGATCGCAAAGCAGGCAAGCGCGGCGGGCGCGCCTGCCATGCGGGCCACGGCATAGGCGGTTGCCTCGCCGTTGGCGGAGGCGGGCGCTCCCATGATCTGAATGACGGGTTGAAGCAACAGCGGGTACAGGGCGAAAATCGCCGCACCGATCGAGATTCCGATCAACAACCCACGCAACAGCAACATGCGAACCTCTGCCGGGTCGCCCGATCCCGATGCCTGCGCAGTCATGCCGGTCATCCCCATGCGGAGGAAACCGAACGCCCAGAAAACAAGCGTGACGACCGATGCGCCCAAGGCGACCCCGGCAAGCGCAGCGGCGTCGCCTGTGCGTCCGATCACTATTGTATCGACCAGCGCCACTGCGGGAACGAGCGCTTGTGCGATGATGATCGGCCAGGCCTGATCGAAAATGGCGCGCCGGGTGAGGGGCGCAGTGCCGCTCATCGGCTGCGCGCTGCCTGCCGTGCGATGGTCAGCAATTCCTGCCGCACGGCGACATCGCCGAGTCCGCGGGAATCACGGGTTGCGCGTTCCGCCGACAGCAGCCGCTGCATCAGCCGCGCGACGGCGTCGACCTTCCAGTTCTTCACCTGCCGCAGCACATGCGGCTTGTCTTTCCAGAATATTGCCCTGCCCGCGCTTTCCATCGCGCGGTCCATGCTGCCGCATTTCTCGAACTCGGCCTGAATCTGCGCGATCAGCATCGCACGGTTCAGCAGCGGGCGCGTCACGCTGGCGAGCGCGGCCCCGCTTGCCGACAGCATCGCAATTTCATGATGCAGCGCGTCGATGTCGCCGCCCAGCACCGCATTGACCAGCGGACCGACCTGATTTTCCACTGTTTCTGCCGACAGCGCGTCGAGTATTTCGGCGGTCGCCTCGGCGGGCCGGTCCGGCGCGGCATCAAGATACAGCGCCAGCTTCTCGATCTCGCCCGCCATCAACGTGCGGTCATTGCCGGCGAGATCGGCCACCTTGCGCGAAAGGTCGGGCGACAGGCGCAGCCCCAGCTCGCGCGCCTGCGCTTGCGCGATCTGCGCCGCTTCGCGCTGGTCGGGCGCATAACTTGCCAAGGCAAGCGCTTTTGGATGGTCCAGACACAGTTTGGCGAGCTTCGATGTGTTTTTTATAGCGCCTGATACAGCAACAACCGGGTTGCCCCCCTGCGCCGCTTCCAGCAGCGCTTCCATCGCCGCCACGCTTTC
The DNA here is from genome assembly GCA_964351385.1 of uncultured Sphingobium sp. Classification (GTDB taxonomy): domain Bacteria; phylum Pseudomonadota; class Alphaproteobacteria; order Sphingomonadales; family Sphingomonadaceae; genus Sphingobium. The sequence goes on along the minus strand of CAYGOH010000030.1, from coordinate 13,581 downwards.
TTCCCCGACCCCGCTCACGCGGACCCAGCGCTTGTCGCCGAACATGGAAATGGCGGCGGCTTCATCCGCCAGCCGCGCCGGGTCGCCGCGCAACGTCGCGCCGTCCAGATCGATGCGCTCGGCCCCCTCGCCCATCGCGCGTTCGATCCTCTGCGCCAGCGCCATGCTGCCCGCCTCATCCGGACCGTAGAGCAAATAGAGGCGGATGTCGTCCGACGGCGCGTCGAGCGCGCGTTCCATCTGCTGGCGGTTGGCCTTCATGGCCTTTCGGGTTGCGCGGGCTCGGTCTCGGTCAGCTTTTGGGACATGCGCACGATAATCTGGTCCGCGATGATGTCCGCCAGCCGTTCGAGCGCCGTATCTTCCGCCGCTATCGTCGCATATTCGCTGCTCGCGACATCGATGCCCGCGTCGGAACCGGCTGTCGCATCCAGCACCACCGTGCCGGTCGCCCCATCGAACAGTTGATAGCGCGCGCGCAGCGTCCGCCGCTCGCGCGTCACCGCATCGTCGAGCCGCACGCCAAAGCCGGTGATCTGATCATCAAGCTCGACATGCAGTCGATAATGCGGCCCCTCCCCGCCTGACATTGCGGCCAGCCGGTCAGTGAGCGCATTGCGCACCAGCCACCCGGCTTTGCCTTCGATCGTATCGATCTCGATAGAGCCGATGGCGCGGGCCACGCTGCCTGTCGATCCGCCGCCATAGAGCGGCCGCAAGCCGCAGCCGGGCAGCAACGCGATGGCGGACAGCAGGGTCAGGCAGGCGGCGGCGCGTTTCATATCACCAGATTGACCAGACGATCGGGAACCACAATGATTTTCTTTGGCGTCGCGCCTTCGATGGTCCGCGCGACGTTGGGCGCGGCGAGTGCCAGCGCCTCCAGTTCGTCCTTCGGCAGGCCCTTCGCCACCGTGATCGTGTCGCGCAGCTTGCCCATCACCTGCACCGCAATCGTCACCTCATCCTCGACCAGCAGCGCCGGATCGACCTCGGGCCAAGCCACATCGGCGATCAGGCCCGCCTGCCCCATGTCCGCCCATGCTTCCTCGGCCAGATGCGGCACCATCGGCGCGACCAGCAGCGCCAGCGTGCGGATCGCCTCGGCGCGGCTGGCGGACGGTTTCGCTTTCTCGATGGCGTTCGCCAGTTCGTATATCTTCGCCACCGCCTTGTTGAAGGACAGTGCCTCGATATCCGTCGCGATCCCATCGATGGTCTGGTGCAGCTTGCGCATCAGGGGCTTATCTTCCCCTGCATCCTCGCCGCTTCCATCGACTGCGCCGAACAACCGCCACAGACGATTGATGAAGCGCCAGCTGCCCTCGATGCCGCTCGCCGTCCACGGCAGATCGCGCTCGGGCGGGCTGTCGGACAGCATGAACCAGCGCACCGCGTCCGCGCCATATTGGTCGATGATGTCATCGGGATCGACGACATTCTTCTTCGACTTCGACATTTTCTCCACGCGGCCGAGCGTTACCGGCTCGCCCGTTCCGGCGATCACATAGCCCTCGCCCTGCTTTTCCACATCCTCGGGCGACAGCCAGCGGCCATCGGGCGCTTTATAGGTCTCATGCGTCACCATGCCCTGCGTGAACAGGCCGGCAAACGGTTCCTTGACGTCGATCTTGCCGCAGTAATTCAGCGCGCGCGTCCAGAAACGCGCATAGAGCAGGTGCAGGATCGCATGTTCGATGCCGCCGATATACTGGCCGACCGGCATCCATTGTTCGGCGACCGCCTTGTCGAACGGCTTGTCGTCGGGCTGGCTGGCGAAGCGGATGAAATACCAGCTTGAATCGACGAATGTATCGAGCGTGTCGGTCTCGCGCCGCGCCGCCTTGCCGCAGGTCGGGCAATCGACATGTTTCCATGTCGGGTGCCGCTCCAGCGGATTGCCGGGAATGTCGAAGCTGACATCCTCGGGCAGCACGACGGGAAGCTGGTCCTTGGGCACCGGCACCACGCCGCATGCCTCGCAATGGATGAACGGGATCGGCGTACCCCAGTACCGCTGTCGCGACACGCCCCAGTCACGCAGGCGCCAAACGGTGGTGCCCTGCCCCCAGCCTTCATTTTCCGCGCGCGCGATCACGGTAGCCTTGGCCGCCTCGACTTCCATGCCATCGATGAAATCCGAATTGATCAGCGTCCCCGGTCCGACATAGGCTTCATCGCCAATCGGTGCATCCTCGCCATCGGGCGACACGACGCGCGGGGTGGCGAGCATATATTTGCGCGCAAAGTCCAGATCGCGCTGGTCATGCGCGGGCACGGCCATCACCGCGCCGGTGCCATAATCCATCAACACGAAATTCGCGACGAACAGCGGCAGCTTCGCGCCCGTAAATGGGTGAATCACCGAAATGCCCGTGTCGTAACCCAGCTTTTCCTGCGTCTCCACCTCGGCGGCGGCAGTACCGGTCTTGCGGCATTCGTCGGCGAACGCGGCCAGTTTCGCGTCGTTCCTTGCCAGTTCCAACGCGATCGGATGGTCCGCCGCCATCGCTGCGAAGCTCGCGCCGAATATCGTGTCGGGCCGAGTGGAGAAGACCTCCAGTGTTTCCATACCGCCCACTACAGTATCGAGCTTGAAGCGGAATTGCAGACCGACCGACTTGCCGATCGAGTTTTCCTGCATCAGCTTCACTTTGTCGGGCCACTGACCCAGCGTATCGAGCCCGGTCAGCAGATCGTCGGCGAACTGGGTGATCTTCAGAAACCACTGATTGAGCTTGCGTTTCTCGACCGGAGCGCCCGAGCGCCAGCCCTTTCCGTCGATCACCTGCTCATTGGCGAGCACGGTCATGTCGACCGGGTCCCAGTTGACCGCGCTTTCCTTGCGATAGACGAGGCCGGCTTCATAAAGATCGAGGAACAAGGCCTGTTCCTGACCGTAATAGTCAGGCTCGCAGGTCGCCAGTTCCCGACTCCAGTCGAGCGCGAAGCCCAATCGCGTCAACTGCGCCTTCATGTTGGCGATGTTGGATCGCGTCCAGTCGCCCGGATGCACCTTCTTTTCCATCGCCGCGTTCTCGGCAGGCATGCCGAACGCGTCCCAGCCCATCGGGTGCAGCACCTCATGGCCCGTCATGCGCCGGAAGCGCGCGAGGACGTCGCCCATCGTGTAGTTGCGGACGTGGCCGATATGGATGCGGCCAGAGGGATAGGGAAACATCTCCAGCACATAGCTGCGCGGCTTCGCGCTGCTGTCATCGGCGCGGAAACTCTTCTTCTCGTCCCAAATGCGCTGCCATTTGGCGTCCGCTTCCAACGGGTTGAAGCGCCTTTGCATATCTATTGGCTCCTGGCGGGCCAAACCCTGACCCGTCGTCTGTCTGTCAAAACGGGCGGAGGATCAGCCCTCGTTGATCGCCATGCGGCGCAGCTCGCGGGCTTTGGTCAGGATGATCTCTTCCAGCTTCTGCACCGTCGCGGCCTTCACCGGGGCGTCGACCCACAGGCCACCCTGCTGAACCTGTCGGCTGGCGGCGACGCGCAGTGCGTCGGCGCGCAGATCCTGATCGAGGATAGAGACGGTCAGCTTCATGCGCTCGCCCGCTGCATTGGGGTTGGCATACCAGTCGGTGACGATCACGCCGCCGTTGGAGTCGGTCTGAACCAGCGGCATGAACGACAGCGTGTCGAGCGTCGCGCGCCACAGATAGGCGTTGACGCCGATCGTGGTGATGCGGGAAGCCGCCAGATCGGCCTTGGGGCGCTCCTTGCCGCCGCACGCTGCGAGACCGGTCACTGCCGCAAGGGCAATAGCTGAGGCGAGAAGACGTGAGGGAAACCGCGAGATCATGGCGTACTTTCTTGTTTGGCGGGAAGGGGCTTTGCTTGTTCCCGGTCAAATTGCTGTGTTGCTTCTATAGCCCCACCGGGCCAATCGGCAAGCCCGCGCGATTGCAGGTCCGAGATTTCGTTTCGTGGGTCGGTGCGATGCTCCCGATCAGGGTGTGTGTTTTTGGCAACGGGTGCAAAAATATTAACGGGTCGGGTGGAGTTCCACCGATTCTTCCAATATGGTTTAAACCTGAAAGCCGCGAGAGTCGGATGAGAGAATGGCCAGGTTTAGGGAAAAAATTGGGGTAACGGTTTTGGGGGGCGCGCTTTTGGCCGCCGTAACCGTTCCTGCTGTCGGCGCAGCGGGTGACCTGCTGCGGCTCCGCAGCGACGTTCCCGTATCCCTGAATGATCTCGGCAGCATCTCTTCTTTCACACCGGCCATCCGCGATCCCCAGCTTTCCTCGACATATGCGAAGGCGGTTCTCAGCCGCAGCGGGCAGAGCTTCCGCTTCACGCCGACCAGCGGGTCGATGAGCGGACGCCGCTCGATTACGGTACTGGTCCGCGCGGACAGCAATATGGCGCGGTCTGATGAACGGTCGCCGCAGGTGCTCGGCATTGCGCCGCTGGCGTTCAATCTTGATGCGTCACGCGGCTGGCGGAAATTCGCGCTGCCCGATACGGTGGGCCGCAAGCCGCTCGATCCGGTCGTGAGCGACCTGTCGGGTGTCGGCAATTTCTCGCTTGAACCCGGCAAGTCGCGGCTGAAGGCCAATGTTCAGCTGGACGCCCATCGCGATGTGGGTACCGCACCGCAGACATTCGCAGGCGAACGCAAGCTCAGCGTCGATGTGGGCAGCAGCTATTCGTTGACGCGCAACCTGAACGTGACTGCGGGTGTGCGCTATGCGGGTCCGGATAACCGGCTCGCTCCGATCACGGACAAGCAGCAGGATAATCAGGCGGTCTACGTCGGTACGATCTTCAAATTCTAAGCTGCGCTGGCGTCTGTCTTTGCGCGCCTGTCTCGCCTCAACGTAAACTAGTGATTCAGCGCTGCGATGCCGTGAGCGCGTCTATCGCGGCCCAGCCATAGGCTCCATTGGAACGCAACCCGCGAAAACGCCGCACATTCATGCCACCCAGCGCCACCACTGGCATAGCGGCGAAACGCGCCAGAGCGGCGAATCGAACCGCGCCTAAAGCCGCCGCACTTTGATGAGACCGTGTGGGAAATGCCGGAGAGAGAAATATGAGGTCCGCGCCGATCCTGTTCGCTCGATGTATCTCGCGCGCATCATGGGCTGACATCGTCAGAAGGCGCGACCGGTTGATGTGGCCTGTGTAGGGGGCTTTGCCTGACCGATGGATGCCGTCCGCTTCCCGCAAAAGCCGGGTGTCGTCCGGTCCGGCAACCACAAGAGTCAGTCCGCGTCGCAACGCGATTTTCCTCACCGCGTCGAAGATCCTGCGCCGCTTGTCGTGCGCCGTCGCATAATGGCGAAAGATGATGCCGCTCCCGCGCGGCAGGCGCGCGACGGACGCCAAAAGCGTCTGGGTCGCGACACGTTCGTCGGTGAACAGCCACAGCCGGGGCAGGGGGCGGGCTTTTTGTGTCTGGCTGGATTTACGGTGGAAAGCGACCATGTCCCCCTCTATATCCGCGCCATGATGAGCACCAGCGCCGATCCGCATGCAGCAGCCCACCTCAATGACGTAAATGCCGCCATAGACAAGGCCGCCAGGCTGGCCGGGCGGCGCGCGGACTCGATTGCGCTTGTCGCGATATCGAAAACGCATGATGCAGATGCGATCCGGCCTTTGCTTGCGGCGGGGCAACGGCATTTTGGCGAAAACCGGGTGCAGGAGGCGCAGGCGAAATGGCCCGCGCTCAAGGACGACACTCCCGATGTGGTGCTGCACCTGGTGGGGCAACTTCAAAGCAACAAGGCGGCCGACGCGGTCGCGCTGTTTGACGTCATTCATTCGGTTGACCGGCCGTCGCTGGTTGCGGCGCTCATCAAGGCGGCCAAGGAGCAGGAACGTGAGCCCGTCTGTTTCATTCAGGTCAATATCGGCGATGAACCGCAAAAGGGCGGGTGCGCTATCGACGACCTGCCTGAGCTGGTCGCGCTGGTCCGCAAGTCTCCGGAACTCTCGCTGGCCGGGCTGATGTGCGTTCCGCCTGCCGATGTGGAGTCGGCGCCTTACTTTGCGCTGCTCGCAAAGCTTGCCAAAGAAAATGACGTTACCGGGCTCTCGATGGGTATGTCGGGCGACTTTGAGACGGCGGTCATGCTGGGCGCAACGCATGTGCGGGTTGGTACGGCGCTCTTCGGCGCGCGAGACTATAGCGCATGATACAAAAAGGCCGCCCCGAAACCGGAGCCCTTCAAAACACTGAAATCAATCAGAATTTACCGCGCAGCGTAATGCCGTAGGTGCGCGGTTCGGCGAGGTAGGCCGAGAATAGCTGCGTCGCATTGGGGATTGCACCCGCCGCTACAGCCGCTGAAGATCCGCTACCTTGAAGCGGCGAATTGAACGCAACCTGTGTATATTTTTCATTAAAGATATTCTGGCCCCAGAACTCGACGGCCCAGCGTTCTTCCGGGCCGCGAATGCCGACGCGCGCGTTCCACACGCTGTAGCCGTCCTGGTTCTTTTCGGGGAACAGGTCGGAACCGGTGTTATAATCGCCGGTCATGCGCCCGTCGAAATAGAAAAGGGCGGAAAGGCCGCTCGAACCGATATCCGGCGTCCAGGCGAAGCTCATCGTCGTGACGATTTCCGGGGCATTGCTGTTCGTGTTGCCTGGCAGCAGGAACAGCGCCGGGTCCAGCGGCGTCTGCCCCTCATTGCTGCCCACAAGGCGCTTTTTGAACTTCGTCTCGGCATAGGTCAGACCGCCACTGACACGCACATTGCGGATCGGCGAGGCGGACAGCTCGATCTCGACGCCCTGGCTGACAAGGCCGGGTTCGACATCGCTCTTCGCGCACGTCCCGCCAGCACCCAGCGCCGCACCGCAGCCGTTGATATTCTGTACGACGAAGCTGGTGCCGTTGAAGGTATTGAGCTGGAAGTCCTCAAACTCCTGCCGGAAGGCGGCGATATTGGCGCTCCATTTCCGCGTCGCATATTTCATGCCGACTTCGAACGCGTTCACCTTCTCGGCTGCAAAGCGCAGAGTCGAAGCATCGGCGTTGGTGCGCGGGCTGAAATAAGTGATCGGACTGATCGCCGCGCCGATGCCGGTATTGCCCAGCTCGAAACGGTCGAGATTATAGCCGCCAGCCTTATAGCCTCGTGAATAGCTTCCATAGACGAGCATGCCGTCCACGGGCTTGAACGACAGTACGGCGGTCCCTGAAAACTCGCCGTCGCTGATGCTGTCATTCAGATCCAGCGCGTTGAGGCTGGCGCTGCTGTTGCCCAGACAGGCCAGCGTCAGGATGCCGCCCGCCGCCGCAGCGGCCTGAGCGCCCAGCGCGCCCGCAGCCACCGGGCCGAGCTGCTGTTGAAGCGCGGGGCAATAGACGTTGTTATTGTTCAGATTTGCCGAAAATTTCTTGCTTTCATGCGTGTAGCGCAGGCCGGCGGTGAAATCGATCTTGTCAGTGACATGCCAGATATTGTGGGTGAACAGCGCCCAGTTCTCGCTCTTCTGGAAATAGCGGGAATCAACGTCGCCAGTACCACCGGGAATATTGGCCAGCACAGTAAGCGCTGGAGCCAACGGCTGTTGCGCGGCGGGCAAGCCTGCAATCAACGCGCCCACGCCTGCCGACGAACCACAAAGGCTGTATGGGAAACCGGTCGGCGGGAATCCATTGGGCGGTGCGATCGGAAAGCTCGCCGTCAGGAGACGACAAGTCGCGAAGCGGCCATAATCGGCGCCGAATACGATGTTGTCGCGCAGCGTCAGTTTCTCGTTTGCATAATATCCCCCGACCAGCCAGTCGAGCTTGTCCTCGAACGCCGCACCTTGCAGACGGAGCTCCTGGGTAAAGGTCTTGAACTGGCGGAACGTGTTGGGGTCGCGATAAAGAATATCGGCGCGGCTATAGTCATAGTCGCCATAATCCTTCGACTTGTAATCACGATATGCCGTGATGCTGGTCAGCTTCGCCGCGCCGAAGTCATAATTGACCTCCGCCGAAACGCCCCAGTCATCCAGCTTGCTGCCATAGTCGCGGCCCGGCGTGATATAGGCCTCGCGCGCATAGGGCGTGGGCGTTGTGGGTACGGAGCCCGGATACATGCCGTTCAATATCTGCGCGATGCGGTTGCCCGTGGGGCTGACCGCGAAATCCCCGGGCATGCCGGGCGTGGGGTCATAGGTTTCCCGTGTCGAGATATAGGTCGCCGCGCAGCAGCTCTCGTCGCGATTGGTGTAATCCGCGATCAGCCGGATCGACAAATCGTCATTGGGCTCGATCAGCGCCTGTCCGCGCAGAAAATAGCGGTCGCGATCATTGGCATCGCCAATCTTGGCACCTGTGCCGTCGACCAGCTTCATGAATCCGTCGCGCTGCGACCATACCCCGTCGAGATGCAGGGCGATCTGCTCGCTGACCGGGCCTGTGATGCTGGCTGCGGCGCGCCAATAATCGTAATTGCCATAGGTCAGCTCGCCCTTGGCACCGAATGTGAACTCCGGCCCCTTGCTGACAATGTTGATGAGGCCCGCGGATGCATTGCGCCCAAACAGCGTGCCCTGTGGCCCACGCAACACTTCAATGCGTTCTATTTCGCCAAGATCAGACAGGCCTGCGCCGGTGCGGGACCGATAGACGCCGTCGATGAACACCGCGACGGAGCTTTCAAGGCCGGGGTTGTCGCCGACGGTACCAACGCCACGAATACGCGCCGCCCCATTCGCTTCGCTGCCGGTCGAAGAAACCAGCAGGGATGGCGCGAGCTGGTTCAACTGCCTGATATCGTTGGCGCCGCTGTTCTGCATGCTGGCCGCGGTCACTGCGGAAACCGCGATCGGCACCTCGGAAAGCGGGCTGGCGCGCCGCGTCGCCGTGACGATGATGACGCTGTCATCGAAACCGGCTTCGACGGCTGTATCCTGATCCGCGTCGGCAGATGCCTGATCCTGGGCGTAAGACGCCGTGCTGAAGGTGAGAGCGGCAAAGGCAGTACCGCACGCGAGCAAACGAAGGCTCTGGTCCATAGTGCACCCTTTCCAATGCGTGACCGATTTTTACAGTCACGTCGTATAATTATTAAATTATTATCTGGTTAAAATCACCCTAATGCAAGGGAAACCGTGTAAAACGCCCCTTTTTATGATCCTGAATGGATTGAAATTATCGCTCAAATCCGATTAACGCCGCTTTGGTCATGATGGTTGCAACGCCTTCCTGATTATAGGACAAAATCAACCACTCCACACATCGCATCTTTGGGAGAAGACAGTTCGTGCAGGTCGCCGCGCTTTATCACTTCACATCTTTCGAAGAGCCCGAACAAATTCGGCAAACATTGCAGTCCTTGTGCGAAACGCTCGGGATAAAAGGCACGTTGCTGGTCGCAGGGGAGGGGATAAACGGGACGATCTCCGGCGAAGAGCGCGCGATTACCGCCCTGATTGCGCATGTGCGGGGGCTTCCGGGGTGCACGGACATCGAAGTAAAATATTCGGAAGCGCCAGACCATCCCTTTGCCCGCATGAAAGTGAAGGTGAAGGATGAGATAGTGACCATGGGTGCAGGAGCCCTCGACCCTGTTGCTAATGCTGGAGTTTATGTCGAGCCCGAGGATTGGAACGCCCTGATTTCCGACCCCGATACGATTTTGATCGATACCCGCAATGATTATGAAGTGGCGATCGGCAGCTTTAAAGGCGCTATTGATCCCGCACTGCGCAATTTTCGTGAATTTCCCGGATGGCTTGAAACGCAAGGGGCGCAATGGCGGGATGAGGGCAGGGTGCCGACGAAGATCGCGATGTTCTGCACAGGTGGTATACGCTGTGAAAAATCGACAGCCTATGCGCGCAGTCTAGGTTTCGATGAAGTCTACCACCTTAAGGGCGGTATATTGAAATATCTGGAAAAAATACCTGAAAACAAAAGCCTATGGCAGGGAAATTGCTTTGTTTTCGATCAGCGCGTGTCTGTGGGGCATGGTTTGAAACCGGGTAGCGACCAATTATGCCGGGCCTGCGGCTGGCCTGTCTCTGAGGGGGAGCGCCATGATTGCGAGGCCGGGGTATAATGCCCGGTAGCGCACTGACGAAAAAAAAGCCGCCCCGGAGGGCGGCGGAAAGTTTTAGGAGAGGATGCCTGAAAGGCAGTTTCTTTTTGCTGTCGCAGCGAATTTTTTGCAAGTGCGAAAAGAAAATCAACGGTTGCAAAAAATGCAACTGCACTGCTTTTCCCAGTTGTCCGTAACGTTAGCTCGCATGGAAGCGAGCAAGCGATATTACGAAAGTATTACTGTTGCTTTCCGGAAATATCCTAATGCCCGGCCTGCGGACCGCGCTTGATGCCTGATCGCGCAAGCTGACCATCGATTTGCGCGACGAGCCTTTCAAGGCCCGTTTCGTCTTTCGCTTCAGCACGTGCGACCAGCACATCCTGTGTGTTTGACGCGCGCAGAAGCCACCAGCCATCATCGGTATTGACGCGCGCGCCGTCCGTATCGTTGACATTCGCGCCGTCAGACTTCAGCCGGCCCAATACTTCCTCGACGACTGCGAACTTGCGGCTCTCGTCGACCTGAAAGCGCATTTCGGGCGTGTTGACCATTTCAGGGATTTCGCTGCGCAGCTGATTCACGCTCTTGCCCAGCGTAGTTGCCGCTCGAATGAGGCGGACTGCGCCATAAAGCGCGTCGTCATACCCATAATATTCATGCTTGAAGAAAATGTGGCCGCTCATTTCGCCGGCGAGCGGGCTGCCCGTTTCCTTCATTTTGGACTTGATAAGGCTGTGGCCCGTTTTCCACATCAACGGCGTTCCACCCAGCTCCGCCACGCGATCATAGAGCGCCTGACTGGCCTTCACATCCGCGATAATCGTCGCGCCCGGCACGTCCCGCAAAACCGCATCGGCGTAAATTGCGAGCAGTTGATCGCCCCAGATAACGCGCCCTTCGCCATCGATGGCACCGATGCGATCCCCATCGCCATCGAAAGCGACTCCGAAATCGAGCTTCTTCTCCGCGACGAGCGCCTTCAGATCTGCCAGATTCTTCTCTTCGGTGGGATCGGGATGATGATTGGGAAAATTGCCGTCTACATCGGTGAAGAGCGTGTAATGCTCACCCGGCAGGAGCTTGACGAGCTTTTCGACGACCGGACCGGCCGCACCATTGCCTGCGTCCCAGCCCACCCGGTAGGCCGCGCCGTCAAACCCTTCGAGCAGGCGGGCGACATAACGATCCATGATGTCGACTTCTTCGGATCCGGCCGAGCCGTTGTCCCAATCCCCTTCCGCCGCCATTTTGCCGAGCTTCTGGATATCCGCCCCGTAAAATGGGCCATGCTGAAACACCATCTTGAAGCCGTTATAATTGGCGGGATTGTGGCTGCCGGTTATCTGGATGCCGCCATCCACGCCTTGTACCGCTTCGGCATAATATAGCATCGGGGTTGGCCCCATGCCGACGCGCACCGCATGGATGCCGCTGTCGTTCAGCCCCTTGACGAGCGCGCCTTCCAGTATCGGCGAGCTCACCCGTCCATCATAGCCGACGGCTACTTTTGACCCGCCCGCCCGCGCGATCAACGTGCCGAAGCTGCGGCCAATTGCATAGGCATCGTCCTCGCCCAGTGTTTCGCCGATGATGCCGCGGATGTCATATTCGCGAAGAGTGGTCGGGTGAAAATTATGAGTCATCGATATCCTGCCGAATTATTGAGAAGATGGGGGCGGCGGTGAATCCGCTGCGCTCTCGTCCAACGTATGACGCAGCAATATGGCACGAGCCTGGTTAATTTTTTCAGCGAGCGCCTCGGTTCCACCCGCATCGGGATGAATTTTGGCGATCAGCCGCCGGTGCGCCGCCTTGATTTGAGCGGCATCGGCATGCTCGTCAACGCCAAGAAGCGCGCGGGCCTCGCGGATGGCGGCATCCTCGGCGAAAGGCGAGGGCGGTCGGCCCGTGGACCTTGCGGCACGCGGCTTCATATTTCTGCGCAGCGTATAGAGCGCGGAAATCAGCAGCGGCGCGCCGCCGATAATCGGCCTGCCCCGCGCGGCCATGATCGCGCCGACGATTGCGAGGCCAAGCATCGCACCATCCATCATCGTCATGCGTTTCAGCCGTCCTGTAACGGTCAGCCAGACGGCAAACAGCGCCAGCAGCAGCGCGAGAAAGCCCATATCCTATGCCGCGCTCTGCTCGATTTCGTTCTGTTGTTCATCGGCTATGGTTGGAAGCGCGAGGCCGGTGATCATCTCGCGCAGTTCCTGCCGCGCGGTCAGGTGGCTGAAACCCAGATCGCCCAATTGCCCCTTGTCGAGCAAGGTGAGGCCCGAGGGAAACAGCTCGCGATAGATCACGCGTTCGGACAGCCCCGGAATGACGCGAAAGCCGACCCGCTTCGACAGTTCGATCAGCGCCTCGCCGACCCGGCGCATGTTGCGCGCCTCAAGATGCTGCAGGCGGTTGCGCAGGACAACCCAGTCGATCGTCACGCCGTCCGTCTTCGCGCGACTCTTGCGCGCGTCGAAGATCAGCTCGGAATAGAAGCTGAGGCGCTTCACCTTGAAACTCTCCGCATCAACCTGACCGATAAGGTCGAAATCGACGAAACTGTCGTTCATCGGCGTGACGAGCGTGTTGGCGCGCGCGGCCATGAACTTGGCGAATGCATCGTCGCGTCCGGGTGTATCAACGATCAGAAAGTCCTTGCCCTCTGCCAATGACCGATAGACACTTTCCAGATCATCCTCGCGCGAACCGTCGAATACCCGGAACTCGGGCGTGGGCAGATCGATGTTCCGCCGCCGCGCGGTTTCGGTGCGATTTTCCAGATAGCGGGTGATCGTGCGCTGGCGCGGATCGAGGTCCAGCATTGCGACCTTGTGTCCCATCGCCGCGAGCGCTACGCCCGTGTGGACGGCGGTTGTCGACTTGCCCGTGCCGCCTTTCTCATTGGCAAAAACGATTATATGAGTTTGTCCACCGGCCATGGCGATACTGAAGCCCCTTCGAATTTATGATCAGCCCCGAAAGACGGTAAGCGCGTCGTTCGACGTGCTCGAACTTGCCTTAACGGAGGCTCCACCACCGTGCAAATAATCCGTGATCTTGCCTCGCTGCGCAAGGCCGTTCGTGCGCTTCGCGCAGATGGAGGCCGTATCGCGCTGGTGCCCACCATGGGCGCGCTGCATGAGGGGCATATGTCCCTGGTGCGTGCGGCGAAAAGCCATGCCGACCATGTCGTTGCGTCGATATTCGTCAACCCGACGCAGTTCGGGCCGAACGAGGATCTCGACGCCTATCCGCGGCAGGAGGCGGCGGACGCGGCGCTGCTGGAGGCAGAGGGAGTGGCGATATTATGGGCGCCACCGGTTGGTCAGATGTATCCCCACGGCTTTGCGACCAGCATTTCGGTGAGCGGGGTAAGCGAAGGATTGTGCGGAGCGGCGCGACCCGGGCATTTCGACGGTGTGGCAACGGTCGTTTGCAAGCTCTTCAACCAGGTCGCGCCCGATGTCGCGTTGTTCGGTGAAAAGGACTATCAGCAACTGGCAGTGATCCGGCGCCTGGCGCGCGATCTGGATATGGGTATCGAGGTCATCGGTATCCCGACGGCGCGCG
>CAYGOH010000029.1:0-17170 GCA_964351385.1 uncultured Sphingobium sp. | reverse complement strand
CCCACCGGCCTCATCGACCCGCCGGTCGAAATCAAGCCCGTCGAGGATCAGGTGCAGGATCTGATCAACGAGGCGAAAAAGACGGCGGAGCGCGGCTACCGCACACTCGTCACCACGCTGACCAAGCGGATGGCCGAGGACCTGACCGAGTTCATGCATGAGGCGGGCATCAAGGTCCGTTACATGCACTCGGACGTGGAGACGCTGGAACGTATCGAGCTGATCCGCGATCTGCGGCTGGGCGTCTATGACGTGCTCGTCGGCATCAACCTGCTGCGCGAGGGGCTGGACATTCCCGAATGCGGGCTCGTCGCGATATTGGATGCGGACAAGGAGGGTTTTTTGCGCTCCGAAACCTCACTCATTCAGACGATCGGCCGCGCCGCGCGCAATGTCGACGGGCGCGTGATCCTCTATGCCGACCGCGTGACCGGCAGCATGGAGCGCGCGTTGGGTGAAACCGATCGCCGACGCGAAAAGCAGCTCGCCTACAACGCCGAACATGGCATCACGCCCGAAACCGTGCGCAAACAGGTTGGCGACATCATCGCCCATGTGGCGTCGAAAGATCAGGTAACGGTCGATATCGGTCGCGAAGATGCGCCAAGCCACATGGTCGGCCACAATCTGCGCGCCTATATCGAGGAGCTGGAGGGCAAGATGCGCGCCGCCGCCGCCGATCTGGAATTCGAGGAAGCCGCCCGCCTGCGCGACGAAATCAAGCAACTGGAAGCCGAAGAACTGGGCCTGCCCTCAACCGGCACCCAAATCACCACCCCACGCGGCCGCGCCACCGAAGGCCGCCCCGGCACCCGCAAGATGCGCTATGGAAAAACGCAGAGGAAAATATAGAATTAATTGAAATATTTATATGGTTTTTACGCAGATAGTAGTACTCTAGCCCGTCAAGTTAATTATTTCATTTTTTTGACTATAACCTACTGGACGGCCATTCCGGCGTGATTATTAAAAGGCTTGCCCTTTTCAATCAGGACAGGCTGATGACTTCTTTTGAGATCATATCAACCATAATTGGCATCATCACGGTGGCCTTACTTGGTATGCAGGTTGGCAAGCGAAGATGATCGATCCGTGAGCAGCTGGAATCAAGGTTGCCGCGCCGTAAACGCTTCTCCTCCACCCCGGTTTAAGCAGGGGGCGGGCAATATCCGCCTTCCTTGGGAGACCTTATGCGCGCGAATGCCATTGCCTTGTCCGGATTGCAGGCGAGTATGGCCCGGCTCAATGCGAGCGCGGCCAACATCGCCAACGCGCAGTCACGCGGCGCGCTGACGGCGCAAGCGCAAACCCAAACGCAAACACAGCCGACCTCCGCCCCATCGGCCAGTCCGCAAGCCTATAAGCCCGTCCGCGTGGAACAGTCGCCGCTGCAAAATGGCGGCGTTTTCGTGGTGATCGGGCAGCGTTCGCCCGCCGCCATACCCACTTATGAGCCCGCCTCTCCCTATGCCGACATGGCGGGCATGGTTGCGCGGCCCAATGTCGACCTGACCAGTGAGCTGATTGAGCAGATTTCGGCCAAGCTGTCCTATGGCGCCAGCCTCTCCGTCATTCGTACTGTCAATCAGATGGAAAGCCGGATTTTCGAGCGCTGGGCGTAATTCCGCGCCGAACCTCTGCTGCCGTTCTTCCACACATCGTCATCCAACCTCTTCCTGCCGCATGGCGCCCGCCGCCCCTTGAGCGACGGGCGGCGACCCGCCATAACCCGCCCATGCATAGTGCCTCCCCGGTCCGTTTTGCCCTGACTCTCAGCCTGATCGTCCCGATCTGCGGTTGCGTCAGCGCCTCGGCGCTACCGTCCGCGCCAAAGCCTGCGTCCACGCCAGCACCCGCCCGCGCAAAGCCACCCGCACCGCCGCCGCCAACGCCTCAGCCAGCGCCACCATCGGAAAACTGGGAAAACTGGCCCATCGCCACGGGTGACTGGTCCTATCGCGCCCTGCCCGGCGGCAGCATTGCCAGTTTCGGCCAGCTCGGCGCGCAACCGCTGATCGCCTTCCGCTGCGACAAGGGCGCACGGCAGATATTGGTTGAACGCCTCACGCCGCTGATGCAGGCGCAGGTCACCGGGCAAATGACGGTGCACACCAGTTTCGGAGATAGCCAATGGCCGGTGCGGCCATCGATGGTGGTGGGCAGCGGCTCTGCCTATGCCGTCGCGACACGCACAGCGACCGATCCTGTGTTCGACCGGATCGCGTTCAGCCGGGGACGGATCGCCATCGAAGCGCCGGGTGCATTTCCACTCGCCGTGCCCAATTGGCCGGAGATCATCAGGGTGGTCGAGGATTGCCGAGGGTGAAGATGGCCCACGCGAAACGGCGCGGACGCAATAGTATGATTCCAAAAAAGAAAAATACAAGCCTTGCCAAACAGCATTGTTTGACTCACATATATCGCGTGGCCGGCGTTTTCCAAAGCTTCTGGTCAAACGAAAGCCCGGCAACATTTGGCTTTCAACAGCGCGAAAGGAGGTGATCCGATGTCTCATGGTTCAGCAAGAGGGTCGGACAAGTCCATTCGGGGAATGCGCAGCTAAGCGGCGACAAGCGCCGCACCGACTGGGTTACCGAAAAGCGCACTGACATGCACCGCCGATCGGTTTGCCCTGTGCGAGCAAGCGCGAGTTCCATTTCCTGAAATTGGGTCAGCCTTCCGACCGCTGACCATGTCATGATGGGCCGTCAGGTGGTGCGCAACCGTCTGGCGGCCCCTCTCATTTTTGGCTTTGTGGTCGGGCGAGTTAGCTCGGCTTCTTGCGGCGTTCGGGCCCTTCATAATCGGCGTCAGAACCGGCGACCCGGCGATCATGACGGATCAACACCTGCCCCAGCCAGCCGGTATGGACATTTTCCTCGTCCGCCACGGCCTGAAGCGAGCCAAGTTCCTCATAGCGCCGCTTGAGACGCGCCGCCTCCTCGCCGCTGATCGATCTGCCGACAGGTTTCCAGAAGCTCATTCCCGCACCCAAAACGACCCTAGCCCAAGGGAAATTTGCGCGAAGAGGGTTAACAAATGGTAAATATTGATGGCGATAGAAACGAAATTGTCGGCCCGGGGTTGCGCCCGGACCAAACCCGCCAGTAACAGCGCGATTCATGCCCTTTCGACCTTTTCTCCTTGCCTTTCTTTGCCTGCTCTGTCTGACGTCGGACAGCGCCTTTGCACAAATGGCGAACGAGCCGACACCCGGCTTTGTGCGGGTTGAAATAATGACGTCATTGGGCCGCATAGTGATCGCCGCCGACGCGAAACATGCCCCGAAAACGACCGCAAATTTCCTGAAATATGTCGACGACGGGCGCTTCAACGGCACGACCTTCTATCGCGCCGCGCGGCGCAAGGCCGCGCCGAAGCTCGGCTATGTGCAGGGCGGCATCCGCACCAATCTGCGCCGGGCGCTGCCGCCCATCCCGCATGAGCCCACCAACGTCACGGGCATTCGTCATCTGGACGCCACGATTTCCATGGCGCGCAAGGACCGGCTCGGCTCGGCCGCGGGCAATTTCTTCCTGACCGTCGGCGCCACGCCCTATATGGACGCGCGTGGCGATTATGCGGGCTATGCCGCCTTCGGTCGCGTCGTCGCGGGCATGAATGTGGTCAAGCGGATGCTGGCATTGCCCACCAGCGGCGGGACCGGCCCGATGAAGGGACAAATCATCGATAAACCGATCACGATCATCCGCATGCGCCGGCTCGACGGCAAGCCGCACCCCAGCGGCTTTCCCAAGGCATGGCTGATCTGGGAAAAATAGCGCGCCTCCAGATCAGCGCATTGTGACCGATTGCCATGGACACAGGCTCGGATTGCGTGGATCCTAGCCGCATGCTGCATGTCGCCCATCATCCCGACTATGTATCCCCCGCCGCGCCGGGCAGCCGTTTCACCTTCGACAAATATGGCATGGTGATGCTGGCACTGCGGGATAGTGAGATCCCTTTCACGCTCCACGAGCCGATACCGATCGGCCGGAGCTGGGTCGAGGCGGTTCATGATCCCGATTATGTCGAGGAGGTCGCATCGCTGCGTGTTCCGGCTCACAAGGAACGACGCATCGGATTTCCGATCACCGAGCGCGTGATGCGGCGCTCCTTTCTTTCACCGGGAGGAACATGGCTGGCGGCGCGCCTCGCATTAACCCACGGTTATGCCGCGAACAGCGCAGGCGGCAGCCACCACGCGCTGGCCGATACGGGCGCAGGCTATTGCGTTTTCAACGATCTCGCCATCGTCGCCAACCGCCTCACCGCCGAAGGGGTGGCCAGGCGCGTTCTGATTGTCGATCTGGATGTGCATCAGGGCGACGGCACCGCATCGCTGCTCGCAGGTCGCGCGGACGTCTTCACCTTCTCCATGCATGCCGAGCGCAACTTCCCGACGCGCAAGGCACGCTCGTCACACGACATCGCCCTGCCCGACAATATCGATGATGACGGCTATATGGATGCGTTGATGGGGACGTTGCCAGTCCTGTTGGACAGCTACGCCCCGGACATCATCCTGTATCAGGCGGGGGTCGATCCGCATGTTGACGACCGTTTGGGAAGGCTGGCGCTCAGCGACACCGGGCTTGAAACAAGGGACCGCGCGGTGGTTCGCGAAGCACGGATGCGCGGCATACCGGTCGCGAGCACCTTGGGCGGCGGATATGGCGATGACAAGGCCGCGATCGCCATGCGCCACATCGCTTCGATGCGCGCGATGGCTGAAGAAAACCAGACGGTCCAGAAGCGTCTGGCGGTGATATAAGCCGCACGGCACAAGCCATCTGGGACCAGGTGCGGTCAAGACGAGTTTGCGGTGACAGACGTGCGATAAAGTGATATTCTTTTCGCAGTTGCACAAATGTTCGACGTCTCGCTTCAATCGGGAGCTGCCAGACATGCCGACCGTCGCAATCATCAGTCAGAAGGGCGGGTCTGGAAAGACCACCCTCGCCCTTAATCTGGGCGCATGCGCGGCGCTTGACGGGATGCAGTCCTGCGTGATCGACACCGACCCGCAGGCAACCGCATCGGCGTGGGGCGACTGGCGCGGTGACAGGCTTCCGCAGGTCATCGATTGCCACCCGATCCGCTTGCCAAGCACGATCCGCAGGGCCACCGAGGGCGGAGTCGAGTTTGTGGTCATCGACACGCCGCCGCACACCGACACAGGTGCGCGCGAAGCAATCCACGTGGCCGATCTGGTGCTGATCCCGTCCCGAGCCCGCGCATTCGACCTGCATGCGCTGGAGGGCACGGCAAATCTGATCGCTTATGCCGGAAAGCCCGCCTATGTCGTGCTCAACGCAGTCCCGGCGCGCGCATCGCGCATCGTAGCGGAGGCGAACATGTTCGTCGAAAAACTGGGGCTGAAAACCTGCCCGGTCACGCTGGGCGAACGGGCAACATTCCATCGCGCCTCGGCATCCGGCGCGGTGGCAACGGAAACGGAGCCCGACGGAAAGGCGTCAGGAGAGGCGGACGCCTTGTGGCGGTGGGTGCGCCAGCAGCTCAAACTGGCTTAATCTGTACCCGCCGTTTCATCGCATAAGCCTGCGTTCCTACCTGAAGCACATGATCGCCCGGAAGCAATGATTCGGGTGCGATCTCTTCTGCATCGGCGAGCTGCCGGTATAGTGGGGCAAAATCCGTTTCGAGCGTCTGCTTCAGCAGATCCTCGAAACTGTCGATCACGAAATAGCTCTGCTGAAAATCATCAATACGATAGTCGGTACGCATCACCCGCATCAGATCGAACCCGATATGATTGGGCGACGGATCGTCCAGCGAAAACACCGATTCCGACGCGGACGAAACGATGCCGGCGCCGTATATGCGTAAACCTTCGGCGCTGCGCACGAGACCAAACTCGACCGTATACCAGTAGAGCCGCGCCAGATTGGTGAGCGCGCCCAACCCGCCCGCCCGCTGACCGCCGCGGCCATAGGCCGCCATATAATCGGCGAATACCGGGTTCGCGAGCAACGGTACATGGCCGAACACATCGTGGAAAATATCCGGTTCCTGCAGATAGTCGATCTGTTCCGGCGTACGGATGAAGCGGCCTGCGACAAAGCGGCGATTGGCGAGATGGTCAAAGAACACATTGTCAGGCACCAGCCCCGGCACCGCGATGACCTGCCATCCCGTCGCCTTCATCAGCCGATCGGACAGTTCCTCAAACCGGGGAATGCCGGGCTTGTCCATCCGCAAGATCGACAGCCCGTCGATAAACTCCGGCACGGCGCGTCCCGGCAGCAGTTTCGCCTGCCGGTCAAACAACCGGTCCCACATCGCATGATCGGCCGCGGTGTAGCTGTCCCAGCCCTGCGGGATCGTCCAGTCTGGCGCGCATTCGGGAGGGAGCGGTGCGGAGTCTGCCATGAACTTATTTTAGCACGGGCCCAGCGCCGGGTCGATATTGCGTGCCTGGCCTGGCGTTGGTGAGGCGGAAACCTACCTCAACAGGTGCGACCGGCATGTCCGGCAATCGCTCGCGCCAAAGCGCGCAACTGCATCCTCAAACGACCCGCTTTCCAAAAGTCGCGCGATCAGCGCGCATTCCTGACCGCCTTCGAACGCCCACGCATTGATCTCCGCCGCGATATTGGTCAGCTGGTCTACATGCCAGTGCGGTTTCTTCCCGCGTCGGAAATGGCGGCGCAATCGCGCCCGGATGCCGCCAGGCCCATAAGCGCTGCCCGCATAGAGATAATCGCCGACCGAGAGCATATGGATATCGCTGCCCACCCTGATCGCGGCACCCTCGCCAAGGCGGATGCGGAGCAGGTAGGCACCCTTTTCATCGGGTGCACAGGCTATGGTTTCAGGCGAGAAGGTTGGCGTGCCCCGGAAAATCGCCTCAATCGCATTGCACATTGCGCCGACCACCGCGTCACGATCACGCGAACGATGCGGGGTGCGCAGACTCAGACCGGATTGCCTGCCTCATCCCGCAACACTTCGCGGCGGCCCACATGGTTGGGTGCGCCCACCAGCCCCTCATTTTCCATCCGCTCGATAAGGCGCGCGGCGGAGTTATATCCGATCCGCAGCTGCCGCTGAAGCCAGCTGGTCGATGCCTTCTGGTTTTCGAACACGAGCTGGCAGGCCTTGCGATAGAGCTTGGCATCCGGGCTGTCGTCGCCCAGATCCGCCCCCTCAAGCGCGAAGCCACCATCCTCGGGCTCTTCTGTAACGGCTGATATATAATCAGGCTTGCCCTGCGCACGCCAATGGTCGGCAACCGCGCGCACCTCATCATCGCTGACGAACGGTCCGTGCACGCGCGTCAACCCCTTGCCGCCCGCCATATAGAGCATGTCGCCCTTGCCCAGCAGTTGCTCCGCGCCCTGCTCGCCCAAAATGGTGCGGCTGTCGATCTTGCTCGTCACAAAGAAGCTGATCCGCGTCGGCAGGTTCGCCTTGATAACGCCGGTAATGACGTCGACCGAAGGCCGCTGTGTCGCAAGGATCAGGTGAATGCCCGCGGCGCGCGCCTTTTGCGCGAGACGCTGAATCAGGAACTCGACCTCCTTGCCCGCCGTCATCATCAGGTCGGCAAGCTCATCGACCACAACCACAATCTGCGGCAGCGGATGGAAATCGAGCTGTTCTTCCTCATAGATCGGTTGATGCGTTTCGGGATCATATCCGGTCTGCACCTTGCGCCCCAGCGGTTTGCCCTTGGCCGCGGCGGCGCGCACCTTCTCGTTGAAATTGGCGAGGTTCCTGACAGAAATCGACGCCATCATGCGATAGCGGTCTTCCATTTGCTCGACCGCCCATTTCAGCGCACGGATCGCCTTTGCGGGTTCAGTCACCACCGGCGAGAGCAGATGCGGAATATCGTCATAAGTCGACAATTCGAGCATCTTGGGATCGATCATGATGAGCCGCAGCTCGTCCGGCGTCATCCGGTAGAGCAGCGACAGGATCATGCAGTTGAGGCCCACCGACTTGCCCGATCCGGTCGTACCCGCGATCAACAGGTGCGGCATTGGCGCCAGGTCGGCGATGATCGGCTCACCGCTGATATTCTTGCCGAGAATCAATGGCAGTTGCGCGCCCTGATTCATGAATGCTTCGCTGCTGATCAGCTCGCGCAGCACGACCGATTCCCGTTTCGCATTGGGCAGCTCGATACCCATCACCGTGCGGCCGGGAATCGTCGCGACGCGCGCGGACAATGCCGACATGTTGCGCGCGATATCGTCGGCAAGCTGGATGACGCGGCTCGCCTTGATCCCGGGCGCGGGTTCCAGCTCATACATGGTAACGACCGGACCCGGTCGCACTTCGGTGATATTGCCCTTCACATGGAAATCGTCGAGCACCGATTCGAGCAGGCGCGCATTGCGTTCCAGCCCCGCCTTATCGACCTTCACCGCGGCACTTGGCGGCGCTTCGGTCAGCAATTCGGGAGACGGCAGTATCGCCGCGGACGCCCCATGGCCGAACAAATCCTCCTGCCGCGCGGCGGGTGAAGCGGCACGGGTCGCGGGGGCAAGGCCGGGCGACTGGATGCGGATGGGCGGCTTGGGCTCATTCGATACCTGCGGGCGCGGCACGGCCGGGCGCTGTTCTTCAGCTTCCGCGTCCCCAGTGTTTGCGCTTCCCCATGCGGGCAGCGCCAGTTTCGGAAGGCGCAGATGAGCGAACGTGAACAGCGGCTTTTCCAGGCGCCAGGATTTGATGCAGACAGCGATACCGCCGATGATTGCGAGCACGATCAGCAGCCATTCGAGCGCGCCACGCCACCCTTCCGGCACCAGCGCCGTCAGATTCAGTATCTGCCGTGCGAACAGCTGCGCCAGCATGCCGCCACGACCGGCGGGTAGCCCTACCGGTGTATCGGGAGCCAGCAACTCAAATCCTGTGCCGATTGCCACGACGCCACCCAGACACCAGCCGAACTGACCGGTCCAGCCTGACATGTCATCATCGATCCACAACCGCCGCGCAAAGGTCAGCATCAGCGGCAACAGCATCACAGTGCCGAGACCAAAAAGCCACAGCAATATACCCGCAACATGCGCGCCGGGCAGGCCCATCACATTCTGAACCGGCCCGCCCGCCGCCGTGTTCATCGACGGATCGCTTTCATGATAGCCGAGCAGCGCAAGAGCCACGAATAGAACGGCAACACTCAGCAGGATCGCTCCTGCCAGCTTTCCCGCGCGCACCGCACTGCGCTTCAGCATCGCCTGCCAGTCGGCATTGCGCTTGGCCGGGGACCGGCTTGCCATAATTCTATCCCGCTTTTTCCCGATTTGTTCCGTTTGGTGACAATGCCCCCGCGCGGGACTCCGCGTCAAGAGTCCTGCGGTATTTCAGGCCGTGTCCGCTTCGACACGAGAGGCAATTTCCGGCTTTTCACGCGCAGCAAGCAGGCAGGCGATCACGATCATCGCCACACCGCCCACAACCTGCACCGTCAATTCTTCCTCAAACATCAGCCATCCGAGCAGCGCCGCCCAAACGAATGCGCTATATTCGATAGGGATCAGGCGGCTCGCCGGTGCCTGCGCATAGGCACGCGACAGCGCCATTTGCGAGACGACCGTAAGACCCGCCGCCCACGCGACCAGCGCCCAATCGACAGCAATATCACTCCGCAATAGCCATGGCGCCATGGGCAACAGGATCAGAAGCACGATAAAGTTCTGAAAAAAGCTGATTTCGACCATGCCGGCGCGCTGCGCCTGCTGCCTTTGTATGATGAGGTTCAGCGCAA
Organism: uncultured Sphingobium sp.; assembly: GCA_964351385.1. GTDB lineage: Bacteria > Pseudomonadota > Alphaproteobacteria > Sphingomonadales > Sphingomonadaceae > Sphingobium. The sequence goes on along the minus strand of CAYGOH010000029.1, from coordinate 7,422 downwards.
ACAGCACCGCGGACACCAGAACCGCAAACGCGCCCAGCAGGGCAGCCTTGTCATATTGACCGCTCAGTCGGGCCGACATGATCACCGCAACACCGCCCATGCCGAGAATGGCGGCGATGATGGACGCCCGGCCGACATGTTCATGCAGCAACACCGCCGACAGATAGAGCGCGATGATCGGCGCTATGAACGAAAGCGCGATTGCTTCCGCAATGGGTAATTGCGTCAGCGCCCAGAAAAACAGCAGTCCCATCGGAACCAGCACTACCCCGCGCAGGATATGCAAATGCATGCATGCTTTTTCGGGCCAGCGGGTGCGCGTGATCAGCATCGCCGCGCCCGTCAGGCTGCTCGCCACGATGCAGCGGCACAAAAGTGCGGTGTAGGCCCCCACCCCTAGCGCGATCAGCTTCATCGTCGCGTCCATGGCCGAGAAAAATGCCACACCGACAGCGCATAAGGCCACCGCCTGCCAGGCGGCGGCTGATGACGGCGAATTCTCAGGTGACGTCATGATCTGGCCCGGTGCGCCAATATCCGTTCGATCAACAGGATATCATCGGGCTTGTCGGCATCGATGCAGGCCTCGGCCATCGGCATCGGGACGATCCGGGCATGGACGCCCAGCTTGTGGCCTGCGCGCATGATCGCCTGATGAATCGTCAGCATCCGCAGCGCCGCGCCAAGCAACAACACAGGGCCGAAGGCGGACAGGATTTTCCACCCTTTCTTGCGATCCTGCTCAATCTCCCGCCATTTTTCCAGAGCGATACATGCGCGGTCGCTACCCAGCCAGAACAGGTTCGCGCCCGACCAAGCCCCGCTGCGAAAGCGCAACCATGTGCGCCGCGAATCCGGGTAATCCCGCATCAGAACCTCGCGCTCGACCATGGCCGCTGCGATATCGGCGCCGTCGACATGCGTCAGGAAGGCATCAATCATTGTCGCATCGAGCAGCACATTGTCCGCCGTCGTGACGAGCAGCGGCAGCCCGGAACGGTGCCTATCGACCCAGTCGAGCAGGGACTGGCTGATCCCGCGACCGCTTTGTGCAAAACAGATCTTTTCATGCTCACGCAGCCACATGGTCGCCGGGTCGCTCGCCAGGACATCCGGCTGCTGCGCCATCAGCACGACTTTGCCGATGCGCGGGTGCATTACCAGAACACGTGCTACATAATCGATCATCGGCGTGCCCGCGACCGGGGCGAGCGCCTTGGTCGCCACACCGGCAGCGGACGCCAGCGGATCGATGCCCGGCCTGCTGCCCGCCAACACAAGCGCCGTTATCTGATTATCGCCTGCCATGCCCAAACCCCGGACTCCTTCCGGGGCGGGCATAGCGGGCAATGCCTCGGCGCGCACGGCACTTTTTCCGACCTCGCGCATTCTTTCCCGCATGAAGACCGCATGGCTGATCGCAAACAGCATGAGCCGCACGACCGACGAGGCCGTGATCGCGGACACAGCCCGGCAAATCGAAGCCGTTGGCGCACCTCTCGTCCGGCAAGTGGACTTGTCGCGGGAAGATCTGCCGAAACCCCCAGACAATGCGCCTGATGTCATCATCAGCCTGGGTGGTGACGGCACTGCCAATGCCGTGATCGAACGATATGGAACAGAGGACGGCCCGCAGGTGCTTGTTCTTCCCGGCGGCACAATGAATCTGCTCGCACGCAAGCTTCATGGCGATGCTTCAATCGAAGAAGTCATCGAACGCGCATTTGCTGATGGACATGAAATCGAGCTGCCGTTGATCGAGGGCCCGGACATACGGTCCATGGTCGGCGTAATCGCAGGGCCGGCCGCGGCATGGGGCGATGTTCGCGAGGATTTGCGCCGTGGGGCGCTCAATGATCTCACCGACGACATCAAAACCGCACTGTCTGCGACATTCGGCGATGGCGGCGTCCGTCTTCAGGGAAAGCAGGGCCGCCACAGCGCGCTGTTCGTCGAGGCCGGGCCCGACGGCCTTCTGGCGCACGATATTCAGACCGAGAGTCTGGCGGATCTCGCCCAGCATGGGTGGGCGTGGCTTAACCGGGATTTTCTGGGCGGGCCGACGGAAAAACTCGCAAAGGGCGATGAAATTGTCATTGAGAGCGATAGGGACAGGCTGACATTGCTGGTCGATGGAGAGCGGTCCGCAACACCCGCCCCACTGAGACTGTCATGGAAACCATGCCCGGCGCGGCTTCTCGCGACATTGAACAGTTGAAAACCGGGCCCGCAACGACTAGGCGCACGCCATGACCGACACAGACACGCCAGCAGCGCCTGAAAAGGCCCAGACGCCGCCCGATCGCCTCTCGACCAACCCGCGCAGCCCGCATTTCGATATGGAAGTGCTTCAGCGCGGCATCGGCATCAAGTTCAAGGACCGGGTACGCACCGATGTCGAGGAATATTGCATTTCCGAAGGCTGGATCCGTGTGGCGGCGGGCAAAACGCGCGACAGGCATGGTCAGCCGCTGACCATCAAACTCTCCGGCCCGGTCGAAGCCTGGTTCGAGGATATCAAGCAGGATTAGGGCGCACCCAAAGATGGGTCACGCCGTCAGCGCACGGCCATTGTCGATATGCAGCCGCGTCGCGTCCGATATTCCGTCGAACAGCGACGCTTCGGTCCCCGTCATCCAGACCTGACTACCAGTAGCCGCCAGCCGCTCGAACAGCGCAAGCCTGCGCGCCGGGTCAATATGGGCGGCGACTTCATCGAGCAGTAACACCGGCGCGTTTCCGCGCGCTTCCCCAACGAGCGCCGCATGCGCCAGCAATATCGAAAGCAGCAACGCCTTCTGCTCTCCGGTGGAGCAGAGGGCAGCCGCCTGCCCCTTGGCAACATGGGTAACGAGCAAATCGCAGCGATGCGGGCCTGACAACGTGCGCCCTGCCACCGCATCGCGCCTGCGCCCCTCTTGCAACAGGTCCGCCAATGGCCGCTCGGCCTCTTTCCATAGCGACAGCTGTAGTGCCGGCCGCGCGAACGGCCCGTTGGGCGCCGCCGACAGCGCTTCCCCAAGTCGTTCGACAAGCGCCCGCCGCGCATCATGAATGGCTGCGCCATGTTCGGCCATCTGCGCCTCCAGCGCCGCCAGCCAATGCTCGTCCCAGGCGCGAGATTTATCGGCCAACAGCTTGTTGCGCGCCCGCATCGCCGCCTCATATCGCGTCGCGTGTCCACCATGCGCGGGGTCTAACGCTAGCGTCAGCCGATCAAGGAAACGCCGCCTGCCGCCCGCACTTTCCATGAACAGCCGGTCCATCGCGGGGGTCAGCCAGACAATGGAAAGATGCTCGGCAAGAACGCTCGCCGCATGAGCAACACCGCCGACCCGTACCTGCCGCCGGTCGGGCGCGTCCGCCGTCGTGCCGGTGCCGATCGTCACGCCATCCACCTGCGCCGCCACGCCAAAGGCGCCGCTCCCCTGCTGCCGCGCCATTTGCGACAGTGCCGCCCCGCGCAGCCCCCGCCCCGGCGCCAGCAACGAAACCGCCTCCAATATATTGGTCTTTCCCGCGCCATTATCGCCGGTCAAAACAACGAAATCATGCCGTGGCACGATCAGCGCATCCTCATAATTGCGAAAATTGTTGAGAGTCAGGCGCGCCAGCATCGGCCAGTGATTACCAGCTGCCGAAACCCGGCGCATCGCCATTGGCGCCCGCGCGCCAGCGCCGGGGCCGTTTCCATCCGATTGCAGGGCGTTTGCGAAAACGCAGGGTTGGCCAACGGCCTTCATCGGACAGCGTAAAATCGATGCGGTCGACAAGCCGCAGGCCCTGCGCACGATAGGCGGCAATGACCGCATCGGCCTGTTCATCGAGCAACCCCGCGAGTATCAACGTGCCACCTTCCTCCAGCACCGCGCATAGCGACGGCGCCAGCTCAATCAGCGGCCCGGCCAGAATATTGGCGATCACCAAGTCATAGTGCGCCCGCGCCTGCAACCCCGCCTCGTCAACCCCTGCCGCGACATGCAGGGAAAGCGCGCCGATGCCGCCACCCAATGCGACGTCATTCAGCGCCGCGTTATCCGCAGTCACATCGACCGCAGCCGGGTCAATGTCAGATGCCGTCGCATATGCCCGCGGCCACAAATGCAAAGCTGCAAAGGCGAGCAATCCGGTGCCCGTGCCGATATCGGCGATGTTGCCATAGCGCTCGCCCAGCGTCCGGCAGCGATCGAGCATCGCAAGACAGCCACCGGTCGTTTCATGCTGGCCAGTGCCGAATGCGCGACCCGCCGGTATCAACAAAGGGGTTTTACCCGCAGGAACAGCCTCGTCTGCCTGATTGCGAATATGAAACCGCCCCGCGATCACCGGCTCCATGCCCTCCTGACTCCGCGTCACCCAGTCCTCATCGGGCAGGCGCTCGACGCTCGGCGTATTGTCTGCACTGCTGGGAATCATCGATTGCAGCAGGCTGATCGATGATTTCTTGGGTTTCCCGTCAAAATAGGCATGCACTTGCCACCGGTCGGGATTATCCTCCTCAATCTCTTGCGTCATCAGCGCAGGCGGCGGGTCTAGCAATGCGAGCATGCCCATATCCTCGACGAGCGCTTCGGCTTCTTCCCGTTTACAAGGGAGCGTTACTTTCCAGCTTTCGGCCATTGATACCGCATTCCATGACAGCCCGGACCCGTCAAGCCGTAACCGGAAACGCGGACGCCACTGTGTTACCAAGGCCTCAGCTTGACAGTGAATTGCTGCAATGCGGTGTGAAGCATGTGGACGCCGCGCGGTCGCTCTCCTATTATCGGTCGGCAACGGGGTCGGATGATTCCGCCAGTTGCCGATGGATCAACTGCGGGAACAACATTGTAGATGACGTCACCCCTGCCCTATCGTCCCTGTGTCGGGATGATGCTCGTCAATATGGAAGGCAAGGTCTTTGTCGGGCAGCGCCTCGACAGCAAGGTCGAGGCCTGGCAGATGCCGCAGGGCGGCATTGATGACGGCGAGGATCCGCGTGATACCGCCCTTCGCGAGCTTGCCGAAGAAACCGGCATTTCCAGTGACTTGGTCAAGATCATCGCCCAGTGCAAGGATGAGCTCTATTATGATCTGCCTGACGATCTGGTCGGCAAGATCTGGGGCGGGAAATATCGCGGCCAGCGGCAGGTCTGGTTCCTGATGCGCTTTCTGGGAACCGACAAGGATGTCAACATCCAGACCAGCCACCAGGAATTTCGCGACTGGCGCTGGGTGAAGCCGCGCGAGTTGCCTGAAATCATCGTACCGTTCAAGAAAAAGCTGTACCGCGATATATTGCAGGAATTCTCCGACCTTATCTGAGCGCGGGTGTAAAAACCCGCTTTGCCTGCCCTCCACGCTCCACTAGGGAATCCTCCGATACCAATTCAAAGGAGCTAGCCATGGGTGCGATTGACGAACGACTGAACCAATTGGGTATCGAACTGCCCGCCGCGCCCGCGCCCGCTGCCAACTATGTGCCGACCGTCCGCACGGGTAATCTGGTCTTCATCGCGGGGCAGGTTTGCTTCGGACCCGACGGCAAACTGGCCGACCGCCACAAGGGCAAGCTGGGTGGCGAAGTGTCAGACGAAGCGGGCAAGGAAGCGGCGCGCATTTGCGGTATCAATGTGATCGCACAATTAAAGGCTGCGGTTGGCGATCTCGACAAGGTTACGCGCTGCGTGCGTCTGGGCGGCTTCATCAATACGCAACCCGATTATGCAGCAATTCCTGCCATCATGAACGGAGCGTCTGACCTGATGGTCGAGATTTTCGGGGAAGCCGGGCGTCACGCGCGCTCAACGGTTGGCGTTGCGGAACTGCCGTTCGACTGCGCCGTTGAGGTCGAAGCGATTTTCGAAGTAAAATAAGCCAAAACTTGCACACCAGGACTGACCGGATCATGCTGGCGCAGTGACCAGCAACCATCCGACACTCAAGATCAAGCTACAAATCTATCGCGGTGACGACATCGCGATGGGACCGGGCAAGGCTGCCCTGCTCGAATCAATCATGCGCGAAGGCTCGATTTCAGCCGCGGGCAGGGCTCTCGGCATGAGCTATCGGCGTTGTTGGATGCTGGTCGAGGTGATGAATCGCTGCTGGAGCAAACCTCTTGTCGAAGCGAGCGCGGGGGGGCGCAGCGGTGGCGGCGCCAGCGTGACGGATATGGGCAAGCATATCCTCACGCAATATCGCGCACTTCAATCCCACCTCGACGCGGCGGACGACCAGCCTCATTGGCATGCGCTGCAGCAGGAACTGCGCGCGGATTAGCTTCCCGGCGAATGCAGGGGGGCGGCGGCTCCTGCAGGAATCTCCGATGCGTCCGTGCGTGCGCTGATTACTTGCGCTGCGACAAGGTCGCCCACGACATTCAGCGTCGTCCGGCACATGTCGAGCAGCCGGTCGACGCCCAGCACCAGGCCGATACCTGCGGGCGGCACACCAATTGTGCCGAGGATGAGCGCGATCACCGGCAGCGAGCCCGCCGGGACGCCCGCCGTACCGATGCCGCCCAATATGCAGATCAGCATCACCGTCAATTGCTGGCCCAGAGTCAGATCGACAGCGAAGAACTGCGCGAGAAACAGCACCGTGACCCCTTCGAACATCGCAGTGCCGTTCTGGTTGGCGGTCGCGCCTATGGTCAGCACGAATCGCGCAATCGGACGTGGCAATTTCAGTTGTTCGTCCGCAACGCGCAACGAGGTCGGCAGCGTGGCATTGGACGAAGCCGTGGCGAAGGCCATGACCGTCGCTTCCTGCGTTTCGCGGAAGAAGGCGATGGGATTCTTTTTGGCCAGAAAAGCGAGCAGCGCAGGAAAAACGCCGAACATCTGAAGCGCCAGCGCCAGCAACACCACGGCGACATAGGCGGAAAGCCGCACGATCAGATCCCACCCGAATAATGCCGCGAGATTGAACATGAAGCAGAAGATCGCGAGCGGCGCCATGCGAATGACGACCCCGATCAGCTTCATCGAGATTTCGAACACACCCTCTATGCCGGATCGCAATGTCTGCGTTCGGCCCGGATCGGTGATGAGAAAGCCGATGCCGAACATCAGCGCGAAGAACATCACCGCCAATATGTCGTTCTGGCTCATCGCCTGAATGAAGTTGGACGGCACAATGTTGACGATGGCGTCCACACCGGTTTGCGCCTCGCCCGCCCTGTCGACAATGGCCTTGGCGCCTTCGCCGGAGGTTTCGAGCAGTGAGCGTGCCGTCGCTGGGTCAACACCCGCGCCGGGGCGCAACAGATTGACGGCAGCGATACTGATGGCGACGGAAATCGACGAGACGACGATTGTGTAGACAAGCGTGCGCACGCCGACCGTCTTCAGAGCCTTGATCTCTCCCATCTCCGCCACGCCAACGATCAGCGCCGATACCAGAAGCGGGATGACCAGCATGAACAGCAGGCGAAGGAAA
>CAYGOH010000028.1:13731-17461 GCA_964351385.1 uncultured Sphingobium sp. | reverse complement strand
GGCCCAGTTGCTTGGATCGCGCGGGCGACCAACCAAACTCGGCGTCCGGCAGATCGTCATGATCCTTGAATGGCATTTCGAGTGTCATGCTGACCGCGCCATAGCGTTCGGCCAGTTGCGCTGTAGACATGGAGAGGTTGGCGCGACCCGGAGGAGCCGAGGGATAACCCCTAACCGTCTGGAAATCGGGCGTGCGCGCCGCCAGCAGGTCGCGGTAGCGATGATAGAGGGCGAGTTGGTCTTGCTTGAGCGAGGGTATTCCCTCGAAACCGGCGATGAAAACATGCGGGATCGCCTCGTCGCCATGGACATCTATCGCGAAATCGACGCCGGTGCGGTCCATTTCCGCGCGGACGAGAAACACCTCGGGGCTGCGCGCCATTGACGGCTCGTGCCATTCGCGGTTCAGATTGACCCCGATGGCATTGGTGCGCAGGTGGCCGCGGCGGCTGCCATCCGGGTTCATGTTGGGGACGATGTGCACGGTGGCTTTCTGACGAAGCAGCCGGGCCACGCTGTCTTCGGGCTCGCACAGTCGCTCGATCGCACCTTCCATCCACCATTCGGCCATCGTCTCGCCGGGGTGTTGGCGCGCGTACAGCCAAACCTGCTTGGCTCCTCCACCGATGCTCAACAGGTCAAGTGGCTGGCCATCGAACGTGACACCAAGCTCCTTTTGCATGACGCCGGGCTGAGTCGCAGCCCATGCGACGAGGTCATGATGTCGCTCCATGGAGTAGGGCGCGAAATAGGCGACCCAGACGCTGTTGCTTTCCGGCTTGATGCGGATCGTCAGTTTGCCTTCCGCATAGCCGGTTTCGGCCATGCGCCAGCTTTCACGGTCTTCGCTCACTCGCGCCTTGTAATCCGTCCAGCCGTCAGGATAGGCGGCATCTGCGCAATTGACGATTGCCAACTCGACTGTGTGCCCTGCCGCACCAGCCACCCGGAAATGAAACCACTGATAGAAATCGCTGTGATTGTCCGCCAGGATTTCCAGCTCGGCCCGCCATGTGGCGTTGCTGCAATCGGTTGAAAGTACGCGGATATTGCCTGCGTCGAAAGCGCTGCTGATCGATAGGGTCATTTGACCGTGATAGTCTCTCCGGACTCCCCAGGATAGCCGCTAAATAAGGCGGCGGCGAGCTTCCCTGCCGCGATGCCCGGCTGGGATGCTGGGGTGCCGTCCTTGGCCTGCGTTGTCGCTCGGCCTTCCCATATCGCCAGATCGGTCGCGCGCTTGCGGATCTGTACGGAAAGCTGCGTTGTAATCTGGTCCTTTGGCTTGCCCGACAGATTGATGCCGATGCCGACCCCAAGGCCGCTGCCATAGCTGCCGGTCGACCCTCCGACGCCGACACTCACCGGGGAGCGGGCCGCAATGGGCGAGAGCACGTCGCGTGTCGCACCGACGATCACGACATATTCGCTGGGCGCGAAGGTCTTCAATCCGGCCTCATCGGTGAAGCCGATACGCTGCAATTCCTGCGACACTGCGCCTGCATAAGTGCGAAATTCGATTGTTTCGCCGGACAGCCCCGGCGCTGGTTCGATCAGAAAGCCGCCTGATTGCGGTACGGGAGCAGGTGCATGAAAGCGCGTAACCTCAACCGGAGCGATTGCCGTCGAACAACCGGCCAGCGCGGCCATCGCCGCCACCCCAGCGCCGATCGCGATAATTTTCCGGCTTTTCAATAGCTCGGCCATTGGCCCCTCCTGCTGCGGAAAACACAGCTTTCTCTTCACCTATTGCGCAATATTGCCTGCATGAAGGATGAACGGCAAGCAGCGATCGATTGTTTGCGGTAGAACGCCGGGATATTTGTTGGGCGATACCCTTGACTTTGGCCGGCCATCCCCATAGGGGCTGCGCTTCGCTTTTAGAGCAACACAGAATCAATATTGAAGGCTGCGTCATGAAGATCCGCAACTCGCTGAAGTCATTAAAAGGCCGCCATCGCGACAATCGCGTGATCCGTCGTCGTGGCCGCACCTACGTCATCAACAAGACCAATCGCCGTTTCAAGGCGCGTCAGGGCTAAGCCGCTCTGCTTTGGTAGACAGGAACCCGGCTTCGGCCGGGTTTTTCGTGTCTACTCCTCGCGATCCTTAAGTTCGTCGCCGTGCAGATGGGCGACGTGAATGACGTTGGTTGAGCCAGGTGTTCCGAACGGAACGCCGGCAAGCACGATGATCTTGTCGCTCGCCGCCGCCAGCTTGTGGCGCAAGACCATGCGTCGGGCCTTGCCGATCATTTCTTCAAAGCTGCCGATATCTTTCGTGCGCACCGCATGCGCGCCCCACAGCAGGCCCATGCGCCGGGCTGTCGACGTTTTCGGGGTCAGGGCGAGAATAGGCGTCTGCGGTCGCTCGCGAGATACGCGGCGCACCGTGCTGCCCGAGGAGGTGAAACAGACGATTGCCTTTGCTGTAACGGTTCGGGTGATGCTGTTGCTCGCTTCGGCCAGCGCGTCGGCGGTAGTCGCGTCTGGTTTGGTTTCGGTGAAATGGAGCCTGTCGAGATAGCCGGGATCCGCCTCGACGCTGCGCGCGATGCTGTCCATCATGGCGACCGCCTCACGCGGCCAGTCGCCCGCAGCCGTTTCGGCTGACAGCATGATCGCGTCCGCCCCGTCATAAACCGCAGTCGCAACATCGGATACTTCGGCGCGGGTCGGTGTGGGCGCCTTGATCATCGATTCGAGCATCTGGGTGGCGACCACTACGGGTTTGCCCATGCGCCGTGCGGATGCGACAATATGTTTCTGCAAAGGCGGCACATTTTGCGGTGGCAATTCTACGCCCAGATCGCCGCGCGCGACCATTACGCCATCGGCCAGTTCCAGAATCTCGTCGAGACGACCCAGCGCCGCCGGTTTCTCTATCTTGGCCATCAGCGCGCCATAGCCGCCCATCAGCCGCCGCGCTTCGGCCAGATCTTCGGGCCGTTGCACGAAGGAAAGCGCGACCCAATCGACGCCCTGTTGCATGATGAAGGAGAGGTCGCGGCGATCCTTGTCCGTCAGCGCCGCCATCGGCAGCACGACATCGGGAACATTGACGCCCTTGCGATTGGAGAGGGCGCCGCCGATTTCCACGATGGTTTCGATGCGGTTGTGCGAAACGGATTTGACGCGCAACACAAGCTTGCCGTCATCGAGTAAAAGCCGCGTGTCCGGCTCCAGCGCCTGATAAATCTCCTCATGCGGCAGGTTGACGCGTTTTGCGGTGCCGGGGGCGTCGTCCCTGTCGAGCACGAAGGTTTGCCCGGTTTTCAGCGTGACCAGATTGTCGGTTAAACTGCCGATCCGCAGCTTTGGCCCTTGCAGGTCACCCAATATCGTGGTCGGTCGCCCGAACTCTTTTTCCAATGTCCGAATGTCCGCGACACAGCGCGCATGCACCTCATGCTCGCCGTGGCTCATATTCAGGCGGAAGGCGTCTGCTCCGGCGAGATAAAGCTCTTTGATCGTTTCCGTATCGTTGCTGGCGGGGCCAAGCGTTGCCAGAATTCGGACCTTGCGTGCGCGGGGAGAAATGGTTTTCAAGACAGCTCCTGTTGGCCTTTTCACGGTCATATAGACCTTATCATAAGGTGGTGATGGCGCTATCCCCGCTGCACGACAGGAATATGACGTGAAGGAACTCTTATCATGGCCGAACCGATAATCAATGATGCCGCTGCGGCAGCCGCGTTTCGTCGTCTGGTGATGCATTTGCGGCACCGTAC
>CAYGOH010000028.1:0-13721 GCA_964351385.1 uncultured Sphingobium sp. | reverse complement strand
ATGACCGCCTTGGCGCGCGCCCCGCCTGCTGACGTACCGACGCGCAGAATGTCGATTTGATGGGTTTGGCGGGGTTTTGCCGCAACTGCCTGTCCGATTGGGTGGCCGAAGCGGATGGCGCGATGACCCGGGAAGAGGCGCGCGAGGCTGTCTATGGAATGCCCTATTCGGACTGGAAAAAGGCGCACCAGACCAAAGCGACCCCCGAACAGCTCGCGCGAATGGAAGAAAGCGTGGCGAAAAACAAAGCGGGTCGCTAAGGACGGCGCTTCACGATTCACCATAGGGAGTTACCATGAGCGAAGGCAATGTCGCGGCGGACCAGTTGCGCCTGTTTATTGAGCGCATTGAGCGGCTGGAGGAAGAAAAGAAGGGTATCGCGGACGATATCAAGGACGTTTACTCCGAGGCGAAATCGACGGGCTATGACGTGAAGACCATGCGCGCGATCGTTCGACTGCGGAAGATGGAAAACCATGTACGGCAGGAAGCCGAGGCGTTACTCGATACGTATAAATCGGCCTTGGGCATCGAATAATCCGGTAGACCATTTTCCGGACAGATAAGCCGGGTATGGAATAGAGGAGCAGTAACATGGCGCAATCACCCTGGGGTTCTTCGCATGGCGGCAGCGACAGCGGGCTAATCGTTACAACGACCAATGCGGTCGAAGGGCGTCCGGCGCAGCGTTATCATGGGATCGTTACCGGGGAGGTGATTGTGGGCGCAAACATCTTCCGCGATCTGTTTGCCGGGATCCGCGACATCGTCGGGGGCAGGGCGGGCGCTTATGAGGACGTCCTGCAACGGGCGCGCGAACAGGCGCTGGGCGAAATGCGCATCCGGGCGGCTGAACTTGGCGCCAACGCAGTGGTCGGCGTCGACCTCGATTATGAGACGCTTGGCTCCAACGGATCGATGCTGATGGTCTCCGCCACGGGAACCGCGATCAGCGTTTGAACCGGTAATGGTTGCGGGATCGGGGTGCTGCCGCTAATCAGCGCCCCGACACGTCATAACAGATGAGGAGCAGGCCGTGGCCGGCCATAGCAAATTCAAGAACATCATGCATCGCAAGGGCGCGCAGGACAAAAAGCGTTCGGCGATGTTTTCCAAGCTGTCGCGCGAAATCACGGTCGCGGCGAAAATGGGTATGCCCGATCCGGACATGAACCCGCGTCTGCGGCTGGCGGTCAACGCGGCCAAGGCGCAATCGATGCCGAAGGACAATATTCAGCGGGCGATCGACAAGGCGACCGGCGGCGACGCGGAAAATTACGAAGAGATCCGCTATGAGGGCTATGGCCCCGGCGGCGTCGCCATCATCGTTGAGGCGCTGACCGACAATCGCAACCGCACGGCCACCAATGTGCGGACGGCGTTCAGCAAGAATGGCGGCAATCTGGGCGCATCCGGTGCGGTTTCGCACGGGTTCGAGAGGCTCGGCCTGATCGAATATCCTGCCGGTGCGGGCGATGAGGAAAAGGTCCTCGAAGCCGCCATCGAAGCGGGCGCCGAGGATGTCGAGTCCACCGACGATGGCCACAGCATCTGGACCGCGCAGGACGCGCTGCACGAGGTTGCGACGGCGCTGGAAGGCACGCTGGGCGAAGCGGAAAGCGTCAAGTTGGCATGGAAACCGAATCTGACCGTCGATGTCGCTGAGGGTGACGTGCAAACACTGTTCAAGCTGATCGATGCGCTTGACGATGATGACGATGTCCAGACCGTCTGGGGCAATTACGACGTCTCTGACGAGGTGATGGAGAAACTGGGATAGTCATGCGCCGATGTCGGTGATCCTCGGCCTTGACCCGGGTCTCGGCACCACCGGCTGGGGCCTGATCGCGGCAGACGGCAATCGCCTGTCGCATATCGCCAACGGTCAGATCAGGACCGATGCGAAGGCGGCGTTGGCGGAGCGGCTATTGGCGCTGGATCTGGCGCTGACTGACCTGATCCTTACCCACAAGCCGGACAGCGCGGCAGTCGAGGAGGTGTTCGTCAACGCCAATCCGCAATCGACGCTGAAGCTGGGGCAGGCGAGGGGCGTTGTGCTGCTCAACGCGGCACGCTCCGGCATGGGGGTTGGGGAGTATGCGGCTCGTCTTGTCAAGAAATCGGTTGTGGGCGTTGGCAACGCATCGAAGGATCAGGTGCATGCGATGGTCAGTCGGCTATTGCCCGGCGCAGCGATCAGCGGCGCGGATGCTGCCGACGCGTTGGCTGTGGCCATAACCCATGCGCATCATATGGCGAGTGTGCGGAAACTCAGTTTTTGATGGAAACGAAGCGTGAACACCGCTAAGTCTGTCGCATGATCGCGCATCTGAAGGGGGTATTGGCATCGACGGGCCTTGATGGCGCGGTGGTGGACGTCGGCGGCGTTGGCTACGCCTTCGGGGCCAGCGCGCGGACGCTGGCGGCGCTTGGAGGCGTGGGTGAAGCAGTCACGGTTCATACCGAAATGCTGGTGGCGGAAGATTTCATCCGGCTGGTCGGTTTTGCCGACGCGGGCGAACGGGACTGGTTCCGGCTGCTCACCGGTGTGCAAGGTGTCGGCGCGCGCGTGGCGCTGGCAATATTGTCGATCCTTGACGGGGGCGAACTGCATCGCGCTATCGCAGCGCAAGACAAGGCGGTTGTTGCCCGCGCGAACGGCGTGGGGCCAAAGCTCGCCGAACGCATCGTGCGAGAGCTCAAGGACAAGACGGGTACATTGCCGGGGGCGGGTGGCGCTGCGCTGGCTGGCGTGGCGGCGGTATCGGCGGCACCTGTCGGCTCTTTGAGCGCGGACGCAATGAGCGCGCTGACCGGCCTCGGTTTCAAACCGTTCGAGGCGTCTCAGGCGGTCTCTGCTGCGGAAGCGGAATTGGGTAAGGGCGCGACCCTGGATGCGCTGGTGCGGCTGGCGCTGAAGAAAGCGGCTAAGTGATGACCGACGCTGATCGCATCATAACCTCTGCGCGTCGCTCCGAAGATGTAGACGCTGCGCTGCGGCCCAAATCGCTTGATGAATTTGTCGGGCAGAAGGCGGCGCGGGAGAATTTGCGCATTTTTATAGAGGCGGCGAAGGGGCGCGCGGAAGCGCTTGATCATGTGCTGTTTTTCGGTCCGCCCGGACTTGGTAAAACGACGCTGGCGCAGATCGTTGCCAAGGAAATGGGCGTCGGGTTCCGCGCGACCTCCGGTCCTGTCATCGCCAAATCGGGCGATCTCGCCGCACTGCTCACCAATCTCGACGAAGGCGATGTGCTGTTCGTTGACGAGATCCACAGGCTCAATCCGGCGGTGGAGGAAATTCTCTATCCGGCGATGGAGGACCGCGCGCTCGACATCATGATTGGCGAGGGGCCGTCGGCGCGCTCAGTGCGGATCGACCTGCCCAAATTCACGCTGGTCGGCGCGACTACCCGGCAGGGACTGCTGACGACACCATTGCGCGATCGCTTCGGCATTCCTGTGCGGCTCAACTTTTATACTGTGGAAGAGCTGGAACAGGTGGTGACGCGCGCTGCGGGCCTGCTTGGCCTTACGATTGCGCCCGACGGTGCGACGGAAATTGCGCGTCGGTCCCGTGGTACGCCGCGCATCTCGGGGCGGCTGTTGCGCCGGGTGCGCGACTTTGCCGATGTGTCCGGCGTTTCTAGGGTGGATGCGAAGGTTGCGGATTCGGCACTGAACCGGCTCGAAGTCGATGCGCTTGGTCTCGATGCGATGGATCGCCGCTACCTGATGATGATCGCCGACATCTACAAGGGTGGCCCGGTCGGCGTCGAAACGCTGGCTGCCGGTCTTTCCGAACCGCGCGACACGGTCGAAGAGGTAATCGAGCCCTATCTGATCCAGCTGGGGCTGATTGCACGCACGGCACGCGGACGGTGCCTCAATGGACCGGGCTGGAAGCATCTGGGACTCAACCCGCCCGAGCAAGACCAGGCCGGTCTTTTCTGAGTCGCCGCACCCCGGCTTCAGTCCAGAATGAATGCAAAAACCGGGTTAACGCGACCGCGCCTTCAGTGGTCGTTAACCAATTTTTGGCGCAAACGCGCCATTTCCCCTTTTATAAGTGCGCAAGTGCGCGCAGCGTAGATCACTGAAAATTAAGCGGAATTTAAGGTTGCGCGGGTAGATGCCGGAAAAAGACGCAAGGGAGAAATGCGCACATGTTTTCCGTTCCATTTACCGTAAGAGCCGGAGCGAGCGGGCTGGTCTTGGCGAGTATTTTACCCGCTACAGCAACCGCCCAGACGGTTACTTTGACCGGCACGGTGGTCAATGCCTGCGTGCTGACGCTGACCACGCCCGGTGTGATTGTCGCCGCCTCTTCAGGTACCGAATTGTCGACGCAGCAGGTGGGCGGTGTGGCCGCGCTGTTAAACGTTGTGGCCACGGGCACGAGTCCAACGATCACCTTTTCCGCCGCCGGGCTGACCGGCCCTTCTGCAGGAAGCTCGACAGCCGAACTCGCTTACTCGTCATCAGGCGGTGCGAGCCGCAGCTATAGCGGTGCGGGCTATGTCTATGCGATGAGCGGGCTGCTTGACGCGATCTCCGTCAACGGGCGCGCCACCAATGCCAGCGGCTTTCAGTCCGGCGTGTATAGCCTCAGCACGACTGTCACCTGTTCACAGCCATGAAGTGTTCTGCATGTCTGATCGCGTCGGCACTTTTGCTGACTGCGGCTCCGCTACAGGCGGTGGGCTTGGGGCCGTTGTCGCTAAAGGGCTATATAGACGGCCCGAGGAAGGGCTTTCAGCTGACCTTATATAACCCTTATCCCGAAGCGGTGAGCTTCATCGCCTATGCTATCGGCGAAAATGATGAAGGCGAACAAGGCCGGGTCCAGATTTATCCGGCCGAGATGAGGCTTGGCGCGGGACAATCGCGTCGCA
The DNA here is from genome assembly GCA_964351385.1 of uncultured Sphingobium sp. Lineage (GTDB taxonomy): Bacteria > Pseudomonadota > Alphaproteobacteria > Sphingomonadales > Sphingomonadaceae > Sphingobium. The sequence continues at coordinate 8,826 of CAYGOH010000028.1, read as the reverse complement.
TTACAGTGATCGCGGGCGATCTTGAACTTCACCAACGATATACTTTCCGGGTTTGCGCGGAGCGTGAAACCCCGCCAGCAGGAGTGGCCATCAATGCACGTGTTTGTTCGAAACTGTCTGCCCTTCGTCTGCGCTAGCCTGTGGCTGGTCGCGTCGGCGCCGGGGTTTGCCGGGACGACGGGCGTCTATCTTCCGCCAGCGCCTTCCGGGTCAGGCGGTGAGGATTCCATCGAAACCAGTGGCGGTAAACGCTGCCGCCAGAGCATGAATTCCAACGGCTCCTATCTCGATGTAGGCGTTGCCGGGTCGGCGGCGTCGGCGCTGCCGCAGGATGCCAATCGCTACAGCTTCAACGACGGCCGGGATCGCGAAGCCACGGTTTATGCCCGCGTCAGCATTCCCTTGGGTAAAAGGCCCGAGCGGATCGATTGTTCGCGCGTGTATGAGCTGGAGCTTGAAAAGCTGCGCAGGGAGGTCGAACTGTTGCGATTGGGCATCGAATAATCGGAGTTTTTCGCGTCAGACTGTTCCTGACGTTCGTTCAACCGAAAATCGGGCTTTGCCAACGAGTCGCGGCTCGGTTACAGAAACGCGCATGGATGCGTCCTTGCCCCATATTGATACAGTTTCGCCCGCATCCGGCGTGTTCCGGAATGGTGCGCATCTGTTCCCCGTGCGGATCTATTTCGAGGATACCGACGCGGGAGGCATCGTCTACCACTCCAATTATCTGCGCTATATGGAACGGGCCCGCTCCGACATGCTTCGGCTGGTCGGTATAAATCAGCGCGCGTCGCAGGAGAGCGGAGAGGGCGTCTATGCGGTCACACGCGTCGGCATCGATTATCGCGCGCCCGCGCGGCTCGACGATGATCTGACCGTTGTCAGTCATGTGACCAATGTTTCCGCAGCAACCGTTTCCATCGCGCAAAATGTCACGCGCGGTGAAGATCTTTTAACCCAGGGCGACGTAACCGTTGCCTTTCTGTCGCCCGAGGGACGTCCGAAGCGTCAACCGAAGCCGTGGGTGGCCCTGTTCAACCGTATTGCCCAAGGGGAAGACCTTAATCCATGACCGTACCCGTCGATCTCGCCGTAGAGGCGGCTACCCTCTCACCGCTCGCGCTGTTCCTGCAGGCCGATATCGTGGTGAAAGTCGTCATGCTGGGTCTGCTGCTTGCCAGCATCTGGACCTGGACGATCATCATCGTGTTCGCGATGGGCCTTGGCGGCACAAAGAAGCGATGCGCGGAATATGAGAAGGATTTCTGGAATAGCGACGACATCGACCGTTTCTACAATCGCCGCGGACAGGAAGATGTGCCGAGCGCACGCGTATTTGGTGCGGCGATCAACGAATGGCGTCGCTCCACCAATATGAAGGCGGTAGACAAGGGCGCGACCCGCGATCGCCTGTCCACCGTGATGTCCGGCGCGATTGCCGAGGAGGCGGACAAGCTGTCCAATCGCCTCAACATTCTGGCGACGGTCGGTTCGGTCGCGCCCTTTGTCGGTCTGTTCGGCACGGTTTGGGGCATCATGCGCAGCTTTACATCGATTGCGGCGCAGCAGAACAGCAGCCTCGCCGTAGTCGCGCCCGGTATTGCGGAGGCCCTGTTCGCGACTGCCATCGGCCTGTTCGCCGCGATACCGGCGGTGATCGCCTACAACCGATTCAGCCACGCGATCAATCGGCTGGAGGCGCGGCTAAGCCGCTTTGCCGATGGGTTCTATACGACATTGAGCCGCGAGCTGGAGCGCCATTAATGGGGATGGGAACCCCTCCTTCGGCGAAGGGTGCGGGCCGTCGCGCGCCGATGGCCGAGATCAATGTCACGCCGCTCGTAGACGTGATGCTTGTCCTCCTGATCATCTTCATGGTGACGGCACCGTTGCTGGTAACAGGCGTGCCGGTGAAATTGCCTGAAAACCGGGCGAAGGCACTTGAAACCGACGACAAGCCCACGATCATCAGCCTAACGGCGCAAGGCGAAATCTTCATCAATGAAATAGAGGTCAGTGACGCTGAATTGACTGGCCGTATTGGCGATATAGCCGCAGCATATGAAGGGCAGGAATCGCCGCAAATCTTCCTTCGTGCGGATGAAGCGCTCGACTATGGGCAGGTGATGGTGGTGATGGGCGAGCTTAACCGGGCGGGCCTCAACCGCATCGCCCTGGTTAGCAACTCTGCAACCAATGATGTCAGTAATCGTTCAGAATAAGCCGCTTAGTTGGGGAACGGCATGGAGCGCGTTGAAAAGATAGGGTTAGGCATCGCCAGCGCCGGGCATGTGCTGCTTTTTGCTGCGCTCTCGACCAGCTGGTTGTCCGCCGATCCGCTGAAACTGCGCAACGACCCCATCGAGGTTTCTTTTGCGGACGAGGTGGCGCTTCGTTCCGCTGCCAAGAAGCTTGCCGAAGCGCCTCCGCCGCCGGCGCCGGGTGAAATCGAAGGCCCGCCGGAAAAAGGCGAGCCTGCGCCATCGGAGGCGCTGGCGTCACCCGATAGTGCGCCCGCTGAACCCGCGCCTGCGCTCGCGGTGGAACCCAAGGAAGCGGTCAAGCCCAAGCCAGAGCAGAAAGCGCAAGCCAAGCCGAGCAAGGCGGCGACGCAGCCGACAAAGTCCCGAGGGATGTTGAAGCTGGACACGAGCGACTGGGCAAAATCCGACAGTCGTACCAGTTCCCAGAACAAGGCGACGGACGGCACATTGGCCGCGTCCATCGGGCCGGCGCAGAAAAGCGCATTGGATGCCGAAATTCGCCGACAGCTCAAGCCGCATTGGAAAGCGCCGACCGGCGCCGATGTGGAGCAACTGCGGACGATTGTGACCGTGCGTCTCTCGCGGGAGGGCGCGATCACCGATGGCCCCGATATTGTGGAAACCGTGGGGATCACCGCCAGCAATCAGGCGCAGGTTCGTTTGCATCAAGAGCAAGCGATCCGAGCCATTCGCCTGGCTGCCCCTTTTCGTTTGCCGCCCGACCTCTATGATGGGTGGAATTATCTTCGTCTGACCTTTGACAAGAGGCTGTCCCAATGATCCGTTTCGCTTCAATCGTCGCCTTTTTTGCGTTGCTGGTGGCTGCGCCAGCCAGCGCGCAGCTTTCGGTTGACGTGACCGACGACAGCGGCTCGGCCAAGTTGCGCATCGCGGTTCCCACTTTGCCGACATCGCAGATCGTCACGACGCCCGCGGGTTCGACGGCTGAGCTGGGCTACAAGGTCGCGCAGGTAATCGCCGATGATCTCAGGAATTCCGGCTTGTTTGCGCCGTCCGGCCCCAACGGCATTCGGGCGGTCAATATGACGGAGGTCACCGCGCCGAACTATGGTACATGGCTCGATTATGAGGCACTGGTGCACGGCTTTGTTCGTTCCGCAGGCGGCGCGGGAGACATCACAGTCGGATGCTATCTTTATGATGTCGCGCTGAAGGTCGAACTGACCCGTCAGGGTTACGTCGTCGCCCCGCGTGACTGGCGGCGGGCCGCGCACAAATGCGCCGACGCCATATACGCCCGTCTGACCGGCGAAAGCCCGTTCTTTGACAGCCGCATCGCCTACATCGCCGAAAGCGGTCCGAAAGAGGCGCGGGTCAAGCGTCTCGCCATCATGGACAGCGACGGTGCGAATCACCGTTTCATCACCAATGGTCAGTCGATCGCACTGACACCCCGCTTTTCGCCCGATTACGGCTCGATCCTCTATGTGAGCTATATTCAGCGGCGCGTGCGGATTTTCGTTTATGATATCGGAACTGGCAAGCAGCGCCTGATCACCGAAAGCAGCAACCCGACATTCGCGCCCCGCTGGTCGCCTGATGGTCGCAACATTCTGTTCTCGATGGCCATTGCGGGCAACACCGACATTTATCGCGTATCGGCTAATGGCGGTGTGCCTGTCAGGCTGACATCGTCGTCAGGCATCGACGTTGGCGGCAGTTATTCACCTGACGGCAGCAAGATCGTGTTCGAGAGCGACCGTTCGGGCAGTCAGCAGCTTTACATCATGAACGCAGACGGATCGGGCCAAAGGCGCATCAGCTATGGCGGGGGACGCTATGCGACGCCGGAATGGTCTCCGCGCGGCGACCTTATCGCCTTTACAAAGATCGCGGGCGATTTCCATGTCGCCGTGATGACGCCTGATGGCAGGAACGAGCGGATGCTGACTAATGGGTGGCAGGACGAAGCGCCGACATGGTCGCCCAATGGCCGGGTGCTGCAATTCTTCCGCACGTCGCCGGGCCGATCCGGTGCGAGCCAAGTTTGGCAGGTTGATCTGACTGGCGTGAATGAAAGGCGCATACCCACGCCATTAAGTGGATCAGACCCTGCTTGGGGGCCCTTGCTGCCTTGAGAGTGTTTGTGCACAGAGAGAGAATTGCTGTGATTCGACCGCAATGTCCGACAGGACGACTTTAAGGAGAAGAATATGGCCACGCTTACACGTTCTTTGATGATTGCAAGCGCGGTAATCGCGCTTTCGGCTTGCGCGAAAAAAGCGCCTGAGGAATTGCCGCCGCCGCCGCCTGAAACGACGCAGCCGACCCCGCCGCCAGCTCCGACCGGCCCGGCCAAGGGCAGCCAGGAAGATTTCCTTGCGAGCGTCTCTTCGGACAGCATTTATTTCGACACCGATAAATATGATGTCGATATGGAAGATCAGCAGACATTGCGTAGCCAGGCGCAGTGGCTGATGGCGAACCCCACCGTCAACGTGACCGTCGAAGGGCATTGCGACGAGCGCGGTACGCGCGATTACAACCTTGCACTGGGTGAGCGTCGCGCGAATGCCGCGAAAAACTATCTCGCTTCGCTGGGCGTTGATGCTGCGCGCATCACGACGATCAGCTATGGCAAGGAACGCCCGGTGGCGCTCGGTTCCGACGAACAGGCATGGGCGCAGAACCGCCGCGCTGTTACTGTGACGGTCCAGTAATCTGTTACCTGAGGGTGGAGCGGCCGCGTAGCGGTCCACTCCACCTTTTCTCGATAAAAGTGGCTGGCGCCGCGTTTCCAATTCGCTAGAAGCAGGACCCATGTGGCGCCTCCACCAATTTCCGCTCTGCCCCTTTTCCCGTAAAGTGCGTCTTCTCTTGGGTGAGAAGGGCATCGCCTACGATCTTGTGCGGGAAAATCCGTGGCAGGGCGACGACGCGTTTCTCGATCTTAATCCAGCTGGCACCACGCCTGTCATGGTCGATGATGAGAGGGGCGTGGCCCTGATCGATAGTCAGGCGATCTGCGAATATTTCGAAGAAACGATAGAGAAGCAACCGCTGATCAGCGGAAGTGCCACATCACGCGCCGAGATACGGCGGTTGATCGCCTGGGTGGACCAGATATTTTATCGCGATGTTGTGGCGCCCCTGCTCGATGAGCGAATGACTAAAAGATTGGTGCACCGCGCACCGCCCGACGGCGGTCGATTGCGGGAGGCGATGCGCGCCGCGAACACGCATATGGATTATATGGACTATCTGCTTGATCATCGCAGCTGGCTGGGCGGTGGCATGATGAGTCTTGCCGATATCACGGCCGCCGCGCATATTTCGGTGGCTGATTATCTGGGCGGTGTGGATTGGGCGGGGCATGAGCCCGTCAAGAGGTGGTATTCAGCTTTCAAGTCGCGACCATCCTTCAGGCCGCTGCTCTCCGAAAGGATGGAGGTGATTACGCCGCCGCCTTACTATGAAAAACCCGATTTTTAAGCCCTGAGCCGCTCTCAGGCGATCTGTGTGCCCGATGCGATATATACGCGATTGCGGCCATGCTCCTTCGCCATATACAGCGCCTGATCCGCAGCTTTGAGCGCGTCTCTCGGCTCGGGATAGGCGAAAATATCGGCAACGCCTCCCGAAAAGCTTACCTGTTTCATGCGCTCGCCGGTGTTCCGGTCCACAAGATTGCGCGATGCCAGATCTTCACGCGTCTTGTCGACGACATCGCAGGCTTCGCTTGCTGTTTTCCCGCGGAACAGCAGGACGAATTCTTCGCCGCCATGTCGTGCCACATGGCATTTTTCGCCGGAAATTTTAGTAAGGAGCGATCCTATGAATTTCAGTACACGATCCCCGGTATCGTGGCCGTGCGTATCGTTTATGTGCTTGAAATGGTCGATGTCGCAAAAGGCAATGCACAGCGGCTCGCCGTTCTTGGTCGCCTCAGCAACTTCGCTTTTGAGAAATGCCTCGAAAGCGCGCCGATTGGGCAGGCCGGTCAGATGATCCTGATCGGCTGCTTTGCGCGCTCTGGCAAGGCTCTGCTGAAGGGCCTGTGTATTTTTCTGGTTCTCGCGCATTTCGATTTCGATTTGGCGAGACTTTTCGACCATTGAGCGGGTAAGGCCGATCAGCGCGGTCACGATCTTGTCGGGCGATCCACTATTGCCGCCGAGATCCTCCACCTTGGCCTGCAACGCATCGCCATAGTCGGATGCGGATGTGCTGGATTCGCGGGCCAGAGCGGAAAAGCGGTCCAGATTCTGCTCGACCGAGGTCAGCATCTCGTTGAGATGGGCTGCCGTCATGTCGCCCGAATGGCGCTGCGCGATGATCTGTTCCGCCGTATCGTTGGTGATCTGCCCGCGCTCTGCCAAAATGGCGCGTACTGCCTTTTCGATCTGGTGGTCGTTGCCTGTAAGATAATCGAGCGCGAGCCCGAAATTGACTGTGGTCAGATCCAGGTCATGGGCGAACAGAAAGGCGCCGACGTCATTGAACAGCTCACGGCGCCGGTCGATTTCGCGCGACGATCCATTGCGCGATGCCTCACGCAGGCCCTGGGCGGCCGGGATGGGTTGAGCCTCCTCCTCAGCCGCCAGGCCTTTCGCCCACCGAGCAATGCGGGTTGTCAAACCGGTTTGCGCGTTCATTTCAAGAAGCCCATTCAATCTGTTTTTACGTGGCCTTTCCTACATGGAACTTCGAAAATTTCCGTTAACGATAGGGTGTTTCGGCCCTAATTTGTGCAAATGTGCACATAGGAGCCGGTCGACCATAGGTTACGCAGTAGATTTCACGAGGAGGGTGGGCTTTAAGGGAGGGCACCCCAATGGCGGCCAGGCGCGGAAACCGTTTTTGTCAGACGCGATGCGTCACGAGCCAGTCATGGAAGATCTTGACCGCTCGATTTTGCAGCGCTCGCGGGCGGCATACAAACACGTAACGATAGGCGCTTTCGACCTCGAAATCGAAGATGCGCTCCAGTCTCTGATCGTGGGAGTGATTATAATGGCTGGCCAGCATTACCGCTATGCCCAGACCTTGCGCCGCGGCCTCCAGCATGAGCGCGCCCGCGTCATAGGTGTCGATGCCTGCCGGTATCAGCTCTGGAAACCCGACGCTCTTTTTCCATTCGTCAAAAATTGTCGGCATTTCGCGATGCGTTAGCAGCGTATGGTGTTGCAAGTCGTCCGGGCTGGTGATCGGGTTTTTTCTCAACTCCTCACTGCTGCCGAAGAGATAAACAAACTCCCGGCCAAGATCGTGGGTGTAGAGCGAGGCGTCGAACTCGCGGCCCAAAACGATGGCTGCGTCGATACCCTCGCCCAGGCGCGCAATGGCATGCGGTGTCGTTTCGATGTCGACATGCAGCAGCGGATAAACGCGCCTCAATTCTGCCAGAAGCGGGAGCAGGCGTTGCGATGCAAAAAGCGGCAATACCGCCAGACGTAGACGCAGTTGATTGCCGCCGCTCATCAATTTGTCGATCGAAACCGACATGGAATCAATGGCGGGGGCTATATCGTTCAGCAACTGAGTGCCATCTGCGTTGATTTCTAGCGCCTGATGCTTTCTTTCAAAAAGCGGTCGACCAACATATCTTTCAAGTGATTGAATCCTGCGGCTTAATGCGGGAGTCGAAAGCGCGAGCTCCTCTGCCGCCGCCTTTACAGAACCAAGGCGGGCAACCTGAACAAAGGCTTCGAGCGCAGTCAAAGGTGGCAGGCGCCGCATTCATCCTCATTGAATATGTTAGTTTTGTTGATCGATTCATGCCCCAAACAACGCCGCGCTACAACAAGCTAATGCGCATGAACCTGATATTTGTATTGCGTGAACGCTTGCATTTATTGCAACTGCGTCCTTGCCTTTTCGCACTTGCACAATTTTTCTGATCGCCCCAAAAAGAGGGTGCCTTTCAGGCATCCTCTCCTAAAACTTAACGGGTCAGCTTCGGCTGGCCCTTTTTTTCGTGATATATATTCCGTTGTCTGTTCGCAGGGTCTAATGTCCTCCGATAGTATGGTGGGCGTCCAGCAAGGTTGCGTCCACAACGGAGAGAGTGTGGTTGCCTGATGCATAAAATGGCCGAGAAGCTGAAATTTTTTAGCGAGTTTCTCCGTTCCCCCAAAATGGTAGGCTCAATTGTGCCGACGTCACCCCGTGTAATCGACGGGCTGCTGTCGTCGGTCGATTGGAGCCGGGCCGAGTTGTTCGTGGAATATGGTCCGGGTGTTGGTACGTTCACACGACCGGTACTTGAGAGGCTTCGCCCCGATGCGCAGCTTGTCGCAATCGATACGTCCAGAAATTTCATCGACCATATGGCGAAAACGATATCAGACCCGCGTTTGACGCTGGTTCACGGCTCAGCGGCGGATGTCGAGAGGATAGCGGCTGATGTTGCGGGACAGCGGCAAGCTAATTACGTGCTCTCCGGCCTGCCTTTTTCGACGTTGCCGGAGGGGGTGGGCGACGCCATAGCCGCCGCCACCTCACGGATTCTTGCACCGGATGGTGCCTTTTTGGTGTATCAATATTCAGGGTTCGTGTTGTCTTTGCTCAGGCCGCATTTTCCGGAGATTTCGAAGGA
>CAYGOH010000027.1:16185-18064 GCA_964351385.1 uncultured Sphingobium sp. | reverse complement strand
CGTTCTCGCCGCTACCGTCATCTTCTGGCTCTGATCAATGAGTCCTGACCCTAGTTTCTCCATCGCAGCTTTGTAGGAGGCAAGGCCATCGGTGACGAATTTGTCTGGAACAAAGCCCTGCTGCTTCAGCAATTTCCTGAGGAGTTTCAACGTTGCGGCCTTGTTCCTGCGCTTCTGGACGACAGCATCAAGGACAACACCCTCCTTGTCCACGCCCGCCACATGTACATGTGCTTGCCGCCTATCTTCACCACCATCCCATCGATATGCCACACCGTATCGGCCTTTCCATGGAGCCGCCGAAGGTTCCGCGCAATGGCCAGTCGGAATTTCCTGCTCCAGCATCGAACGGTCCCGTAGCTGACCTCGATACCGCGTTCAGCGAGCAAATCCTCGACGTCACGCAGGCTCATAGTGCACCGGGAATAGAGCCAGACGGCATGCTGGATCATAACTGGGCGCAAACCGGTGGTGCTTGCAGGAAACCTCCATGTGGAGAGCCATTCGCGTTAGATTGACAGCGCCGTTCCTCTAACTCATCTTATATTCAGCAGGACATGCAAGCATCTCTTTCTTGCACAGATGCGAAGGGCAAGGAGTTCGGCTTTCCGGTTGATCGAAAGAGTTCGACCGCCCTATGATCTTCCAGCAAAGAGGGAACATCTCTATTGGCAGTGCATTCCCTCCAGATAGCAATCAGGCGATCGGATATGACAAACGGAAACGGATTAATGGACATATCCCGCAGGGGCCTGCTGCTTACGAGCGGTGCTACCGCCGCGCTGGCGGTAACGGACGCTTCGGCGGAACCGGAGCCTGTTAAACATTCGAAGCGTGGGGCCTTACCTGAAATGCTGTCCGTGAAATTTGAACTGAACGGCACGGCCTGCGAATTGAAGGTCGATACGCGAACCACTTTGCTCGATGCATTGCGCGAGAGCCTGCACCTGACGGGTACGAAAAAAGGATGCGATCATGGCCAGTGCGGCGCGTGTACAGTCATCGTCAACGGCCGGAGGATCAACAGCTGCCTGACACTCGCGGTGATGCATGAGGGCGATGAGATAACCACAATCGAGGGATTGGGTACCCCCGAAGACCTGCATCCTATGCAGGCCGCGTTCGTGAGGCATGACGGATATCAGTGCGGATATTGCACGCCGGGGCAGATCTGTTCCGCTGTGTCGGTTCTGGAAGAAATCAGGCAGGGTATTCCCAGTCATGCAAGCATGAACCTGGATGCCAATGATTTCCTGTCGGAAAAGGAAATACGCGAGCGGATGAGCGGCAACATATGCCGGTGCGGGGCCTATTCCAACATCATCGAGGCAATACAGGAAGTGGCCGGACAGGAAGTGGCCGGACAAGAAGTGACCGGAGCCAAGGCATGAAACCGTTCACCTATCAGCGCGCCGCGTCGCCTGTCGAGGCCGTCAAGATGGCCGCATCCTCTCCTGGCACCCGGTTTATTGCCGGAGGGACCAATCTCCTCGACCTGATGAAACTGGAAATCGAAACGCCCGTGCATCTGATCGACGTCAACGGGCTTGATCTCAACAAGATAGAAGACACGAAAGATGGCGGCCTGCGCATCGGTGCATTGGTTCGAAACACCGATCTTGCCGCCCACAAGCGTGTGCGCCAGGATTATCCTTTGCTGTCGCGAGCGCTGTTGGCCGGTGCGTCTGGGCAGCTGCGCAACAAGGCAACTACCGCAGGTAATCTGCTCCAGCGGACGCGGTGCGCGTATTTCTACGACACCAACATGCCCTGCAACAAGCGCAAGCCCGGCACCGGCTGCGCTGCGCTGGAGGGCTTTTCGCGACAGCTCGGCGTCATCGGCACGGAAGTCCGGGCCGAAGAAGAACACCTCCTTGAG
>CAYGOH010000027.1:9053-16157 GCA_964351385.1 uncultured Sphingobium sp. | reverse complement strand
ACGCGGTTGTGGAAACGGTCGATGCCGACGGTGAGGCATATCGCTATACGCTGGACGAATTCTATCGCTTGCCCGGTGCCCAGCCTGATATCGAAACGGCCCTGAAGCCGGGCGAGCTGATTACGGCGGTGCGCCTGCCAGCGCCGATTGGCGGCTACCAAGCGTATCACAAGGTCCGTGACCGGGCATCTTATGCGTTCGCGCTAGTTTCAGTCGGAGTTGTGATTCAGCCGGATGGCAGCGGCCATGTCGCGCTTGGCGGGGTTGCCCCACGGCCATGGCGAGTGGCGGGAGCTGATGCGCTTTTGCCCAAAGGCGCAGAGGCCGTCACCGCATCCTTGCTATCCGGCGCGAAGACAACGTCGCACAACAAATTCAAGCTGTCTCTGGCCGAGCGCACGCTCGGCGCATTGATCGCAGAGGCGAAAGGCTGAACAGGTGAAATTCGACACGCCCGCCACAACCAATCCCATCGACCAGCTCAAGGTCGTGGGCAAAGCCACGGACCGGATCGACGGCCCCGAAAAGACAACAGGAAAGGCGCGCTATGCTTATGAGCAGCATGAGGCTGCGCCTGACGCGGCCTATGGTTATATCGTGCCCTCAGCCATCGCGAAGGGACGGATAACGGCGTTGGATGTATCGCAGGCCGAACAAGCTCAGGGCGTCATTGCGGTTGTCACTGCGCAAAATGCTGGCGCGGTGAAAAAGGGCAATATGAATACAGCCAAATTATTGGGTGGCCCGGAGATTGAGCATTATCATCAGGCGATTGCTCTGGTCGTCGCCGAGAGTTTTGAGCAGGCGCGCGCGGCCGCGTCTCTGATTCGCGTTGATTATGAACGTATCGATGGCCAATTCGATTTGGAGGCCGAGAAGGAAAGTGCCGGCCTGCCGCCCGAAGGCGGCTTCGGCGGCGATCCCGATACAGACAAGGGTGATTTTGACAGCGCATTCGACTTGGCACCTGTCAAACTGGACGCCACTTATACGACACCGGACCAAAGCCATGCGATGATGGAGCCGCATGCCAGCATCGCGGCATGGCAAGGCGACGCGCTGACGGTCTGGACATCCAATCAAATGATCAATTGGAGCAAGGGCGACCTGGCGCGAACGCTGGGCCTGGAGAAGCAGAATGTGAGGCTTGTCTCGCCCTATATCGGCGGTGGATTTGGCGGCAAGCTCTTCGTAAGGGCGGATGCTGTATTGGCTGCGCTGGGCGCGAAGGCAGCGGGCCGTCCGGTCAAGGTCGCCCTTCCGCGCCCGCTGATTGCCAATAACACGACGCATCGCCCGGCGACAATTCAACGCATAAGAATAGGGGCTGGCCGAGACGGCAAGATCACGGCCATAGGGCATGAAAGCTGGTCGGGAGACTTGCCTGGCGGCGGGCCGGAAACGGCCGCTAACCAGACGAGGCTGTTATATGCGGGGCCGAACAGGATGACGCGGACCAGACTTGCCGTTCTCGACCTGCCGGAAGGCAACGCCATGCGGGCGCCCGGCGAGGCCCCCGGGCTGATGGCTTTGGAAATCGCCATCGACGAGATGGCCGAAAAGCTCGCCATGGATCCGATAAACTTCCGGATACTCAATGACACGCAGGTAGATCCCGAACATCCAGAGCGGCCCTTCTCCCAGCGCAATCTCATCAAATGCATGGAATTGGGCGCGGAACGTTTCGGATGGAGCAAGCGTAAGAGCAAACCTGCCAGCGTGCGCGAAGGACGCTGGCTTGTCGGGATGGGCATGGCCGCAGGCATTCGGAACAATCTGCTCGGCAAATCGGCGGCACGCGTCCGCCTTACGACCGACGGCACAGTCGTCGTTGAAACCGACATGACGGACATCGGCACCGGCAGTTATACGATTATCGCTCAGACGGCAGCAGAGATGATGGGCGTTCCGCTCGATAGGGTCGATGTGAAACTGGGCGATTCGAGCTTTCCGGTCTCATGCGGCTCGGGCGGCCAATGGGGCGCCAACAACTCCACTGCGGGCGTCTATGCCACCTGCATGAAATTGCGGGAGGCAATCGCGCAGCGGCTGGGCTTCAACGCAAACGATGCCAAATTTGCCGACGGCCATGTGACGTCTGGCAACCGGCGAGTTTCCTTGCAGGATGCGGCCAGGCAGGGGGAATTGGTCGCGGAAGACGGGATCGAATATGGCGATCTTGACAAGAAGTATCAGCAATCGACCTTCGTCGCGCATTTCGTGGAGGTGGCGGTTGACGGCGCCACCGCAGAAACCCGTATTCGCCGCATGCTGGCCGTGTGCGAGGCCGGTCGTATTCTCAACCCCAAATCGGCGCGCAGCCAAGTGATCGGCGCAATGACGATGGGCGCTGGCGCGGCGTTGATGGAAGAGTTATCCGTGGACAAGCGGTTCGGCTTTTTCGTCAATCATGACCTTGCGGGATATGAAGTGCCCGTACACGCCGACATTCCGCATCAGGATGTCGTCTTTCTGGAGGAAGCCGACCCCGTTTCTTCACCGATGAAAGCCAAGGGGGTTGGCGAATTGGGTCTCTGCGGCGTCGGAGCGGCCATCGCCAATGCAATCTATAACGCCACAGGCGTGCGCGTTCGCGACTACCCGATAACGCTGGACAAGCTTCTTCCCCGCCTACCGGTTGCGTGAATCGCGCCAGTATCTTCTGCCTGTCGATATCCGCGAGCCAACTGGCTCGTGTTTTTATCACGGGGTTCAGGCACAGAAAACTTCCATGGGGAAAGCACCGATGCAACTGCGCTATCTTGAATATTTCACCGCGCTGGCCCGCGAACGCCATTTTGCGCGCGCGGCGCGAGCCTGCCATGTAGCGCAGCCCACGCTGTCAGCGGGCCTTTCCGCGCTGGAGGATATGCTCGGGACCAGGCTCGTGCTTCGCGATCGCCGGTTCGTAGATCTGACCGCCGAAGGCTATGCCATCCTTCCCTTCGCGCAACAGATGATCGCGGATCTGGGCGCGATGCGCACGGCGATCAACAGCGACACCGGCCCGTTGCGCGGCACGCTGCGACTGGGTGCGATCCCCGCCGCCATGCCAAGCATCGGGCGGCTCGTCGCGCAAATCGCCCGCATGCACCCGGCGATGCAGGTCGCGGTCCGCTCGCTCACCTCGCGTGAGATTGAAAGCGCGCTCATCGCCCGCGATCTCGACGCCGGCGTGACCTACCTTTCCAGCGAGCCGCTGGCGCAGGTGCGCAGCGTGCCGATGTATTCGGAACAGTTCCTGTTCGCCACACGCCGCTCGGGTCCGATGGGCGCGCGCGCCTCCGTCACGCTGGCCGAGGCCGCCGGATCGCGCCTGTGCCTGCTGCACGAAGGCATGCAGAACCGCCGCATCCTTGATGCCGTGCTGGCCGAGCGCGGGTTGCAGGCCGACCCCGTCGCCACCGCGGACAGTTATGTCGCGCTGTTCGCGATGGTGGCCGATGGCGGGCTCGACGCTATCGTCACGGACAGCCACCGGTCGATCATCGCCGCGCATCCGGACCTTGTGCTGTTGCCCTTTGGCGATCCGCCGCCAGCCAACCAGATTGGCCTCGTCATCATGAGCCGCGAGCCCGCCTCTCCTCTGGCGCGCGCGGCGGCGCTGGCTGCGGAGCAATTTTGATAGGCAATGTCTATCAAATGAAGGTAAATCCAATTTGACATTTTCGATCATCGGGCCGACGCTGTCAGGCTATGGAAAATCATGCGCAATCCGCAGAAATCGACGAAATCGTCACCCGCCATCGGGGCAGCGAAGGCCCGCTTCTGCCGATATTGATCGATATACAAGCTGCCTTCGGTTGCATCTCCGATGATGCGAAGCGGCAGGTGGCCTCGGCGCTCAACCTGTCTCGCGCCGAAGTGCACGGTGTCGCCAGCTTCTACCATGATTTGCGCGATGCTCCTGTAGGCAAGCCGGTCGTGAAGCTGTGCCGGGCCGAAGCCTGTCAGGCGCGCGGCGGTGAGGCGCTGGCCGCGCAGGCTGAGGCGATGGCTGCGGGCCGCGTCGCGATAGAGCCTGTCTATTGCCTCGGTCTGTGCTCCGCCGGACCGAGCGCGATGATCGGCGGCGACGTCCACGCGCGGCTGGATGCGGACGCGCTGGGCGTTCTGATACATGAGGCGGCATTGACGGGGGTTGGGGCATGAGCCGGGTCATCTGCATATCCGATGATGCGCTGGCGCTCGCTTGCGGTGCGGACCGCGTTGCCGACGCCTTTGCGAAGGCCGCACCCGATGCCGAGATACGCCGGGTGTCGAGCTGGGGCATGCACTGGCTGGAGCCGCTGGTCGAAATCGATGGCGAGGGCTTCGGCCCGGTCGGCCTGGCGGACGTCGCCGCGATCCTTGATGGCACATCTGGCAAGGCCATCGGCAAGGTCGCGGAGCATCCGTGGATCGCCGCGCAGCAGCGGCTGACCTTTTCGCGCGCCGGGAAAACGCGCCCGTTGAACCTCGACGATTATGCCGCGACCGGCGGTTGGGTCGGCCTTGAAAAGGCGCGCGCCATGGCAACACAGGCGGTGCTGGATGAGGTGAAGGCCTCCGGCCTGCGCGGGCGCGGTGGCGCTGGTTTCCCCGCCGGCATCAAGTGGCAGACTGTTGCAGACGCGCAAGCTGCGCAAAAATATATCGTCTGCAACGCCGATGAAGGCGACAGCGGCACCTTCGCCGACCGTATGCTGATGGAGGGTGACCCCTATTGCCTGATCGAGGGCATGGCGATCGCCGCACTCGCGGTGGGCGCGTCGAAGGGATATATCTACCTGCGCTCCGAATATCCGCATGCCTTTGCCAAATTGCGCGCGGCCATCGACGCTTCGGCACAGATCGTCGCCCCCTTCTCGCTGGAGGTCCGTCTGGGTGCGGGCGCGTATGTCTGTGGCGAGGAAACCTCTCTGCTCAACAGCCTTGAGGGCAAGCGCGGGGAGGTGCGCGCCAAGCCGCCTCTGCCTGCGCTCGAAGGCTTGTTCGGTAAGCCGACGGTGGTCAACAACGTCCTTACGCTCGCTGCAATCCCATGGATTCTCGCCAATGGCGGGGCAGCCTATGCCGATTATGGCATGGGCCGGTCGCGCGGGACGATGCCGATCCAGATTGCGGGCAATGTAAAGCAGGGCGGCCTGTATGAAACCGCGTTCGGCGTCACTCTGGGCGAACTGGTGAACGACATTGGCGGCGGCACCGACAGCGGCCGCCCAGTTCGCGCGGTGCAGGTCGGCGGACCGCTCGGCGCCTATTTCCCGCCCGCGCTGTTCGAAACCCAGTTCGACTATGAAGCCTTCACTGCCGCAGACGGCCTGATCGGTCATGGCGGCCTCGTGGTGTTCGACGAAAGCGTCGACATGTGGGCGCAGGCGCGCTTCGCCATGGAATTTTGCGCGCATGAAAGCTGCGGCAAATGCACACCCTGCCGTATCGGTTCGGTGCGCGGAATGGAAACGCTCGACCGCCTGCGCGGCGGTGGACGACCTGCTTCGGACAAGGTTGAAGAGCTCGCGCAGATCCGTAACGCCCCCGGTGGTGTGCGCGGTCCCGACGCCGAGCTGAAGCTGATCGAGGATCTGTGTGAAACGATGCAGTTGGGCTCGCTGTGCGCTCTGGGCGGCTTCACGCCCTATCCGGTGATGAGCGCCATTCGCCACTATCCCGAAGATTTCGGACTGACAGACGCTGCGCAAGCCGCGGAATGACGACAGGATCGTACAAGGAACATATTTATGGGATTTGAACCGCAAGCCGATCTGGGAACGCCCGCCGCCAATGGCGCGCCGGTCACGCTGACCATCGATGGACAGGCCGTGACGGTGCCCGCGGGTTCCACCGTCATGCGCGCTGCCGCCGAAGTGGGCACGTCCATTCCAAAGCTGTGCGCGACCGACAATCTGAAACAGTTCGGCTCTTGCCGGCTCTGCCTGGTCGAAATCGACGGACGGCGCGGCACGCCAGCGAGCTGCACCACACCTGTTGAAGCGGACATGATCGTCCATACCCAGACGCCCAGGCTGCAAAAGCTGCGCAAGGGCGTGATGGAACTTTATATCAGCGATCATCCGCTCGATTGCCTCACCTGCGCCGCCAATGGCGATTGCGAGTTGCAGGATCAGGCGGGCGCTGTCGGCCTGCGCGAGGTGCGCTATGGCTATGAGGGCGAAAACCATCTGGTGCAGGCCAAGGACACATCTAACCCCTATTTCGATTTCGATCCTGCCAAATGCATCGTCTGTTCGCGGTGCGTTCGCGCCTGTGACGAGGTGCAGGGCACCTTCGCCCTGACTATTGAGGGCAGCGGCTTTGGATCGAAGGTGTCTGCGGGCATCGCGTCCGACGACTTCCTCTCGTCCGAATGCGTGTCGTGCGGCGCATGCGTTCAGGCCTGCCCGACATCGACCTTGCAGGAAAAGGCCGTGGCCGAAATCGGCACGCCGGACCGCGCCGTCGTGACGACCTGCGCCTATTGCGGTGTCGGCTGCTCCTTCCGTGCCGAAATGCGCGGTGAACAGCTTGTCCGCATGGTGCCCTACAAGGATGGCAAGGCCAATCGCGGCCATAGCTGCGTCAAGGGCCGCTTCGCCTATGGCTATGCGCAGCATCAGGACCGCATTCTGAAACCGATGATCCGCTCCTCCATCGACCAGCCTTGGCGAGAGGTCGAATGGGACGAGGCGCTGGAATATGCAGCGTCCGAGATCAAGCGCATTCAGGAGAAGTACGGCAAGCGCTCGGTCGGCGGTATCACCTCGTCACGGTGCACCAATGAGGAAACCTTCCTTGTACAAAAGCTGGTGCGGGCGGGTTTCGGCAATAACAATGTCGATACCTGTGCCCGTGTGTGCCATTCGCCAACGGGTTACGGCCTGAAAACGACCTTCGGCACGTCGGCAGGGACGCAGGATTTCGACAGCGTGATGGACGCCGATGTCGTCCTCATCATCGGCGCGAACCCGACCGACGGCCATCCGGTGTTCGCCAGCCGGATGAAGCGTCGCCTGCGCGAAGGCGCGCAACTGATCGTCATCGATCCGCGCCGTATCGATCTTGTGAAGTCACCGCATATCGAGGCTGCCCATCACCTGCCGCTGCGCCCCGGCACCAATGTCG
>CAYGOH010000027.1:8381-9043 GCA_964351385.1 uncultured Sphingobium sp. | reverse complement strand
TCGGCCAGGCGGTCGCCGCCGTGCTCACGGCGATGGCGCATGTCATCGTCACCGAAGGGCTCGCCGATGAGGCGTTCATTCGCGAACGGTGCGACTGGGATGAATATCAGGATTGGGCGGCGTTTGTTTCCGATCCGAAAAAGTCACCCGAAGTGACCGAGATGCTGACCAAAGTTCCGGCCCAGACGGTGCGCGAAGCCGCACGGCTGTACGCGACGGGCAGCAATGGTTGTAGCGATGTTTCGCGGAAGCCCAAAGTAAACAGCGCCATTTATTATGGCCTGGGCGTTACCGAACATAGCCAGGGCAGCTCCACCGTGATGGCCATCGCCAATCTCGCAATGGCGACCGGCAATATCGGAAAGCCCGGCGCAGGCGTGAACCCGCTGCGTGGTCAGAATAATGTGCAGGGTGCCTGCGACATGGGCAGCTTCCCGCATGAACTGTCCGGTTACCGCCATATTTCGGACGGCGAAGCGCGCGCCCTGTTTGAAAAGGATTGGGGTGTGGAACTGGACCCGGAACCGGGCCTGCGCATCCCCAATATGCTCGACGCCGCGGTCGATGGCGCGTTCAAGGCGATCTATATCCAGGGTGAGGATATTCTTCAGTCTGACCCCAACACCCATCATGTCGCGGCGGGCCTTGCCGCGATGGAATGC
>CAYGOH010000027.1:0-8371 GCA_964351385.1 uncultured Sphingobium sp. | reverse complement strand
CTTCCTCGAAAAGAACGGCACCTTCACCAATGCGGAGCGGCGCATCCAGCTCGTCCGCAAGGTGATGACGCCGATGAACGGCAAGGAAGATTGGGAAGTGACCAAGGATCTCGCCAACGCCCTCGGGCTCGGCTGGTCCTATGACCACCCGTCGCAGATCATGGATGAAATCGCCCGCCTGACGCCCACCTTCGCGCGCGTCAGCTTTGACCGGATCGACGAACTCGGCTCGATCCAGTGGCCCGCCAACGACAAGACGCCCGACGGCACGCCGGTCATGCATATTGACGGTTTTGTGCGCGGCAAGGGCAAGTTTGTCGTGACGGACTATGTGCCGACCGATGAGAAAACCGGTCCGCGCTATCCGCTGTTGCTGACGACCGGACGCATCCTCAGCCACTATAATGTGGGCGCGCAAACCCGGCGCACCGCGAACACCGCGTGGCACCCGGAAGACAGGCTGGAAATTCATCCGGTCGATGCCGAAGATCGCGGCCTGCGTGACGGCGACTGGGTGCGCCTTGCCAGCCGCTCGGGCGAAACGACATTGCGCGCTCATGTGACGGACCGTGTCGCCCCCGGCGTTGTCTATACGACCTTTCACCACCCGGAAACGCAGGCGAATGTCGTCACCAGCGAATATAGCGACTGGGCTACCAACTGCCCGGAATATAAGGTAACGGCCGTGCAGGTCGGCGCGTCCAACGGGCCGAGCGACTGGCAGGAAGAATATGAGGCTTTGAGCGAACGCTCGCGCCGCATTGCGCACGAAACGGAGGCCGCGGAGTGAACTCCACAGAAAAGCTGGTCTATATGGCGAACCAGATCGCGCGCAATTTCGGAACGATGTCCGATGTCGATGCTGCCGCGGCCTTGGCCGAGCACATTGCGCACTTTTGGGATCCGCGCATGAAGATGATGATCTTTGCGCATATCGACGCGGGCGGGGACGGGCTCGTTCCCGTCGCTCTTATTGCGTTACGCCAGCTTCAGGCGGGGGCGGGACAAGCTCCGGCCGCATGACGTCGGTAGACGAAGGTTTCGCGCTGATTGGTGCAGACGGTGTGCGCAAGGAGATAGTGCGCGCGGTCGCCGTCGAGGAACCCGTCGCAATCGAAGTGGACGGCGTCGGTTATGCCGTGTTGATGGCAACGCCGGATGATTTGCTGGACCTCGGCTATGGCTTTGCGCTCGCCGAACGGTTGATCGATAGCGCTGACGATATTCTGATGGCAGACAGCCATGAGACGGACGCAGGAACGATCCTGCGTTTGAAGCTTTCCGTGCGGTGCAGGGATCGCGTGCTCGATCGGGTCCGGCACAGAACCTCTGAGTCTTCCTGTGGCCTGTGCGGTATCGAAAACCTGGAACAGGCGATGCGCGCGCTGCCGCAGGTGACGGCGCGGTGCTCGGCAGAGGACAGCGCCCTGTTCGCCGCGCTGGGTGCTCTCGGCGAGCATCAGCCGCTGAATGAGGATACTGGCGCGGTACATGCTGCGGCCTTGTGCTCTGCAACCGGCGAAGTGCGTCTGGTGCGGGAGGATGTCGGACGGCACAATGCGTTTGACAAGCTGGTAGGCGCGATGTTGCGCGGCGGGCTGGGCTGGGATGAGGGCTTTGCGCTGCTCTCTTCGCGATGTTCTTTTGAATTGGTGGAGAAAGCGGCGCTGTCGGGATGCCCGATGCTGGTGACGCTCTCCGCTCCAACTAGCCTGGCGGTCAGTCGCGCAAAGGGCTGTGGATTGCCGTTGCGGGTGCTCGCACGGCCCGACAGTGTGTTGGGCGTATAGGCCGACGAACCAAGTATCGGAAAAAGGCAATGCTGATGTGCATGCCGCCCTACATCATCCACAATGGATCATTTCCTTGAGCCTATGATAGTGGCCGATTTTCACCGTTTTTTCCTCATTCTCGTCGTTTCAAACCAAACATAAAAACGTTTGAAAACAATAGTTCATCTAAAATAAACCTTTATGCGAGACACTCGGATCATAACGAAAAAAGTTTAAGTGCCGGGATTGAGGAGCAGGAGGCGAGGCGATGAACGTCTTGTACTTGCGGCTCCAGCACAAACCGCTGGAGCGGCTTGCTGAAAGGCTAATGACTGCGCGTATGGTATATGACAAGCGCCGGGCACCTATGGTGCGCGGACGTATGGCTCACCTGCGTGGACTTGCGGCCAATCTGACTGCCTGCAACTCAGAAGATAAGCGGCCGCTTGATAAAATCAGCGCCAAGAAACCTTTGCGGAAAAGAGGATATAATAAGGCGCAAATACCGCTTTCAATGTTCAATGCCGGTCGCACACGAATACGAACAATATGCCCTATAATATTGGAGTATCGATATGCGTAAGAGTCGCAGACTGAGTATAGTTGCCGGATTACTATGGTCTTGTGTCCCGTCGGTTACAAGCGCAAGTACGGCCACGACCACCTTCCCGGTGACGGCGACGGTTCTGGGCGTGTGCTCGGTCTCCGCCTCGTCGCTTGATTTCGGCAATTATGATCCGACGTCGGTCACGGACCTTGACGCGTCTACGACACTGGATGTGCTTTGCACCATAGGCACTTCGTTCACGGTCGGGTTGAGCGCAGGCACGGCATCGGGTGCGACAGTAACGACCCGCGCGATGACCAATGGCGGCGATACGCTCGACTATGCGCTTTATCAGGATGCCGGGCGCACGACGAACTGGGGCAACACACCGGGTGCCGATACTCCGGCTTCCGCGATCGCGGGCCTGACCGCGACCTCCTATACGGTTTATGGCCGGGTGGCACAGGGTCAGAACGTAGCTGCGGGATCGTACTCCGACACCATCACCGTGACCGTGAATTATTAGGCCCGACCGATGCGATATCCGTGCCTGACGGCGGTCTTTGCCTTTCTGCTGATGCTCCCGAGCCAGCCGTCATGGGCTGCCGGGCTGAAGGTGGCGCCGGTAAGCATATCCCTTGACGCGCAGCATGCCATTCAGGTCATTCAGATCGAAAATAGCGGGCAAAATCCGACGCGGGTGCAGTTGCGGTTATACCAGTGGAATCAGCGGCTCGGGCAGGATGAGCTGAAACCCACGCGCGATGTTCTCGCCAACCCGGGCCAGTTCGAAATAGCGCCAAGTGCAACCCAAACCGTGCGGATCGGCCGTCTGATACCGCCCGACCATGTCGAAAAAAGCTACCGTCTGCTGATCGAGGAAATTCCGAGTGCTGCCGCCGTGAACGCCCAACAGGTGAAGATGCTTCTGCGCATCAGCATCCCGGTGTTCGTGCCTTCTCTCGCGCCCGAAACCGATCTGCGCTGGCGTGCTCTGGCGGGCGATGGCAGGCAGTTCACACTGTCGGTGGAGAACAGGGGGAGCAGTCACGTTCAACTTCGGCGTATATCGGTCGCATCGCAAGGCAGCGGCACGGCAGTGGGGGAGCATGGGCAGATGCTCTATGTATTACCCGGTGCTACGCGCGTGGTGTCGCTCTCAACGGCCAGCCCGGTACGCGCCGGACAGGCGTTGGTTGTTTCCGCCACAACCGATGGCGTGGATATCACCGCCTCTATGGTGACCGAGGCGACGCCTCATGCGGAACCTGCGGACTAGCGCCTGTCTCTGGCTGTATCCGATGGTGAGCGTTTCTGCCCTAGCGCATACGCCGCCGCCGCTGCCGTTCGATCCGGCTATATTCGCCGCCGAGCTGCCCGATCATGTTTCGCAGGAGCAGCTCTTCCTGAATGTTGAGATCAACGGTCGCGATACCGGGCACAGCTTTCTTTTCATACGGCGCGGTCCGCTCTTCTACGGCCGGACGTCCGATCTTGCCGGCTGGCGCGTCAATCCGGGTGATGCCCCGCGGATCATGGTCGACGGCGAGGAATTTGTGGCTATCCCGGCAATCTCCGGCGTTGCGGGAGAGATGGACGAGCCGCATCAGACATTGCGGCTGACGGTGTCAGGGGCGGCATTTCGCAATGTTACCCGGCAGGTCCAACAGCAGCCCATGAAGCCCACCCCAAGTATATTTTCGGCGTTCCTGAACTATGATCTTGCGTTTGAAGTGCGCAAGAATACCGCTGCAACCGCCTTTGTCGAAGGCGGCGTGTCGGACGATTGGGGCCTCGTCGCAAATACGATGACGCTTGACCATCGCAGCGGACATACGAAGGCAACGCGGCTCGACACTTATTTCCTGCGCGACAGCCCGGACCGGCTGACCCGACTGATCGTGGGGGATAGTATAACCGGCGCGGCATCATGGTCGCGTCCGGCCCGCTTTGCCGGCATCCGCTACGGGACCGAATTCAGCCTTCAGCCCGGCTTCATCACCTTTCCCACGCCCGTCCTGACCGGAAGCAATGCGGTCCCGTCCGAGGTCGATATATTGGTCAACAACGCGCTGCAATATCGCACGCAGGCCGAGGAAGGCCCTTTCACAATCGGCAATCTGCCATTGGTAACCGGTGCGGGCGAAGTCACGTTGCAGATACGCGATGCGCTGGGCGTCGAGCGCAGCGTCACCACGCCCTATTATGTCAGTCGCAGCCTGTTGCGGCCCGGCCTTTCGGAATGGAGCGTGGAGGCGGGCGCATTGCGCGATCATTATGGCTATCGCAGTTTCTCTTATGGCGAAGGGTTCGTTGCGGGCGGATATCGGCGCGGGCTCGGCGACCGGTTGACTGCTGGCGCGCGCGCGATGCTGTCGGAGGATGTACAGGTCGCGGGGCTTGAGGCGACTGTCATCGCCGCGCCTCTGGGCGAGCTTGGTGGAGCCGTTGCCGCATCGGACAGCGTCTTCGGCACCGGCATGCGTTACCGGGTTTATGGCCAGCATGTTGGCCGCAACTGGAACGCAGCGCTGAGTTTCGAGCATTCCTCACGCGACTTCCGCCACCTCGAAGAGCGCTTCTATCAGAAGATCGCCCGCTATCAGTTGCAGGCCGTTGGCGGTGTCAGTCTCGGGCCATGGGGCAATATCGGCGTATCCTATACCGATGTGACCTATCAGGATCGGGACAGGGCGCGCATCATGTCCGCCAACTACAGCCTTGCCGTGGCCGATATCGGCTATCTCAATGCTTTCGCACTGGCGACGCGCAGTCGAACGAGCGGCGAAGACTTTACCGCAGGCGTCGGCTTCACCATTCCCTTCAGCGCGCGGTCGAGCGCCTATGTGCAGGCTGACGATCGAAATCTGAGCGGCGAACTACGCCTGACGCCGCCGACGGATCGCGGATGGGGGTACCGGCTGGGCGCGAGCACTGGGGAGATCGAGCGCAGGCAGGCCGAACTGAGTTGGCGTGGGCAGGCGGGGGACTATCGCCTGCAAGCCGCGCGCGCCAATGGGACAAGCGCCGCGCGGTTGCTGGCCAGCGGTGGTTTCGTATGGGCGGGCGGGGAAGCACGGCTTGCGCGCAGGCTGGGCGATGCAATGGCCTATGTCACGGTGCCGGGCCGGGCCAATATCGGCATTTATGACGAGAACAGGCTGGTCGCCCATACCGATGCGGACGGCGTAGCACTGGTCACGGGGCTGCGGCCCTATACCCGCAACAAGCTGTCGATATCGCCAGCCGATATCCCGCTGGAATTTGCGCTCGGGCCGATGGAGATGACTGTCGTGCCGCGCCTACACGGTGCGGCGCTCGCGAATTTCGAGGCGCAGCAATCGCACCCGGCCACGGTGATTTTGCTCATGCCGGACGGTTCTCCCATTCCGGTTGGAACGACAGTGTCCGCATTGGACCTGCCATCGCCTTCCTTTGTCGGCTATGGTGGTGAGGTATTCGTTGACGATCTGAAACCGGATATGCGGCTATTGGCGGCCACGCCGTCGGGTCGATGTGCCGTTACTATATCCGACCCGGGCACAGCCATTTTGCCGACGCTGGGTCCGTTCCGCTGTACATTGGAGGAGAGCTAAACCATGCGCAGAGCCATATCCAAACTTGCCATCGCGCTATGCGCCTCCGCGATGCCCGCACCGGCCTTTGCCGCGTGCAATACGCTCTCCCTGTGTTCCTGCACGGCGAGCGCAAGCGGCATAGCCTTGGGGTCATACGACCCGTTCTCGCCAACACCCGTCACATCGAGCGGGACCGTGACCGTCGAGTGCACGTTAAGTATTGCGCTGGCCGGTTCCTATGACATCGCGCTCAGCACCGGCTCTTCGGGCAGCTTCGCGCCGCGGACGATGATGAATGGCGGGTCGGCGCTCAACTATAATCTCTATACCTCGCCCGCACTCACGCAGGTCTGGGGTGATGGCACCGCAGGTTCCGCACAAGTCACCCGATCCTTCACCGCGCTGCTCTTTGTCAGCCAGACGACCAATATCTATGCTGAAATCCCGGCAGGGCAGAATGTGGCGGCAGGATCCTATGCCGACACGATCACCGTCACCGTGACTTATTAGCAGTGGCCCCGTTTGGGGCGTTTAAAACATATATTGTGACAGGGAGCGATGCTGCAGACCCAAGCTCTGAAATTTTCTCGGAGAAGGGAGCGCGCTGGAGCCTCGAATTTGTGCGGCGCCACGTCGTAAATGCCGGTTTAACCACGAAAAATCGCGTCGATATTTGGGCGGACCCGTGACTTTTCCCAAAATGGATAGGTGCACGGTGAACAGGCTGTGCATCGCGGGTCGGCGCTTCCGGCCCCGGTCTGCAGAAGCAGTCCGTTTTTTTCCTAGAAAGGGAAAGTAATGGGTTTTTCAGTTAACACCAACCTCGGCGCGATGGCCGCGCTGCAGAGCCTCAATGAAACCAACCGCGGTCTGTCTCAGGTTCAGTCGCGTATCAACACCGGCCTTTCGGTCTCCTCAACGAAAGATGACTCGGCTTCGTTCGCGATTGCCCAGTCTTTGCGTGGCGACCTTGGCGGTCTTCAGTCGGTCAGCGCATCGCTGAGCCGTGCGAAGAGCGTTACCGACGTCGCGGTTGCCGGCGCGGAACAGATTTCCGACATCCTCAACCAGATGAAGGCGAAGGCTTATCAGTCCGCTGACGCGGGCATCGATGCCAACAGCCGTGCGGCGATCAACTCCGACTTCGTGGCACTGCGTGACCAGATCACCACCATCGTCAACTCGTCCGACTTCAACGGCACCAACCTACTCGCCACCGGCGGCGGCACGGTGACCGCGCTGAAATCGATCAAGGACGGCGACACGGTGACCGCCGGTTATCAGCCGGACTCGCTGGCGATTGCCAACCAGGGTCTCGACCTTGGCGGTGCGGTGATCACCATCGCGGCAACCGGTGCGGTTGATACACAGGCCAATGCACAGGCGATGCTCGACACGATCACCACGACGCAGACGAACCTCGCGACATCGCTGTCGACACTGGGTGCGGCTTCGCGTCAGATCGAGGCGCAGCAGAGCTTCACCAGCAAGCTGTCCGACGTGGTCGAGGCCGGCATCGGCAATCTGGTCGACGCGGACCTCGCCAAGGAATCGGCGAAGTTGCAGGCCCTTCAGGTCAAGCAGCAGCTTGGCGTTCAGGCCCTGTCGATCGCCAATCAGGCGCCGTCGACCATCATCTCGCTGTTCCGTTAAGATCGTTCGGAACGGTTATAATATGGGAAGGGGGCCGGTTCATTCCGGCCCCCTTTCTGCGTAATGGGCGGGAGGCAGCCATTGTACGCACGCACGCGCGATATTGAGGATGGCAGGGGCGTCTGCATAAGGATCAGCGTTTCGCCGCATCCCAGCGGCGCCATAGTGTCGCTGGAGCGGCGCGATCAGCTCCACCGGCCGTCGGTATTGCTCAGCCTGTCCGGCACCGAAATCCTCAACGGGTTCATCATGGCAGCGAGGCTGACGTCGCCCCATGCCATGCCGGACGAAACGACCGGCAGCCCTTTTTCCGCACGTTTCTATCTTGAGGCGCACCCCATAGCGAGGGTGGTGATAGAGCAGGACGACAACTTCCCTCTGTCGATCGATGCCCGTCTGTGGGACCGGCTGTATGCCGAGCTGTGTCTGGTTATTGCGCATGGCCGGGCATTCGCGCTTCAGGCGCAATATCACGCCCAGGCCTCCCTCAACTGACGCGGTGCATCATGTATTACGTAGTAACACCTACTGTATTGCAACCTATTGGCAACCCGGCCC
Organism: uncultured Sphingobium sp.; assembly: GCA_964351385.1. GTDB lineage: Bacteria > Pseudomonadota > Alphaproteobacteria > Sphingomonadales > Sphingomonadaceae > Sphingobium. The sequence goes on along the minus strand of CAYGOH010000027.1, from coordinate 263 downwards.
GGACGCTTCAGTCTTGAACGGTAAAGAAAGCCGTCAAACGGTCCTTCGGGTCGGTAAAGCACAGATTGCCTCAGCAGGGGGAGGTCGATCAATGAATATGCGTTGGCAGCCGGAGGAGGTTCCGGTCGCACCTGAGGGTCAAGGTGTTCAGATATTCGATATCAGAATGCGTGTGTCGGTCGTCGATGCACAGCTCTTGTGGCAAATGGCCGCTAGGGTCAGGACCCATTGATTTGCGGTGACGGTTGTGATTCAGGCTTGTG
>CAYGOH010000026.1:1167-18772 GCA_964351385.1 uncultured Sphingobium sp. | reverse complement strand
TCGTCGGCATCGGCGGCTCTGGTCTTTTCGCCCTCGATTGCCGATGCCGATGTCCTGTGACGCGGACAATATAAGGCGACCTCGGTCCCCTTGCCGGGCTTGGAGAGAAGCTCGATCTCACCGCCGCTCTGGCCGACAAAGCCGAAGACCTGACTGAGGCCAAGGCCTGTTCCCTTGCCGACTTCCTTCGTCGTGTAGAAGGGTTCGAAGACTCGCTCCAGGACGTCCGGTGTCATGCCGCACCCGGTATCGATCACTGACAGGCGCAGATATTCGCCGGCTATGCATTCGCCGATGTCGCCCGCTTGCAGCCGCGCCTGCCGGGTACGGATCTGCAGCGTGCCGCGCCCGTCCATGGCATCGCGAGCATTGACGGCAAGATTGAGAATAGTGTTCTCAAGCTGATGGCGGTCGGCATAAAGCTGCCACCCGCCGCAATCGAGGTCGAGCGCAACCTTGATCTGGTCGCCGATGGAGCGGTCCAGCAGCTCCACCATGTCGGTTATCAATGGATCAAGGCCGTGCGCTTCGGGAAGGTTGGGTTCCGCCCGCGCGAATGCCAGCAGCCGGCGGGTGAGAGCGGAGGCGCGATTGGCACCTTCCAGAGCATTGCTCAAATGCCGGTCGGCCTCTGCATTGTCGCCTACGCGACGCCGCGCGAGTTCGAGCCCGCCGACGACGACGGCCAGCATGTTATTGAAATCATGCGCAATGCCGCCGGTAAGCTGTCCCACAGCTTCCATTTTTTGCATTTGCCTCAGGCTGTCTTCGACACGCGCCTTCTCTTCGGACTCGCGCTGCAACTTGCCATAGGCCCGTTCGAGTTCCGCGGTTCGTTCGGCTACAGCCTTTTCCAGCGCCTGCGCGCGGTAATATTCTTCATCGATCTGACGTTGTTCCTGCCGCCGCCCCTTGATGGCCGACCGGGCGATCCACGCCAAAATGAGGGCAGCGATCAAGATCACCAGGCCGACCAGCCTGTATGTCGTCATCAGCGTGTCGAGCGATGCACCCGCCCGCTCGACATCCACGCTGCGTTCGCGCAACCGCGCATTTTCCGTATTGATGACCTGTTCGAGCAGGGAGGTGATGCGCCTGAGGCTTTGCGCCTTGCTCGCCTCATAGAATTTGCCGAGTGAGGACACTTTCTGGTCATAGGTTGTGCGCAGGGCGATGTCGTTGAGCGCTTGTCCACGCTGCTCGAAAGCCGTTTCGAGCTGGCCGACCAGTTCACGCTGGATGGGATCGGTTCTCGTTTCCCTGCGTAAAACATTGAGTTCGCCTGCCGCAGTGTTCCAGTCGTCCTGGTATTGGCGGCCAATATCCTTGTCCATGCTGATGACATAGCGCGCGAGCGAGGATTCCGCCTTTGCGACGGTCGCGTCCAGCCGCCGGGCAAGCGTGACGATCTCGTAACTGCGCCGTTGCTCCGCGAGCGCCTGCTGCTGCTCCCGACCAGCACTGGAAACGAAGAACAGGAGCGCCCCGATAGCGATGAAAAGGCCGAACCCGATCAGCACGGGCAAGAAACGATCGATCCGCTGGCGCCATTGCGCCCCGTCTTCGCGTGCCATCCCCGTCAGGTCATCCATGCCGGACATTTAGGCCAAATGCCGAAAGGATGGAAGTAGGGCGAATTCTGTACCAAATTGGCACAGTTTACTGGATCGCGCCGGTCGCCTTGCCTGCTGCGCGGAACATCTCAAGGATCTGTCCGACCTGCTCGCTGGAATGTTCCGCGCACAATGAGCAGCGCAGCAGAAATGTTCCGGCCGGGGTCGCCGGCGGGCGCGCCATGTTGACGTAAAGGCCCAGTTCCAGCAGCGACTGCCACATCGCCACCGCCTGCGCCTGGTCGTTGAGGATGACGGCGATGATCGCGGATTGCGGGGTTTCCGTACCGAGCTTGAAGCCCATTTCGCGCAGGCCGGTATGCAGGCGCTTGCTGTTTTCCCACAGATGCGCGCGCTTGTTTCCGGCGTGCATCAGCTTGCGGATCGATGCCGCTGCGGTCGCGACGACGCTGGGCGGCAGGCTCGCGGTGAATACATAGGGACGGCAGACGAGGCGGAGTACCTCGAACTTGGGGTGGTTCGATACGCAGAAGCCACCGACCGTGCCGACCGACTTGGAGAAGGTGCCGACGACGAAATCGACGTCATTTTCAACGCCCTGTTCTTCATACACGCCGCGACCATGCTCGCCAAAGAAGCCCATGCCATGCGCTTCATCGACCAGGATCATGCAATTGGGGTGCTTGCGGACGGCGGCCACCATATCGGGCAGCGGGGCGACATCGCCCAGCATCGAATAAACGCCTTCCAGCACAACCAGCTTTTGCGCGTCGGCGGGCAGGCGTCCGAGCCGCTTGTCCAGATCTTCGACGCTGTTGTGGCGGAACCGGACAATCTCCGCATTGCCGAGATAGCAGCCGTCATAGATCGACGCATGGCTGTCGGCATCCAATATGATATAATCGCCCTTGCCTGCGAGCGTGGATATCATGCCGAGATTGGCCTGATATCCGGTCGAAAAGACCATCGCATGTTCGGTGCCGTAAAATTCCTTCAGCGCCTCTTCGCATTCCTTGTGGCCCTGATAGGTGCCGTTCAGGACGCGGCTGCCGGTGGTGCCAGAACCAAAGTTGTCGAGCGCGTCCTTGCCTGCCTGAACGACGTCCGGGTCGAAGGTCATGCCCATATAATTATAGGTGCCGAGCAGGATCGTCTCCTTGCCCTTGATTACCGCGAGGGTGGGGGATTTTACCTCATCCATGACGATGGCGAAGGGATCGCGCACGCCGGTGGCGAGCAACGCTTCGCGCTCGGCAATCAGTGCATCGAACTTGGAAAAAAGATCAGCCATTTCAGTCGATTACCCCTGCAGCTTCACAACGGCATCGACAAGCTGGCCAACGGTTTCGATCTCGGCCTGCATGTTCATCGTGATGATGATGTCGAATTCATCCTCGATCGCGGCGACGAAATCCATCACGGTCAGGCTGTCCCATTCAAGGTCGCCCGCAAAGGTGGTGGCTTCGGAGAGCTCCACTTCCTTCTTGTTGAAGGGCGCGATCTGTGCGGCGACAGAATCGAAAATCTGCTGGCGGTCGGTCATGTTCACAATCTTTCACAATGGATTGGGCGGGTCATGCCTTTCCCGATGGCCCTTTGGCAAGTGAATAAGGCCGCAATCGGGCATGATCTGGCCGGTACTTGGGTGGGAGTCAGCGCAGAAGGGGTTGCGCAATCTCCCTCAGCCCTTCGTCTGCTCCGATTTGCGGGCTCCAGAACGATGCGGGCGGACGCTTGGCCGGGTCGATAACCCAGTCGGGATGGCACATATACCGTACGCGGTCGGGCGTCAGCTTTGCGCCACTGCCGCGCACGAACCGGTCCGCCGCGGCAAAGCAGAGCAACAAGGGTTGAGGCAGGGGGACAGGGCGTACCTTTTTGCCCAGCGCGCGCCCGAAGGCGTTCGCCAGTTCGATATGCGAAAGGCCGTGGGGCGTGCCGTCGTCGACTTCCCATGTCGCGCCAGCATGGGTGTCGCCCGCCTCACCGCAGAGGGCGGCAAGCACGGCCGCGAGATCGCGCACATGAATGAGCGACGCGCGTCCCTGTGGCGGCACGGGCATGAACCCTGAGCGCGCAAGCTTCAGCGCTTCGATGAACTCCGTGTCGCGCGGGCCATAGACGGCCGGCGGGCGCACCATGGTCCAGTCGAGGCCGGACGCGCGCACATGCTCCTCGGCGAGTGCCTTCGACCAGCAATAGTCGGACAGATCCGGTTGACGCGCCGCGAAGGAAGAAACCTGTATCAGGCGCTTGAGGCCAGCCCTCTTCATCGCTGCGATCACGTTTGCCGTGCCCACGCCGTTCCCTGCCTCAAAGGCGGTGCGGCTTGGCGCGTTCACGACGCCGGCGATATGCAGCACGACATCCGCGCCGGAGACCAGCGCATCGAGTGCGTCTTGATCGTCAAGCGAACCTGCGATCCAGACCACGTGGTCTCGCGCGGGCTGCGCACGGCGGGCCAGAGCGCGGACGTTGAACCCAGCGGCCAGCAGTTGCTCAAGCGTTTCCGCGCCGACAAAACCCGTCGCGCCCGTCATCGCAACGGTGCGCGTCACAGCAGGACCATGTGATCGCGATGGACAAGCGCGGGGCGCGCGGGGGTCCCGAGTGCAGCCGCCACCGCGTCCTTGCGCTTGCCTTTGATGAGCGCTGCTTCGGCGGCGTCATATTCGGCAAGGCCGCGCGCGATCGGGTGGCCGTCCGCATCAACGATATCGACGACATCTCCGCGCGCGAACGCGCCGCTGACGCCTGTGACACCGGCAGGCAGCAGGCTGTTGCCTTTGGCCAGCGCCGCTTGAGCGCCTGCATCCACAATAATCCGTCCCTTAATGGACAGCCGCCCGGCGAGCCAGTTCTGCCGCGCGCGTTTGCCCGCCTGCGCGTGGAAAATCGTGCCATTCGCGCCATCCTGCCATGCCGACAGCGGCCGGTTCGCAGCGCCGGAAATGATCGCGAGGTGCGCGCCCGCGCTCGTGGCGATCCGCGCCGCCTCTATCTTGGACGCCATGCCGCCCGACCCCATACCGCTGCCGGAGCCGCCGTCGGCCATTGCCTGTATCTTCGAATCGATGCGCTTGACCTCAGGGATCAGTCGCGCGTCGGGATTGTCATGCGGGTTGGCCGAGTAGAGCCCATCGACGTCCGACAGCAACGCCACGGCATCCGCGCGCGCCGCTTGCCCTATGCGTGCGGCCAGCCGGTCATTGTCGCCGAACCGGATCTCGGTAGTCGCGACGCTGTCATTCTCATTGACCACGGGAACGACGCCCAGCGAGAGCAGGCGCTCCAGCGTGGCTGCCGCGTTCAGATAACGGCGGCGATTCTCCAGATCGTCGAGCGTCAGCAGCATTTGCGCGGCGGTCAATCCGCGCGCGGCGAGCAGGCTTGCCCAATGTTGCGATAGGGCGATCTGGCCCACGGCGGCGGCGGCTTGCGCATCGTCCAAGCTGCCGCGGCCGCCCTTGGCAAGCCGCAAGCGGCGCGCGCCCAATGCGATCGCGCCCGAGGAAACGACGATGATCTGCTGGCCCGCCTCGACGCGCTCGGCGATGTCGGCGACCACGGCTTCGAGCCATGCGCTGCGCACTGCGCCGTCGCTGTCGACCAGCAAGGCAGAGCCGATCTTGACGACCAGACGCTTCACGGAGGCGGGCGGGAAACCGGGTTGGGGAGACAGGGCGGACATGGTCGTCATTCAAATGCCTCGCCAACCGCATTGCCGTCAACGAAGACTTGTCGTCTCTCTACATTGCGGATCTCGACCCGGCCTTGCGCGAAGGCCTCGTTCAGGGCCTGCGCTTCCTTCTTGGACAGGCTGTTGTTGAAATAGCCGATATTTTGCCAGCCATCCTTGGTCTTCCACAATTTCTTGACGCCATTGCGCGTCACGATGATCGCTTCGTCATCATCGGCGCGATAGAGAACATTGCAGGGATTTTGCCCGCGACAGGCCCCATATTCAGACAGGCTGTTGATCAGATCTTCTGGAAGGGCGGTGCCGCGAGGCAGAGTGACGATATTATCGCGCGTTTCGGTTTTCTGCTTTTCTTCATATGCCGAATAGCGGTTGTCCGATTTCAGCATGGTGGACGCGGCTTTGCGAATTTCTGCGGTCCTGCCTTCGTTTGACAACGCCTTCAGCGCCTTCATGCCTGCGGGCCCGAAATCAAAACGCAGCGCGGCAAAATCGAACTTGTCGACGCTCACCTTGCCGCTTTCCAGCCGTGCCATCTGGTTGCGGGTGGAAATCGCGCCGAAGCTGATGAGCGGTGTCGATAACAGAAAGGCGAGGGCGCACAGCCCGACCGCGAGGCGCAGATTGGCGGGGCGCACAAAGCCGGTCCAGCCTGCTTCCCGCCCGCGCCCGATCGACACCAGATAGGCAAGACCATAGGCGCAGGCGATGGCGGTGAAGGTGACAGCCCACAGCCGCTCGGGCGTCAGGCCATATTGCTGAATGCGCAGGCTGGTCGAAATGGCGGCGATGATGCCCAGCGGCAATATCGTCAGGCCGAGCGCCATCGCGCTCCACCGCATGACGCGCAGCTTCGATTCGTCCTCGGGCGTGTCGTTTATCACCGCGTTCGCGAGGATCAGCGCGCCGATGACGCAGCTCAGCAGGATCGGTGTCGTCGCCTTGGTCGTCTCCCATAGTGCGCTGAGCCCGGTAAAGGGCAGGGCGGCGAGGAAGAGGACGAGTCCGACTGCCAGCACGGGCGCGAGGACGCTGAGCACAAGCATCACGACCTTCTGGATCATCGCGACGATGCGTTCGCGGTCGCGCAGCAGGCCGGTCGCACCGCCAAAAGCGGCCCCGGCAAGCATCATGGCGAACCAGCTTCTTTTCAGCAGCTCTTCGAGCGCATCGATGCCGATCAGGTTGAACAGCGTCGCCAGCAGCCATGCGAGCGCGAAGCTGATGCCGGTGAAGGCGCAGGCGGCAAACCACAGGCACACATTGGTCCATGCCCGGTTATGGGTTTCCACATAGGGAATGCGCCAGCGTTGCGACCCGCCGTCGCGCCATCCCTGAAACAGCGGCGCGGCAATCGCGACGGTCAGCAGTGCACTCACCAGCCGCCATGGCTCCCATGATGTAAAATCGCCGCTCCAATAGAGCACCGATGCCACCACCAGTCCGGCGATGACCGCAAATGCTGCGCTGCCGAGGGTTCTGCCGCGTTCCACGACAAAGGCGAAGGCGATACCGGAAACGCCGAGGAAGGTTGCAAGGGCGGCGCGGGTCGCATCCTCGCTCCAGCGGCTCGCCCCACCGGGCGTCATAATATGGTGGATGGCCAACCCGATGAGTGCGCCCAGCACCGCCAGTACCCAACGGCGCGCATGCCAGTCGGCGCGATTCTCTCCGGTCTCGCTCAGATCGGCGACCATGGCTTGTCTTCTCCGCCCGCCGGATCGTCATCCTCCGGCTCGTCTGCCGCTATGCTCTCCTGATCGAGCAGCGGCAAGATCGCGTCGAGCAGGCGGGACACGCCGTCTCCGGTCGCGCCGGATACCAGATGGATATCGTCGACGCCCGCTTCGCGCAGCTGCGCGGCGACATCTTCCATCAGCTCTTCGCCGAGCAAGTCGCCCTTGTTGAGTGCGACGATCTTCGGCTTGTCCTCCAGCCCTGCGCCATAGGCTTCCAGTTCGCCCTGCACGATATTCCATGCGGCGATGGGATCGTCGCCCGTCGCGTCGATCAGATGGATGAGTACGCGGCAGCGCTCGATATGGCCCAGAAAGCGGTCGCCGATGCCCGCGCCGTCCGCCGCGCCCTCAATCAGGCCCGGAATATCGGCCAGTACGAACTCGCGGTCGCGGTGCGACACCACGCCAAGCTGCGGTTTGGTGGTGGTGAACGGGTAGGCTCCGACCTTGGCCTTGGTATTGGTCACCTGATTGATGAAGGTCGATTTGCCCGCATTGGGCAGACCGACCAAGCCGACATCCGCCAGCAGCTTGAGGCGCAGCCAGACCCACATTTCCTGCCCCGGCCAGCCGGTGCCGTGTTGACGCGGGGCGCGGTTGGTTGACGTTTTGTAGCTCGCATTGCCGCGCCCGCCATCGCCGCCGCGCAGGAATATCTGCCGCTGGCCGATCTTCGTGAAATCGGCGAGCACTTCTTCGGTTTCGTCGGATATCACCTGCGTGCCGACGGGCACCTCGATGATCAGGTCGTTGCCGCCTGCGCCGGTGCGGTCCTTCCCCGAACCGGGGATGCCACGCTGCGCCTTGAAATGCTGTTTGTAGCGAAAGTCGATCAGCGTGTTGAGTCCGGCCACCGCCTCGAAAATGATATCGCCGCCCTTGCCGCCGTCACCGCCGTCCGGGCCGCCATATTCGATATATTTTTCACGGCGAAAACTGACGGCGCCGGGGCCGCCCGCGCCTGAGCGAATGTAAATCTTGGCTTGATCGAGAAAATGCATGGAGGCGCGTTTATCGCGCCTCCGTCCGATTAGCCAGAAAAGATACCGGTCTGCCGGTCAGGCGGCTTGGAGAACCCTGTCCCGATACAGGTCAAGCGAAGGGTCGGGGCGCATCGGCATCACGCCGCCGTCTTCGAACAAGACGCAATCGGCATCCGCGCCGCGAGCAAGGCTGTAGCGTTTTTCGACACGCCCGGTGGGGCGAAAGCCGATTTTGCACAGCACTCTGCCAGACGCCGGATTGTCGACGAAATGGCTGGCGGTGATATTTCCGATGCCTGATGAGCGCGCTATCCGCATCACGGCGCTGGCCGCTTCCGTCGCGAATCCAAGGCCCCAATAGGGGCGGGCTATCCAGTAACCCAACTCGCGCTCGCCATTTTCACCGTCCACGATCGCGCAGCCGCCCACCAGATGCGGGGTGCCGCGTGTGCGCAGAAACATCAGGAATTCGGGCAGCGCTTCATTACGCTCACGCCCAAGAAATGCCTCAGCGTCCCCAATGGAATAGGGCCATGGCGCGGTCGACAGGTTGCGAACGATAGCCTCGTCGGCGATGGCCGCATGCAAGGCGGGAGCATCCTCGGCCCAGCCCGGGCGCAGCAACAGTCTCTCTGTTCTCGAAAACATGGTCTTTACCTCTCTCAACCCGGCCAGCTTTACGCGCTGCAGGTTGCATCAATACGACATTATAGAGGGTGGACCCGTTTATGCCCCGATCCGAGTGATGCATCGGACAAGCCGAAAACCCAAGATCAGGAAGAATACGTAGAAAACGGGGCCAACCCGGTCCGGGCGCCCCGTTTGTGACTATTCTGGTGCGAATCAGTCATATTCCGGAGCGTCCTGTCGGACGATCCGGTGATTGATCGTCCGTTATTCGGCGGCTTCTGCCATTGCGTCGACCGACACATATTTGCGGCCAAGCTTGCCGTCGTGGAATACGACACGGCCTTCGCCCAGCGCGAACAATGTGTGGTCCTTGCCCATGCCGACATTGCGACCGGGATAAACGCGGGTGCCGCGCTGGCGAATGATAATGTTGCCGCCGATCACGTGCTGACCGCCGAACTTTTTCACGCCCAGGCGTTTGCTTTCTGAGTCGCGGCCGTTGCGGGATGAACCGCCAGCTTTCTTATGTGCCATCTCTCAAGACTCCTTGAATTGGGTCGGCTCAGGCTTCTGCAGCCGTGGCTTCGTCGGTGGCTTCCGCTTTCTTCGCGGCGGCCTTTTTCGGCTTGTCAGCGCCAATCGCAACGATCTTCAGGATCGTGTGGTTCTGGCGATGTCCGTTGCGGCGGCGATAATTGTGGCGGCGACGCTTTTTGAAAACGATGACCTTTTCGCCCTTGGCCTGCGCGACGATTTCCGCCGCTACGGTCAGGCCCTTGGTATCCTTCAGGTCGGCGCCTTCACCGGCCAGCAGGACATCGTCCAACGTGACCTTGTCACCGGCTTCACCAGCCAGCTTCTCGACGACTATCTTGTCTCCTGCGGCAACGCGATATTGTTTGCCGCCCGTGCGCACAACTGCGAACATGGCTTAATCTCTTCATCCAAAATTGCTTGGCGCAGCCCAAGGGCCGCAACCCGAGGTCCAACGCGGAAGAAGGGCCGTTAGTGGATAGGTGCTGGGCTGTCAACCGCATTCGACAGGATTAGTGCGGCAGAAACGTGAGTATTACAGTCAATGTCAGGGTAGAAAGCAGCGTCGTGACCAGCACGGTTCCGGACGTAACCTTGCCGTCGCGCGCATAGAAATTGGCGACCATGAACGGGCCGGTTCCGGTGGGCAGCGCCGCGATCGCCACCGCCAGAGCGCCGGGGAAGGGGGCCATGCGCAACAGCGGAAAGGCGATCATTGCTGTAATCAGCGGGTGCAGAATCAATTTCGCACCGGTCAGCTTGAGCACCGACGCATTGCGGATTGCATCCATCAATGGTCGTTCGGCCAGAAACAACCCGATTGCGACCAGCGCCGCCGGGCTCGCCGCACCGCCGAGCATCGCGGTGAACCGTTCGATGGGAGAAGGAAGTTCAAGCCCCGTCATCCACCAGATGAAACCCAAAAGAGGGGCGACCATGACCGGATTGCGCAGGACGCCGAGGGCGGCCTTTCGCATCGCATGGAGCGGCCCCTGGTTACGGTGATGGCCCAGTTCGATCAGGATAACGGCGCAGGCGAACAGCATCATCAGCATGAGTGTTGCGGCGATGATCACAAAAGGCGCGCTTTGCGGTCCGAGGACCAACAGGAACAGCGGCAACCCGATATACGCGACGTTGGAATAGCTGGCATTCAGGCCGTCGACCGCGATGTCCGCCCCGTCCAGGCCGCGCATATGCCCCAGAAACATGCCGATGGCGAACGCGATCAAGCTGCTGCCCAGCGATACAATGACGAAATCGCTGTCCCAAACCGAATGCCAATCCGTCGTCGCAACGATATGGAACATCAGCGCGGGAAGAGGAATCCATGTGACGAAGCGGGTGAGCAACATGCCCGAACCTTCGGGCAACACGCTCAGCCGCCGCGCGCCATAGCCGGCAAGGATCATCAGGAACACCGGCAGGATAGTGACGAATATCGCTAGCATGGTGGGCGCCATATGCGGATTTGTGGACGTTGCCAATCCGTTGACCATGCGCGCTATTGCATGTCCCGCGCGGGTTTCATACATGCACATCGCTATGACGCGACGCATCTTTGCCGCCTTTTCCCTGATTCTTTCCGCGTGCACCGGCATGGGGCAGGATGGGCGCGGCTATCCGTCGCTTGCGAAGCGACCAATGGAGTCCAATGTGCCGGGTGAAGCGGTAATCACGCAGGATTTGACGCGCGACGCTGAGGCCGCGCAACCAGCAGAGCCCGGTCTCATCGCTCAGCTGACGACGCTGACGCAGCAATCTGAAAAGGGCAAGGCGGCGTTCGATGCGTTGTATTCTATCGTCGCGCCGCGTGTGCGACTCGCCGATGGAGCGGCGATTTCCAGCGAAAAATGGGTCGCCGCCAATGTCGACCTCGGACAGCTGGAGCAGGCCCGCTATGACAGCGTGTACGCGCTTGCCAGTCTGGACACGCTTTATGCCGATCGCATGAGGGCCGTCGCGGCAGGTGAGGCACAGGGTGGCGTTGCCGAGATCGAATCCGCCCGCGCGCCGGTCCTGTCGATGGTGGACGCGCAGAATGATCGTGTCGATGAACTGAGGGCCGTACTCAAGGAACCTTGAGAAAGACCGGGGCCATCAGGATCCCGGACTAACTCATCAGCCTTGCCGCATGCATCGCATGATAGGTCAGTACCCCGGTGCAGCCTGCACGTTTGAAGGCGAGGAGGGTTTCCATAACCAGCGCATCGCGGTCTCCTGCGCCAGCCGCAGCAGCGGCCTCTATCATCGCATATTCACCGGACACCTGATAGGCGAAGACCGGCACCTCGAATCGCTGCTTCACCTTGGTGACGATATCGAGATAGGGCAGGCCGGGTTTCACCATCACGCTGTCCGCGCCCTCGGCAAGATCGAGCGCGACCTCGCGCAGCGCTTCCTCGCTGTTGGCCGGGTCCATCTGATAGGTCTTCTTGTCGCCTTTCAGCAACCCGCGCGATCCCACCGCGTCGCGGAACGGGCCGTAGAAGGCGCTGGCATATTTGGCAGCATAGGCCATGATCTGCACATTGCTATGACCGTTCTGCTCCAAAGCCGCGCGAATGACGCCGACGCGCCCGTCCATCATGTCGCTGGGCGCGATAATGTCTGCGCCTGCGGCTGCCTGATTGAGCGACTGGCCCACCAGAATCTCTACCGTCTCATCGTTCAGGATGGTTCCGGCATTGTCAACCAACCCGTCCTGACCATGCGCGGTATAGGGGTCGAGCGCCACGTCGGTAAGGATGCCGATATCCGGCACCGCATCCTTGATGGTGCGGATGGCGCGGCACATCAGATTGTCGGGGTTCAGCGCCTCGCGCCCGTCGTCGCTGCGGCGGTCGGGCTGCGTGTTGGGAAACAGGGCGAGGCAGGAGATGCCTGCATCTCGCGCTTCTCTGGCGCGCGCAGCGATCAGGTCCACGGACCAGCGCGACACGCCGGGCAGCGAGGCAACCGGCTCCTCAGTCCCTTTGCCATCGGTTACGAACAGCGGCCATATGAGGTCGCTCGGGTGCAGGCGGTGCTCCGCATGCAGCGCGCGACTCCACGCGCTGGCGCGGGTGCGGCGCAGGCGCAGGGCGGGGTAGGAAGCGGTGTGGTTCGGCATGAGCGGGAGGTTTAGGCCGTCGTTTACTGCGCGGCAAGCGGCTTAGCGCATCGCGATTTTCGCGGGTGCCTTGGCGGTGGATGCCTGCCGGACTTCGGGAGCTGCCGGCGGTGTCGCGGGCGCTTGCAGAACCGGGCTGTTGGAAATCGACTTGAGCGAGGCCAGCCGCGACCGGAACTGTTTGAGTTCGTTGCCCGCCAGTTGCGGCGTTTCCTCGAACTTTACGGATGTCGGGTTAACCGTCTTGCCGTTGCGGTACACCTCATAATGCAGATGCGGTCCGGTCGACAGGCCGGTGGAGCCGACATAGCCGATCACCTGGCCGCGCTTTACCCGCTCGCCCGAGTGCACGGCAATGCGGCTCATATGCGCGTATCCCGTGGCGAGGCCGCCATTATGGGCGAGCTTGACGTAATTGCCATGGCCGCCATGCCGCCCGGCATAAGACACGCGCCCATCGGTAACGGCATAGATGGGCGTGCCCGTGCGCGCGGCATAGTCGACGCCCGCATGCAGGCGCGAATAGCCCAATATCGGGTGAAAGCGCATGCCGAAACCGGAGGACAGCCGCGCGCTCGTTACCGGTCGCGCCAGGCCGGGGCGCGTCTGGCCCACACCTGACGCCTCGAACCATTCGCTCTTGCCGCCATGGTCCCATTTGAGCATGTCGATCTTCTTGCCGCTTGCGAGTTGCAGGCCGCCATAGAGCAGCGCGCCGGTCTCGGTCTCTCCCGTTGCGGCGCGGCGATGCGCTACGATGATATCGAAACGGTCGCCCGCGCGGATCTTGCCCAGCGATATCTGTTTGCCGATGACGCGCAGATAGGTTTGCACGGTTCCGGGCGTAGCACCGGCTGCCCGCGCCGCGCGATACAGGCTGTCAGTCACCACGCCGCGAATGCGCAAGGGCGTGTTGTCCACGGCAATCGGCATGCGATGGGCGACCAGCGCGCCATTTTCCCGGGTGACATCAATCGCCAGGTCGAGCCGCGCGCGGAAAGCGAGCGCGTCGAGCGGACGGGCCATGTTGCGGTTTGCCCGGCGTCCGAGCGTCAGGTTGAGGCGCGTGCCGGGCGTCAGGGTACCCGCAGCGGCATCGTTGCCGAGCAATTCCATAACAGCTGCACTGTCGGCGCTGCTTACCCCTGCGCGGGTGAGCGCATGACGAAAGCTGTCGCCATGCCCTATCGCCGCCGAAAGCTGGATCATCGGGCGCTCGGGCGTTTCCTTCAGCGGTGCAACGGCATCGGTTGGGCCCATGTGCCGCCCGCTGTCGGCGCCGAGCGCCAGCGGCGTGATCATCTGAGACCGGAACTCGTCGTAACTCGCCGCCGTCATCACCGGTTCGGGAGCAGCCGGCAGCGCGGCGAAATCCGGCGTCATCCGGATTGCAATGAAGCAGAGCGCGAAACAGGTGGCGGCTCCGCGCAACCATTGGCGGCTGCCGATATTCTGGCCCAGATCGGGGGTCAGGTTGACGTCTTCAGCCCAATATTTGACGCGAGTGCGCCAATCGTCCGCGCCCGTTCTGATGACCTTCTTGGAAAAGACATGCTTTGCGGCTGACTGGGCGCTGCTCTTGAGACCGTGGGTGAGCCATAGCGTGCCGCCGGATGCACCGGAGCCACCTTGAACCGCACCAAAATCCGTCTTCGCAAACAACTCGGCAACCCCCCGGTGGCCCTATATCCCGCGTCCGACCGACGCGAATTTGCGGCACTTTTGTGAAGGACGAGGGTTAAAGTCAAATTAATTTCTCTTACAGTTTCCCTGCGGTTCTGGTGAGCCGTGCATGGAAAACGACGCCCTGCGATGCCGCACGACTCCGCTCCCATGTTCAAACACAAAACGACCCCCGGAACGGCGGCAACCGAACCGAGGGTCTGACCGATGCAAGCATAGGAGGCTCGCATGGCCTATGCTGAGAATACCACCGTCACGGTCGAAAAGTCACTGTCTGAGATAGTGAAGATGGTCAAGAAGGCGGGCGGCGCGCGTATTGCGCAGATGGAAGACGTGGACGCTTTGGCTGTTCAGTTTTTCATGAACGACCGGATGCTGCGGTTCCGAGTTCCGATCCCGACCGCCGATGACATGCCTCTCCATAACAACGGCACCCATCGGTATATCGAAATACCATTCGACGCTCGCCAGAAGAAAGCTGATGCGGCTCGGCGTCAGCGCGCTCGTGCACTGCGATTGGTTATTCAGGCCAAATTAGAGAGCGTGGAAAGCGGCGTCGAGACATTCGATGAGGCGTTCCTGCCGAATATTGTCATGAGCGATGGTCTTACTGTTTGGGAGCGTGTGGGCGAACCTCTGGCGATTGAATACAGCACCGGAAAATCAATGCCGTTTTTGCTGGAAGGTCCGCGCCCATGACCCTCCCCGGCTACCACAACTCGAAGCTCAAGATGCTTGTCGCTTGGCTGCGCAACTGGCTCCGTCCTGAACCCTGCCCATTTTGCGGGCACCCTTTCCAGTGGCGCAAGCACTGCTGCGAACAGTCCCGCGAAGATCATGAACGGGAGATGCAGATATGGTGAGTGAGACGATGAACGCTGAGAAAATGAGCAAGGGTAAATTCAAAGGCCCCGTTCGTTTCTACGATGGACGTCATGGAATGGCGCGACAGGATTTCGAATCAATCGACAATCCGCGCTTCGGTTATGCTTGGAAACGAGAGAACCGGAACGACCGGGGGCGGCAGTGGTGGATGGTAGACGGGACTGAAGTTGCCGACTTCGCTGAAGCTGATAGACTTCTCTCCCTGCCGCCTGATCCTAATAGCCCCGATGAGGTTCGTCGTCGGCAGTTTGCAGAACTGGACAACGCGCCAAAGATCAACGGCTGCTACAATGCTCTTAGTGAGGCAAAGTGCAATGCAGACGCGGGCCCATTCGGCCCGTTGCGCGCTTCAATGCAGCGCATGGGCCATGGCTGGCACGTTGGCCTCAATCGACACAGCGATTCCGAACGCAAGGCTGGGCGCGAATTCAACCACGGCCTTTACAATGCGAAAACCGCAGCATTCGAATTGCATCGCGGGATGTATTTGTTCGAAAGTGACCGGACAACTCCAGGCGGCACAGGCCTGAAATGCGCCTTGGGTAAACGTTGCGACAAATGCCCTATCCTGCGGGAAATCGGCAACGCCATCGTAGAAACCAGAGATGCCGAGCGCTTTGGGCGACCTGAAATTGAAGATTTCGACATAGATGCTGCAAAGGTTCTGACATGCATCAGCCATATTCTTCAGGAGCAACCGAACGGGTTCTTTGATGGCGCATTCTTCAGCACGAAAGCCGACAAGGAGCCATCCCAATGACGAACGAAGCAGACACGTATCGCGGGTGGAGTATTCACAGAGGCCGCTGGCCGGAGCCGGAATGGTCGGCAACCAGTCCGAACTATGACGCTTCATGGGAAGGTGAGGAAGATGGATGGGTCGATAATGGCGAGAAAGCCGACGCTCCTACACGTGAGGCTTTAATCGAAGAAATCGATGCATGGTTTGAGGAAAACGGACAATGACGGACGAAGCGACAGAGGCTGACCGGGAGGCGGTGCTAATAAGCAATATTATCGAGCGCGAGGCTTATACCGCCTATACGTATTCGGCTCAAAACAGAGCGGTAGAGAAGAGGCGTGCAGAGAAATACGCTAGGCTGATAGCCAGAGAAGCCCTCGCCGCGCAATCCGCCGAGAACGAGCGGTTGAAGGGGCAACTCTACAAGACGCAATGCTCATGGGAAGAACAGGCTTCTCGGATTGACCAACTCCGCAAGAATTTGGGGGAGGCGTTGGAGTTGCTTGGGATTTACGTCTCAATGGTCGGCAACACCGGGTATTCTGTTGATCGCCAATTAGCACAAGAAATTTACCCCAAGGCCGAAGCCCTCCTATCCCGCATGAAGGGAGATGAACAATGACGGACTTACCCAAATATCTGAAAGGAACCGCCTTAGGTGCAGCGGTTGATGCCTATGACGACGCTAGATGCGCATTCCATTCTTCTGAACATACAATGTCAGACGTGAATAAGAACACTATTGCTCCCATGATAATGGAGGCAATCGTAGCATGGGAAAAAGCGACAAGGAGTGAAACTGAACTTCGCGGAGGCATTTTAACATGACCGGCCAACCAAGCGAAACTGCCGCCCGAACAATGACGGACGATGAGATCGTTGAGAAAATTGCGGTCGCCCTGTTGAATGACGACAGAACCGCAGCCGGATGGCCGCCAGTCACGAGCAGGGACAAAATCCCAGACAGCGACGGTTATGTCAGAAACGCCCGCGCCCTTCTCCCGCTCATCACGCAATTGCGGGGATCTGGATGGCAGGGGATTGACCAGATCAAGATAGCGCCGAACCGTGTTCATGGCGGCTCAAAGGTAACTGTCGATTTCTACGACACTGACGCTGCCGGTAAGTTTTTTGCGGCGCTACAGGCACAGATAACCCCACCAGCGCAGGAGGGTCGGGCGTGATGAAGAACGATCCGAAATTCATGGACCCTCTGACAAGGGCGGAAATCAACGAAATCGAACGCCGGCAGCGGGCTGAAAATAATGCCCGCGCCAAGGCGCTTTTCGGCAGCGCGGCAGGCGCAAGACATCCGAGGATAACATGACCCACCTAGCAGACGAGATAGAGGCGCTGGCTGCAAAGGCGACGCAGGAGAAGGTTCACGTCACCTCATATTGGCACGGTTCTGGCCCTGATGAGCGAGTGTTCGGCATGGTCGTGAAGGAAGACGATATGCCGACTGGCGTCATTGATGAGAAGGATGCGGCAGAGGATAGCCTGTCTTACGATTTGGACCTCTACGTCCTTCTCCACAACCACATTCCTGAGATCGTCGCTGCACTGAGGAGCAAGAGCCATGAAACATAATTTTGACGGAACAGAGGACTTCAATACTATTTACGACGCCCGCCCGAATAAATGCTTGAGCGAGGCGATAGAGGTTTCAGTCGTTGGATGCCGTTGTGTCTATGTGAATAACTACCGGATATGCGGCGGTAAGCCATATTTCAGCGAAAACCTTCCGTCTCACGAGTTCAGCACTACGCTTGGTGATGTGCTGAGCGCATTCTCTGAAAAGCAAATCTTAGACGCATTGGCCGAACGCAAAGAACAGAGTGAATATCTGGCAGCATACCGAGCCGCCCGTGATGCAAGACAATCGGAACACAGCCATGACGCCTGAACCGGAAGAGATAGCGAGGGGGCTGCCCAACGAACAGCGGAGAGATGTCCCTGACTTCGAGGGGCGCTATAAAATTGACGCTGAAGGCAATATCTATTCGCTTGCTAGAACTTTCCC
>CAYGOH010000026.1:808-1157 GCA_964351385.1 uncultured Sphingobium sp. | reverse complement strand
CGGGGACGCGAGCAAATTGTAAGCGTTCCAGCCAGAAAACTAGCGCGCACTTATAGTCGTAAGGGATATGCCCAAGCCTGCCTGCATAAGAACGGGAAGGCAAAAACTGTAGAGGTTCATCGGCTTGTTTGTCGCGTTTTCCATGGTGAACCGCCTAGTGGTGATTATGAGGCCGCGCATCTTGATGGCGACCGAGCCAACCCAAAAGCGTCCAATGTTGTTTGGGTAACCAGAAAGGAGAACCATGCCCACAAAAAGGAGCATGGCACACATCTTGCTGGCTCGATGATCGGCAATTCAAAGCTGATTGAGTCCGACGCCATTGAGATAGTACGGCGCGTTCATGGAG
>CAYGOH010000026.1:0-798 GCA_964351385.1 uncultured Sphingobium sp. | reverse complement strand
AAACAATTCGGCGTCTCCGAAAAAACTGTCCGCTTGATTCTAAGTGGTGAGCGATGGGACGCTGCAACATCAGCCGTCCGCCATATTCTGGAACAGGAGGCGCGGGATGGTTGAGAAGATATGCAAAGATTGTCGATGCCTCTCTGTGTGCCAAATCGACCATGGGGCTGATCCTTACGACCCTGCATGCGAGTCTTGGAAGCCATGGGACAGCGATCCTGCTTTAACGCAAATTCTCGGTGAAGCACTGCAAGTAAACCAACCCAAGGACACCCCCGAGTGACACAGGGCTACAGCGCGCTTTCCAGCCCATCGAGTATCGCCCGGATGCCTGCGATAGCCTTGCGAATGTCTGGTGTGTCATCGGATGGCGCATCGTCATCATCATCGACAACTGGCGGCAGATCGTCAACCGGGGGCCTGGGGTCTTCCTTGGGGGGTGTCGGCGTAGGGGTAGGCGCACCCGAGCCAAATACGCGGTCGCGCCATTGCTGAACGAGAATGGGTTCCTCAAACTTCTGCCGCACCTCGTTATGGAAATTGCCGGACGGCGCAGGCAGCTTCGGATCATAGCGCCGGTTTGGCGCGTATCGCAGCGCGCGGTTGCCGGTCAACGTGACGATGCCGTCACTATACATCAGCTTTGACGGGAAGTCGGAAAAGCTGATAATCTCATTGCCCTGCACAAGCGCCGGATAATGAATCTCCATGCCGTTGAAGTGCAAGCCGATGAGAAGGTTGTTCAGGATTCTCAGACGGTCAAAGCCTTTCTGCGTCGCGTAATAGCGGGCGTTGATG
>CAYGOH010000025.1:16992-18998 GCA_964351385.1 uncultured Sphingobium sp. | reverse complement strand
ACGCTGATCTGCGGTATTACACCGGACGCAAGCACATTGCGCTGGAACACTTCGGCATAGCCGCCGAGCGATGCGACGCCTTCCTGAATGCGCGCGCCGCCTGAATCGTTGAGGCCGATGACGGGCGCGCCGACCTTCATCGCCATGTCCATGATCTTGCAGATTTTCTGGGCATGACGCTCAGAGAGCGATCCGCCGAACACGGTAAAATCCTGACTGAATACGAACACCAGACGACCGTTGACGGTACCCGACCCGGTGACCACGCCATCGCCGGGCACGTGATTGTCATCCATGCCGAAATCGGTGCAGTTATGCTCGACATACATGTCGAGCTCTTCGAAGCTGCCTGAATCGAGCAACACGTCCAGCCGCTCACGCGCCGTCAGTCGTCCCTTCGCATGTTGAGCATCGATACGTTTTTGCCCGCCGCCCAGCTTTGCCGCTTCGCGCTTTTGCTCCAATCGCTCGATTATTGCCAGATTCGTCATGCTCACTCCCGAAACATCCATCCCTAACGGATGGGATGCTGCTCCTTTCAGGCATCGGAGTGAAGTGCAAATGCGAATTTGCGAATTTGCAAATTGCGAATTTGCAAAATAAAGACACATGATGGCAAAGGGAAACAGACTTTTCGTCGGCAGCAGGCTGCGCCAGCTCCGCCTCGATCAACATATGGATCAGGCATCGATGGCCAGCATTCTCGGCATATCGGTGTCGTATCTGTCGCAACTGGAAAACGACGACCGGCCTTTAACCGCAAAAGTGAAAGCCGCGCTGGCAGAAGCCTACCCCGTCGATTGGGCATCTTTCGACAATCGCGAGGACGAGCAACTTCTGGGTGCGTTCGCCCATGCACTCGCACAGCCCGACGTCATCGGATCTCCGCTTGAACCTGAGCGGATGGAGAAGCTTCACCTGCAATATCCCGAATTTGCGGCGCGCTATGTCGACCTGCATCGCGCCTTTCGCCAGACACAAGAACGGCTGAATATGGTCGAGGAAGCGATTGCCAACGACATGGCGGGTCAGGCGCGCATGCCATGGGAAACGGTGCGCGACTGGTTTCACGACACCGGCAACTATGTCCATGAACTCGATTGCCTGGCCGAAGATCTGCGCACCCAAATCTGCCCGCATGGCATGCTGACGGAGACCGGTCTGATCGACGCGCTCAAACTGCGTCACGGCATCGAAACGATGATCGGGGAAACGCAATCCCACCTGATGCGCCGCTATGACCAGCAAGCTGGCACGCTGTTCATCAATGCTGCCGTGCCACCCGAAAGCCGGAAATTTCTGATCGCACATCAGCTGATGCGCCTTTCGGCCAGTAGCTTGATCGACGCTATCGTTGCCAACGCCGATCTGTCCGTCACAGGGGCAAACCGGCTGCTATCGGTGGGACTGGCGAATTACGCTGCCGGTGCACTGACGATGCCCTATGGCGCTTTCCGCCAAGCAGCGCGAGAGCTGCGCCATGATATCGACCGGCTGGCGCGGCGTTTCGGTGTCAGTTTCGAACAGGCATGTCATCGCCTGTCGACGTTGCAGCGCCCGGGCCTGCGCGGAATTCCCTTTTTCTTTTGCCGCGTCGACATGGCAGGCAACATCACCAAGCGGCATTCGGCTACGCGCCTTCAGTTTGCGCGCTTCGGTGGGGCGTGTCCGCTGTGGATCGTTCATGAAGCGGTCGCCATCCCTGACCGCATCATCACGCAGCTGGGTGAAACACCCGATGGCGTGCGCTATGTCTCGATGGCGAAAGGCCTCGTCAAACCGTCAGGCAGCTTCTCGCGCGCGCCACGGCGCTATGCCGTGGTGCTTGGGTGCGAAATCGAGCATGCCACCAACTTCATCTATGCCGACGGGTTGCAGCTTCATGATGAAGCGGCGGCAACGCCCATCGGCGTCACCTGCCGCTTCTGCCCGAGTCGCGAGAGGGATCAGCGCGCCGTTCCGCCGACCGACCGTGCCATCGTGGTCGATCCCGACAATCGCGACGT
>CAYGOH010000025.1:3600-16982 GCA_964351385.1 uncultured Sphingobium sp. | reverse complement strand
TCGATCGAATAACTATTTAAGGAGCACCAGCTCCTCGGCCATGCTGGGATGCAGCGCGACAGTGTCGTCGAAATCCTGTTTTGTGAGGCCAGCCTTCACGGCAACGGCAGCAGCCTGCAATATCTCCGGCGCATCGGGGCCGATCATGTGCAGGCCGATCACCTTCCCATTGGGGCCGTCGCAGATCATTTTGTAAAAACCGCGCTCGTTCCGCCCGGCGAGGACGTTTTTCATCGGCCTGAAGTCCGAGCTGTATATCTGCACGTCGGTGAACCTCTCCCGCGCCTCTTTCTCGGTAAAGCCTACCCCTGCCATCGGCGGGTTGCTGAATACCGCAGAGGGTATGCAATCATAGTTGATCGTGCGCGGCGCGTTGCCGAAAACGCTGTCGGCAAAGGCATGCCCTTCGCGGATCGCCACCGGGGTGAGCTGTACACGGTCGGTGACATCGCCGACCGCATAGATGCTCTCTATATTGGTGCGGTTATAGGCGTCCACCTTGATTGCACCGCCGTCTTTCATCTCTACGCCGACCTCATCGAGCCCAAGGTCGAAACTCATCGGCTTGCGGCCTGTCGCAAACATCACGATATCGCATTCAATCGGCGCGCCACCATCCTTGAAATGCGCCAACAAGCTGCCATCGGCTTGCTTCTCAATCTTTTCGAACGGCGCATCGAGCCGGAAGGTGATACCTTTTTCCAAGCTGATCTTCATCAGCTTGTCGCGGATTTCCTCATCATAGCCGCGCAGGATCTGGCCGGAGCGGTTGGCGATCGTCACGTCGCTGCCCAGTTCATTGAATATGCCGGCGAACTCATTGGCGATATAGCCGCCGCCGGCGATCACGACGCGTTTGGGCAATGTATCGAGATGGAATGCCTCGTTTGATGTGATGCCATATTCCGCGCCCGGAATTTCTGGCACCACTGGCCACGCACCCGTGGCAATCAGAATATAGCGGGCCGTAACAGTCTTGCCGCTGGCCATGGTCACTTCATGAGGTCCAGTCAGGCGTGCGCGCTCAGCAAAGGTCGTCACCTTGTTGCTATCAAGTGTGTTCTGATACAGTCCGTTCAGACGATCAACATCGGCCAACACACGGTCGCGCAAGGTCTTCCAGTCGAAACGCGCGCCATCGACGGTCCAACCGAAATTCGCCGCATCGGCCAAGTCTTCCGCAAAATGGGAACCGTAAACCAGCATCTTCTTGGGTACACAGCCGCGAATGACGCAGGTTCCGCCAACGCGATATTCCTCGGCCACGGCCACCTTTGCGCCATGTGCCGCTGAAACCCGAGAGGCGCGAACACCACCGGAGCCCGCACCAATCACAAACAGGTCAAAATCAAACTCACTCATCTATCATTCCCCCATGGCCAGATCGATAAGGGCGCTGGTCGACGGGTCAAACCCGGACGGACCGTCCTTCTCTATCGATTTGGCGATTTCCTTGCCAAGCTCCACACCAAACTGGTCGAACGGGTTTATCCCCATAAGCACGGCGTTGGCGAACGTGCGATGCTCGTAAAAGGCGATCAGCGCGCCCAATGCCTCGGGCGTCACATCGTCCATCAGGATCGTTGTCGAGGGACGGCCGCCCGGATAGGCGCGGGCAGGATCGTCGCTATTGTCCCGCCCTTTCATCAGCGCTGCTCCCTGCGCAAAGCAGTTCGTCAGCAACACGCGATGATGCGCGGGGTCGAGGCCATGGCCGGGTTCTTTGCTGGCGATGAATTCGACCGGAACGAGATACGTCCCCTGATGTAACAATTGGAACACGGCGTGCTGCGCGTCGGTGCCCACGCCGCCCCATGTGATCGGCGCGGTTGGGCCGTTAACCGGCGAGCCGTCCGTCTTCACCGACTTGCCATTACTCTCCATCTCAAGCTGTTGGAGATAAAAGGGCAGCAGGCGCAACCGCTCATCATAGGCGAACAGGCCGCGCGTCTGGCACCCGCGCACCCGCGCATAATATTGATCGACAAAGGCAGCAATCAGCGGGATATTCTCTTCCGGCGCGGCCAGGCGGAAATGCCGGTCCATGGTTGCGGCCCCTTCCAGCAGGCTTTCAAATGCGTCCCAGCCCAGCCCCAGCGCGGCAGGAAAACCGATGGACGACCAGAGTGAATAGCGCCCGCCGACGGTCTCGCTGAACGGCAGGAGGCGGGTTTCATCGACGCCCCATGCGACCGCTTTGTCGGGTGATGCGGTGAGTGCGACCACA
This sequence comes from uncultured Sphingobium sp., assembly GCA_964351385.1. GTDB lineage: Bacteria > Pseudomonadota > Alphaproteobacteria > Sphingomonadales > Sphingomonadaceae > Sphingobium. The sequence goes on along the minus strand of CAYGOH010000025.1, from coordinate 14,755 downwards.
CGGCCATAGGGATCCGCGACGCCGCCCGCGATCATCCAGTTGATTGCGCTCTGTGCGTTGAGCATGGTTTCCGTGGTCGTGAAGGTCTTCGACGCTATAGCCAGCAATGTCGTCGACGGGTCGAAATCCCTGACCGCCTCTTCCAGTGCGCAACCGTCCACATTGGAAACGATGGCGACATCATAGCGGTCGGAATCGCGTCCCAGCGCATCCATGAGCAGGTCCGGCCCGAGCGCCGACCCACCGATGCCGACATGCAGCACATGCCGGATGGGACCAAGCGCCTCGGCCTCTATCGCATCGATCAGCGCGCGCATGCGAATGTGCAGCGCCTTTGCGGCAGCGACGCTGTCCGGCGCGCCCTCCCCGCGTTCGGCGCTATGCTCGGCCGCACGACCTTCGGTATTATTGACTTTCTGGCCCGAAAACAGCGCATCGCGGCGACCTGCGAAATCCTGATTCTGAGCCAGATCGAGAAAGGCGGACATCAGATCCGGCGTCATATGCGTCTTCGACCAGTCGAACCGCAGATCGCCAATCGACAGACAAAGACGGTCCAGCCGGGTCGGATCACCATCGAAAATCGAGCGAAGATCGGGTTGGGGCAGCGCGGCAATTCTGTCCCAAACCTGCTGTGTCATGCTGTTTCTCCGATAATGAGGGTGCGTAAATCAGAATATCGCCGGTCGAATGCGGCACGAATCAAAGGCCAAATACACGCATTTGCTTGACCTCGCCACCGGCCCGACGCAAAGCCGTCCGGCAATTTGGAATGCAAGGGTACCATGAGCGACAAATCCGAAACGCGCGAGTTTGTGACTTTTCTCCTCAAGCTGGGGCTGTTCGTCTTCGTCCTGCGCAGCTTCATCGTTGCGCCGTTCAACATTCCATCCGAATCGATGCAGCCGCGCCTCTTGATCGGCGATTATCTGATCGTATCGAAATGGAATTACGGCTATTCGCGCTATTCACTGCCGTTCAGCATTCCGTTGATCCCCGGGCGCCTGTTCGCCAGCACGCCAGAGCGTGGCGACGTCGTGGTATTCAAGGCGCCGCCCAGTCAGCGACAGGATTATATCAAGCGCGTCATCGGTCTTCCCGGCGATGTCATTGCGATGCGCGACGGCGTCGTCATCCTGAATGGCAAGGAAATCCCCAAGCAGAAGATTGCCGACCTCGTCATCCCGGTGACACAGAACATGATTGATGCAACGCAACGCGAAAGCGGTGAAAGTCCTTGCTATCGCACCGAGTTTGAAGAGGTGAAGGGGGGCGAGAGCTATTGCCGCTATCCCCGATTCCGCGAAACGCTGCCCAATGGAAAAAACTATGAGGTTCTCGATGTCGAGCAGGACGGCCCCGGCGACAATCGCGAACCGATGATCGTACCGGAAGGTCATCTGTTCCTGATGGGCGACAATCGCGACCGCAGCGCCGACAGCCGTTTCCCGGCGCAGGAAGGCGGAGCAATCGGGCTCGTGCCGGAGAAGAATCTGGTCGGCAAGGCGATGATCTCGGTCTTTTCGACCGACGGCAGCGCAAACTGGTTCCTGCCGTGGACATGGTTCACCGCGGCAAGGTGGGAGCGCATCGGAGAAGGCTTTTGACCGAATCCGAGCGCTTGCAATGGGTGACGAACCTGATCGGCCGTGTGCCCGGACAACCCGACCTTTTTATTCAGGCGCTTACTCACGGCAGCGCATCGGCATCGCATTATGAGCGGCTGGAGTTTCTGGGCGACCGTGTGCTGGGCCTCGTCATCGGTGAATGGCTCTATGAACATTATCCCGATGAGCCGGAGGGCAAGCTGTCCAACCGGTTCAACCAGATCGTATCGGGCGACGTCTGCGCGGAAATCGCGCGTGAGATCGAGATCCAACCCTATATGATCCTCGGCAAACAGGCCCGCGACGATGGCGCGACCGAGAGCACGAATGTGCTGGGCGATATGACAGAGGCGCTGATCGGCGCACTGTTTCTCGACAGCGGGTTTGAGGAAACACGCACCTTCGTTCGCCGCCTGTGGGACGGGCGCGTCGACGGCATTGATCATGCCCCCAAGCATCCGAAATCCGCGTTGCAGGAATGGGCAGCGTCGAACAAACGCAAGGCACCCGAATATATGTTGGTCGAACGAAGCGGACCGGCCCATGCCCCCAGCTTCACAATCAGCGTGTCGATCCACAATGTCGGCGACGCCAGCGCAACCGGTGCATCCAAGCAAGAGGCCGAAACAAAGGCCGCGCGCGAATTACTGGGTAAACTCAAATGAATGATGTAGCAGACCGGACCGAGCGGTGCGGCGTGGTCGCGGTTCTTGGTGCACCCAATGCGGGCAAGTCGACGCTGGTGAATGCACTGGTCGGCCAGAAGATAGCCATCACCAGCCCAAAGGCGCAGACGACCCGCACACGAGTGCTGGGCGTTGCGCTGGAGGGCGATGCGCAGATCATATTGGTCGACACGCCCGGAATTTTCGAACCCAAGCGGCGGCTCGACCGCGCGATGGTGCAAGCCGCCTGGGGCGGAACGCAGGACGCGGACCTGATTGCGCTGGTAATCGATGCCAAGGCGGGGCTTGGCGACAAGGTCGATCGCATTGTGGCAGGTCTGGAGGCGCGGTCCGAGCCCAAGCTGCTGATTCTCAACAAGGTCGATATCGCGAACAAGGGCAAGCTGCTGATCCACGCGCAGCGCCTCAATGAGATGGTCTCATTTCGCGATACATTCTTCATCAGCGCCGCGACAGGCGACGGCTTGGCCGAACTGAAGACGGCGTTGGGTGGTGCGATGCCCGAGGGGCCCTGGCACTTTCCTGCCGATCAGGTGTCGAACGCAACCGACCGCATGCTCGCCGCGGAAATCACGCGCGAGCAAATCTATCATCAGCTTCACGCTGAGCTGCCCTATGCGGCGGCGGTCCATACCGAACAATATAGTGAGCGGACGGACGGGTCAGTTGAGCTGCACCAGCAGATACTGGTCGAACGCCCGACACAGCGCGCCATCGTGCTGGGCAAAGGCGGGCAGCGGCTGAAAGAGATCGGGTCGAAGGCGCGCGCGGAGCTGTCTGCGCTACTGGGATGTCCGGTTCACCTCTACCTGCATGTGAAGGTGAAGGAAGGCTGGGACGAGGATCGCGGCGTCTATCGCGACATCGGGCTTGATTGGGTCGACTGAGCGCCGAAAAACGGTCGGACAGCCCCCCTTCGACTAGCTGCAGGGATGCCATCATAGAGAAGCCGCAGCAGCGATGACCGGGAGACAATCTCCCATGCCAGCCATGACAAGCCGAGTGTCAACATCATGACGATACAGGCTTTCAGCAAGGCTGGCATGGCCACTGGCAGGAACAGCACGACCAGCCATGTCAGAATCGGCATATGAAACAGGTAGATCACGAAGGACGCATCGACGATGCGGTTGATCAGGCGGCTTCGCTGGCTGAACACGTGGCGGACCACCAGAAACAACGGCTGCATCAGCATCATTGCGGCCATCGTCTTCAGAAAGCGGCCATAGGGCGGCCAGAGCCCCTTGGCGTACAGCATCGCGAGGCCGGTAAAGACCACGGCGGCAACCACGATGACAGGCGACAGACGATAAAGCCGCCCCTTGATGTCGGTGGTTCGCGCGACGAAAAAACCAAGCGCGAAAAACGGCGCATATTGGAGCGCCTCGTCGAGGCGCAATATTTGCTGCGGGATGTTGGTTGCCAGTCCCGCCATGTAGAAAAATTCTATCGATGCCGCTTCCCACATCCCGACCAGAACCGCCACAATGAACCAGAACAGTGTAAAATGCCGCGCCCATGATCCGTCGCGTTCGTGAGAAAGCTGCCTCCCGGCGAACAAGGGGAACCACCCCATCAGCGCGGCTGCGATGGCGCAATAATAAAGCAGAACGATCAGGAACCACAGGTGCCGGATCCAATAGCCGCCCGATTTGGAGCTGTTGAGAACCCATGAGCGCGCGGCGGCATCCAAAGAGAAGTTGGAAAGCTCGCACGCGAGATTTAGCAGCGGGTTGAGCGTCAGCAGCGCAACCACAAATGGAATAGCCAGCCTGCGCATGCGCCCGCGCATCCATTCTCCCGGAGCCCGGCGCGCGAGCAGGAGCGCCGCGAAATAGCCCGCAATGGCGAAGAAAGCCGGCATGCGAAAAATATGCAGGAACCCGGCGATCTCGGTGAACCCGGCAACACCTTCATGCGCGTTGACGATCCACATCTGCCCCTCACCCACCTGATAGGTGAGCGCGACATGATAGGGAATGCCAAGCAACATCAGGAATGCGCGCAAGGCATCCCAATGATGTTCTCTTGGTTGGCTGCCTTGCGTCAAATTCTACTCCGGTGCTGGCTCGGCCGTTCTACACTGCGCCGAATCTTGGCACGCTTACTAGCCGTGAAGCCTCGCAACCGCAAAGAAGCGGCCGATGCCCGCTATTTTGCGTGAGACGAACTGAACACAGACCAGTTGGTTGCCTCTGCCAGCTGTTCCAGCGCCAGAGTGCCAAGCATGGAATTACCGCTGGTGTTGAGGCCGGGCGACCAGACCGCAATCGAGGCTTCTCCCGGCACAATCGACAAGATGCCGCCGCCCACGCCCGATTTTCCGGGAATGCCGACCCGAAATGCGAAATCACCAGAAGCGTCATAATGACCACATGTCAGCATCAGGGAATTGATGCGGCGCGCGCGCCTCAACGAGACAACCCTGCCCCCGTCGGGATGGCGGCCATCCAGCATCAGATAGCGTCCGGCCAAGGCAAGCTGACGGCAACTCATTTCGATGGCGCACTGGTGAAAATAAGTGCCCAGAACCAGGTCCACCGGTCGCAACAGGTTGCCGAACGCGGTCATGTAGTTGGCCAGCGCCCGATTGCGAAAGCCGGTGTCGTTCTCCCCCCTCGCTATCTCCTCATCGATGGTGATGGCGTCCTCCCCGGCGAGGTACCGGACGAAGCGCAATATTTCGCCGATTGCCTCGCGCGGCTGATGATCGCCCAAGATGACATCGGACACGACGATGGCACCGGCGTTGATGAACGGGTTGCGGGGAATGCCCTTCTCATGTTCGAGCTGAATGATGGAGTTGAACGCCGTGCCGGAAGGCTCGCGGCCCACACGGTTCCACAACTGATCGCCGACCTTGCCCAGTGCCATGGTAAGCGCGAAAACCTTTGATACCGACTGGATCGAGAATCCCTTGTCCGCATCGCCGCCCGCAAAGATGCGCCCGTCCGCAGTCGCGATTGCGATGCCGAAGCCATCCAGACTCGCCGATGCGAGGCCCGGCACATAGGTCGCCACTTCCCCGCGTTCGGTCTCCGCCCGCATCCGCGTCACGATATCGTCGATGCTGCGGGCCAAGTCCGTCATATAGGCTTGACCGCTAGTCTGCCTTCTTTTTTGCTGCAGGCTTCTTCTTGGGCGCGGCTTTCTTTTTCGGGGCGGCCTTCTTGCGCCCCTTCTTCGCGGGAGCCTTGGCGGCGCGATCGTCGATCAGCTGCGCGGCTTCCTCCAGCGTCAGGGCGTCCTTGTCGACCGTCTTGGGGATGGTCGCGTTGGTCGTGCCGTCCGTGACATAGGGGCCATAGCGGCCCTCCATCAGCTTGATCTCTTCCTCGGTGCCCGGATGCTTGCCCAATATCTTGAGCGGCTCGCGAGACGCCCCTCCCCTGCGTCCTCCACCGCTGGCGGCGTCGGCGAGCTTGGCGACGGCGGCGTTCATGCCGACCTCGAAAATCTCTGACGTGGACGAAAGACGCGCATATTTGCCGTCATGCGCGAGATAGGGACCATAGCGCCCGATGCTGGCGGTGATCGGGTTGCCGGTTTCCGGATGGGTTCCGACCTCACGGGGCAGTGAAATCAGCTTCACCGCCCAGTCGAGCGTCAGTTCCCCATCGGGCAGATCCTTGGGGATGGATGACCGTTTGGCCTCCTTGCCCGAGCCCATCTCTACATAAGGCCCAAAGCGACCCGATTTGCGGGTGATGTCCTCTCCGGTTTCAGGATGCTGACCCAGCACTTGGGGACCGGTGTCCTCACCCTCGCTGCCGCCGCGTTGACCGAATTTGCGCGTGAACTTGCACTCAGGATAGTTGGAGCAGGCAATGAACGCGCCGAACCGCCCGCCGCGCAGCGCCAGCTTTCCATCGCCGCACATCGGACACTGACGCGGATCGGAGCCATCGCCCTTGTCCGGGAAGAGTAATGGCTCCAGAAATTGGTCAAGATCGGCGGTGACGTCGGACGGCTTCTTTTCCATCACCTCTGCGGTCTTGGGCTTGAAGTCGCGCCAGAACGCGTCGAGCACCGCCTGCCATTGGGCGCGTCCACCGGAAATATCGTCCAGTTCCTCTTCCAGCCCGGCGGTAAAATCATAGCTGACATAGCGCTCAAAAAAGCGTTCGAGGAAGGCCGTGACCAGGCGCCCGCTTTCTTCGGCGAAGAAGCGGTTCTTTTCGACGCGCACATAGTCGCGGTCTTTCAGCACCTGAATGGTGGATGCGTAGGTCGAGGGACGACCGATGCCCAGTTCCTCAAGCCGCTTGACGAGGCTTGCCTCAGAATAACGCGGCGGCGGCTGGGTGAAATGCTGGTCGGCGACCACGTCATGTTTGGCGGGAACATCGCCGTCCGTGAGGCGGGGCAGCAGCTTGCCGTCCTCATCCTCGCTGTCGTCCTTGCCTTCTTCATAGAGCGAGAGGAAGCCGGGGAAGATCACCATCTGCCCGGTCGCGCGCAGACCATGCTGGCCAGTCGCGTCGAGCATCTCGACCGTGGTCCGCTCCAGCCGGGCGGACGCCATCTGGCTGGCGAGCGCCCGTTTGAAGACGAGATCATATAGCTTCGCGTGATCCCCTGAGCCGACCTTGTCGCGTGAGAAATCGGTTGGGCGGATGGCCTCGTGCGCTTCCTGCGCATTCTTGGCCTTGGTCTGATACTGGCGCGGCTTTTCGGGCAGATAGCCGCCGTCGAAACGGTCGGCGCTGGCCTTGCGCGCGGCGGAAATGGCGCTGCCGTCCATCTGCACGCCGTCCGTACGCATGTAGGTAATCGCGCCGTCCTCATAAAGCTGCTGCGCGATCCGCATCGTGTGGCTGGCGGAGAAACCGAGCTTGCGCGCAGCCTCCTGCTGCAAAGTGGACGTGGTGAAGGGCGGCGGTGGATTGCGGGTCAGCGGCTTGGTTTCGACGCTCTCAACCGTGAAGCGGCCCGCCTCTATATCGGCCTTGGCAGCGAGTGCGTCGCCTTCCTTGCCGATGGTGAGGCGATCGATCTTGTCGCCCTTCCACTTGACCAAACGCGCGGTAAAGGCGCGCCCGTCATGCTCCATCTGCGCCTCGACCGACCAATATTCCTGCGGCACGAACGCTTCGATCTCGCGCTCACGCTCGACCACCAGCCGCAGCGCGACCGACTGCACGCGCCCAGCCGATTTCGCGCCGGGCAGCTTGCGCCACAGCACGGGCGACAGGGTGAAACCGACGAGATAATCGAGTGCGCGGCGGGCGCGGTAGGCGTCGATCAGATCTTCGTCGAGCCCGCGTGGCGCGGCCATAGCGTCGGTGACGGCCTGCTTCGTGATCGCGTTGAAGGTCACACGGTCGACCTTTTGCGGCAGCGCCTTCTTTGCCTTCAACACTTCGAGAACATGCCAGCTGATCGCTTCTCCCTCGCGATCAGGGTCAGTCGCGAGAATCAGGCGGTCGGCCTTTTTCGCCTCATCTGTGATGGCCTTGAGCTGCTTGCCCTTGTCGCCATAATTTTCCCAAAGCATCGCAAAACCGTCATCGGGATCGACCGAGCCATCCTTGGGCGGCAGGTCACGCACATGGCCATAGGAGGCGAGCACATGAAAATCGCCGCCGAGATATTTCTCGATGGTTTTTGCCTTGGCGGGGGATTCGACGATGACAAGTTACATGGAGGCGGGCAGTTCCGGTTGTTATACGTACGCGCGCGAGGATGTAGGGTGCTCAGCACGTCCGTCAAGCGCTGTTCTGTTCAAATCAGCGACACACGTCCTCCAGCATGCCGTTCCAGCCGTCCGGCCAGCTCAAGTTCAAGCAGAGTCATATGAACCGCTGCCGGAGACAGTCCGGCCTGACGAACCAGCTCATCGACCGGCACCGCAGTGGGGCCAAGAAGGGCGTGAACCGCATCGCGGGATTTCTCGCTGGTATCAATGGGAGCCTCCTGCGCTGCCGGTGCGGACTGCGGCTCCACGCGAGGGTCGATATGGGCAATCGCCTCAAGTACATCGTCCGCGTTTTGAATGAGCGTAGCTCCTTCGCGGATCAGGAGATTGCATCCCTGCGCGCGCTGATCGAGCGGCGAACCGGGCACCGCGAGCACATCCCGGCCATAATCTCCGGCCAACCGCGCGGTAATGAGGGAGCCGGACTTGGGCGCGGCCTCAACGACGACCGTCGCGCAGCTCAGTCCTGCAATGATACGGTTGCGATGCGGGAAATGACGCGCCTTGGGCTCTGCACCGGGAGATTGTTCGGCGAGCAGCAGCCCCTCGGTAGCGACCCTCTCCTGAAGCTCGGCATTTTCGGGGGGATAGGCGATATCGATGCCGCTGGCGATCACGCCAATAGTCGCACCGGGTGCCGCTCGATCATGCAGCGCGCCCAGATGCGCGGCAGTATCGATGCCCCGCGCAAGGCCGGAAACGACCGTGACATTATGCCGAACAAGGTCCCACGCCAGTTCCCGCGCAAAGCGCCGTGCCGCAGCCGATGCATTGCGCGCCGACCATCGCCACGCAAGTGCGGGAGGCCAATGCAGCATCTCCACGACAGGTCAGTACAGGCGGCGCATCGGCGATTTCAGAGAGCAGCATCGGATAATCGACATCACCCCATATCAGGCAGCGCGCGGCCAGCGCCTCTACTCGATCAATTTCCCGTGTGACGGCGCGTTCGTCGGCGGGTTCAAACGGTTTTCCACCTCCGCGTCGCGCCATATCGGGCAAGGCGCGCAGTGCTTCCGTAGCGTTGCCGAAGCGGGCGAGCAGCTGCCGGAATGTGATCGGGCCTATGCGTGGGCTGCGCGCCAGCCGGACTGCATCAAACCGCGCCTGATCCACGCGGCGCTCGCCTCAGCTCTTCGCGCTGCCGATGCGCGGCTCCTTGCCGACCATCAGGCGCGCAATATTGGTCCGATGCCGCCACAGCACGATCAATGCCATCGCCGCGCACGGGGCGAACAGATCGAGCCGCCCGGTCGCGAGACACGCGATGGGTGCCCCCAGTGCAGCCGTGATGCCTCCTGCCGACGAAATGCGCGTAATGACCAGCATGCCGAGCCACAGCGTCGCGAATATGAAGCCCAGCGGCCATGCTAGGGCCAGCACGACGCCCATCATCGTCGCGACGCCCTTCCCGCCGGCGAAGCGCAGCCAGACCGGATAGCAATGCCCGATGAGGGCCATCACGCCGGCAATCGTGCCACCGTTTACCAGCGCGTCATTCGCAAGCAGATGTCCGCCAATAGCGACGGCCAACGCCCCCTTTGCCAGATCCAGCAGCAGAGTTGCGGCGGCAAGACCTTTTTTGCCCGTGCGCAGAACGTTGGTCGCGCCCGTACTGCCCGATCCCATCTGACGAATGTCGCCCGTTCCCGCGAAACGGGTGAGGATGATTCCAAATGGGATCGACCCCAGAAGATAGCCCAGCAGCATGATGAATGCGGGCGTTTGCCATATGATCATACGGTCTCGTTCCGTGGTTGTGGTCGGGCCTCTCCGACGGGGTGATCATAATAGGCGATGAATCGAGTGCAAGCCTTCGGTCAGAAAAGCGTTCTCAACCAGATGGCAGGGAATATTCCGGCAGCGACTTGAACGCCTGTTTCAGGGCATTGCCCCAGCCGCGCGAAATCTCATTATAATAGGGGTCATCCGCCTCGATCCGCGTTTCGAACCCGATGCGACATTCACCCGCAGGAACGATCTGAAAATCGAACGGCAAGCCCACGGAAAGATTGGCTTTCAGCGTGGAATCGAACGACACCATCAACAGCTTCGCCGCTTCCTCGAAAGACATACCCGGCTCATAGGCGCGCACGAGGATGGGGCGACCATATTTGGTTTCGCCGGTCTGGAAATAGGGCGTATCCTTCGACGCCTCGATAAAATTTCCTTCCGGGTAGATCATGAACAGACGCGGCTCCATCCCGGCGATCTGACCGCCCAGAATCAGCGTCGCTCCGAACGCCGTTTCGGCCATGGCGCCGCCCATCGCGCCACCACGAACGGTTTCCCGTAATATATCTCCGACGATATTGGCGACCTGAAACATGGTGGGGGCTTCGAGTATCGACGGACGGCGCTCATCCGGACGCTTGCTGCGCTCTTCAAGCTGACTGATGACCGACTGGGTCGTGGCCAGATTCCCTGAGGTCAGGATCGTGATGACTCGCTCGCCCGGCACCTCCCAACTCGACATCTTGCGGAAGACAGAGACATTGTCGACCCCGGCGTTGGTGCGCGTGTCGGACATAAAAATTAGGCCAGCATCAAGCTGCATGCCCACGCAATAGGTCATTTACGCGCCCCCGAATCTCACGCCAATTTTCTTCGCCCTACTGGTCGACGCGCAGCGATACAACCATGCTCTTGTCGCTCGCGCCGAACGACATGGAATGGATCGGTGCAGCATCGGAATAGTCGCGTCCGGTGGCCACCCTCACATAACGTTGATCAGGCGAAATTCCGTTGGAAACATCGAAGCCGACCCAGCCAAGCCCGTCGACATACGCCTCCGCCCAAGCGTGGCCGGCCTCCTGCTCGACCTTGCCTTCCATGAACAGATACCCGTTCACATAGCGCGAGGGAAAACCCAGCGCGCGCGCGGCCGCGATGAAGATATGGGCGTGGTCCTGACACACGCCCTGCCCCAGACGCGCAGAGTCCTCCGCACTGGTCGTCGCGTCGGTCGCCCCAACCTTGTATGCCACGGCCTCCGCAATGGCCGCCGACAATGCGTGCAGCTGCGAAACAGGGCCATCATGCCCGGCGGAGCGAACCGCACTGGCAATGGCGCTCACCTCTGATCCCGCCTTGGTCAATAGTGTCGGCTGGCGGAACAGCCACAGCGGCGTATATCCACGATGGGCGCCCAGCACGCCGTTGAA
>CAYGOH010000025.1:0-3590 GCA_964351385.1 uncultured Sphingobium sp. | reverse complement strand
CCCGCGCATGTAACATGGATGGCTTCCACGCCTTCCTTCACCCTGATCAGCGCGACATGGTTGAGATGGGCATCATCATATTCGGCCTCGCACACGCCGCCTTCCACATGCATCGACCAGCTTACGACATTCTGCATCGCGCTGTTCTTCGGTTTCAGGCGCAGACGCTGCAGCGCATAGGGAACCGGGCCATCGAACTGATAAGCGGTGCTGTGGTGGAAGCTGATTTTCATGAGGTCGAAAAGCTCTCCTAACGCAATATGTCCGAATTATTCGGTGAACCGGTAATCCTTCTCAATTTGTGAGGCGACGGCCTGATTCTCGGTCATGAAATCCTGCAAAAATTCATGCAGGCCCATGTCGAAGATCTTGTCCACCGACATGTCCTCCATCCTGGCCACCAGCGCGCCTGACTCCGATTGGCTGGCCAAGTCCTCTCCATAATCGCGCGCGATCCATTTGAGGTTTTCATGAATCTTGCGGGTACAGAACAGGATGGACCGGGGAAAAGTGCCGTCCAGAATGACGAAACGCGTAACATCGACCGGCCGTGTTTCATTGGGATAGAGCCAGCGATAACTGCGCTGGGCCGACAATGACCGGAGAAGCATGTCCCACTGGCTGGTGTCCAGCGTTGTGCCGACATAGGCGACCGAGGGCAGCAGCAGGTAATATTTGACGTCGAGAATGCGCGCCGTGTTGTCCGCACGCTCCAGAAAGGTGCCGATCCGCGCGAAATTATAGATGTCGTTGCGCAGCATCGTGCCGTGCAGCGCGCCGCGCACAAGCGCGCTCTGACGGCGGATACCGCCCAGGATCGTGGGCAGGTCCGCCTCTCGCACTGGTCGCGCAAGCGAATCCCGCACCATGATGTAGCATTCGTTGGTCGCTTCCCAGACTTCACGCGTGATCGCGGTGCGCGCCACGCGACCATTATCGCGCGCGCGCTCAACCATCGACAGAACCGATCCGTCATGGCTCTTGTTGCGCAACAGAAAGTTGATCACCTGAGACGAGGTATATTCGCCCTGCGCCTCTTCATATACGTCTTCCAGACCCGCTGTCAGGATGACCGAGCGCCATTCCTGCTCCGAAGACCCCGCGCGCGTCAGCGAGATGCGCAGGCCCGCCTCGATGAGACGTGCGAGATTCTCCGACCGCTCCAGATAGCGGAACATCCAGAAAAGCGCGCCGGCCGTTTTGCCTAAAGTCGCCATCAGCCCTCCAGCACCCAGCTATCCTTGGTGCCGCCGCCCTGACTGGAATTAACGACCAGCGATCCTTTTTTCAGCGCGACGCGCGTAAGGCCACCGGGCGTTATGTCGATTTTCTCCGGCGAGACCAGCACGAACGGGCGCAGGTCGACATGGCGGGGCGCAAGGCCCTTTTTCGTCAGGATCGGCACGGTCGAGAGGGCGAGCGTGGGCTGCGCGATATATTTGGCGGGTGCACGCTTCAGCTTCGCGATAAAATCGGCAAGCTCGCGCTTGCTCGCCGCCGGTCCGACCAGCATGCCATATCCACCAGACCCGTGGACCTCCTTGACCACAAGCTCGGCCAGATTGTCGAGCACATAGGCCAGCGATTCAGGATCCGAACAGCGCCATGTCGGCACATTCTGGAGCAACGGCTCCTCGCCCGTGTAGAAGCGGACGATGTCTGGAATGTAACTGTAGATCGCCTTGTCGTCGGCGATGCCCGTGCCGGGCGCGTTCGCGATCGTGATGCCGCCCGAGAAATACACATCCATGATGCCGGGCACACCCAGCATCGAATCCGGGCGAAAACTGAGCGGATCGAGGAAGTCGTCGTCGAGACGACGGTAGAGCACGTCAATCGCACGATAACCTTGCGTCGTACGCATCGCGACCCGGCCATCAACGATTTGCAGGTCGTGCCCCTCGACCAGCTCCGCGCCCATCTGATCGGCAAGGAAGGCGTGCTCGAAATAGGCGCTGTTATAGATACCGGGCGTCAGCACCGCGATGACCGGGCTGCCCGAACATTTGGCCGGTGCACTGGCCGATAATGAGCGGCGCAGGCGCTTGGGATAGTCCGACACTTCCCGCACTTTCACCTGCGCGAAAAGCTCGGGGAACATGTTCATCATCGTTTCGCGATTTTCGAGCATGTACGACACGCCCGACGGGGTACGTGCGTTATCCTCCAGCGCGTAGAATTCATCCGGCCCCGTCCGCACCAGATCGACACCGACAATATGACTGTATACACCGCCGGGAGGCGTGAAGCCGATCATCTTGTCGAGATAGGCATCGTTGCTGCTGATCATCGCCTCGGGCAATTTCCCGGCCCTGACGATCTCCCGCCGGTGATAGATATCGTGGAGAAAGGCGTTGAGCGCTTTCACCCGCTGCTCAATCCCGGCGGACAGGCGCGTCCATTCTCCCGCCGATATGATGCGGGGCACGATATCGAACGGGATCAACCGTTCTTCGGCCTCCTCCTGCCCATAGACCGCGAAAGTAATGCCGGTCTTGCGAAACAGGTCCTCGGCCTCACTGGCTTTTTTCAGAAGCTTTGCCGGCTCCTGCTCATTGAACCAGTCGCAATAGCCGTTGAAGGAACCGCGAGGATTGCCCGCCCCGTCAAACATCTCGTCAAAAAAGCCGTTTTCGACTGTCATGAAGGCATAGTGTCGAATCTATCGGACGTTAGCAATAGCGATGTCGGCATAAAATTCATGCTGCACCGCAAAACATGCCGGGGCTTACCCCTATTTTAAGCGGTAAAGCACAGGTTGCGCCGCAAAATTTCCGTCAATAGTTCACCGGATAGAGAGTGAATAGCGGATCGAGCGCCTTCCCGGTCGCCGATTTCCAGCGGCCCAATATTTCCGTCGGTTTTGCGCCCGGGACGATCTTGCACTCATTGGAAACCCCGATGTCTTTCAGCTTTTCCAGCAGCTCATCGTCCTTTTTCGCGCATTTCGGCGCGTAAATACGGTACCCGCCATCCTGCGATATCATCAGGAAAAGACGGTATTGCGAGCCTTCTTTCTGTTGCCCCACATAAAAGTCATTTTCCCTGCTCGCGAACTTGCGAAACCGGTATGTGACGCTCTCTTCCTTGAATATCTTGTCCGTTTTCTTCCATTCATAGGATTCGTATCCGCCGCTGACCTTCTTCAGGAACAGGTAGTTGCACTCCTTTTCCTCGCCGCACATCAGGAACACGCGTTCGGCGAGTGGGTAATCGGCGTCGGACGCCGAGATGAAGGGTTCGTCGCTGGTGACACACCCCGCAGTTGCGAACAGCGCAAACAGCCCGACAATCGATCGCAGGGGTTGCATGATCGAACCAGCCGCGTCGCGCCAGCCGGGCCAATAGTCGCTCATTGCAAACCGTCCATCCTTACCGCCGGTTCTGCCGTTCAACATGTTCATGGCGACACTCTCCCACCCGTGAAGGAATGCCGGATGAATTGTGAATTACTGGCTACTTTGATCCGCGAGAAACCCGCAGTGCGATATCCTCTGCTTTCACAGTTGGCGGTGCCGGAAATCCGGAACTCCTTGCCGTCACGTACGCACAGGTCATAGCCCTTGCCCCAGTACGAGCCGTTGGCGCCT
>CAYGOH010000024.1:15004-19174 GCA_964351385.1 uncultured Sphingobium sp. | reverse complement strand
CGTCCGACCCTCAGATTCGTAGTCTGATGCTCTATCCAGCTGAGCTACGGGCGCGCGGCCATGTATGGCTGGGGTCAAAGACCCCGTGGGAGATGCGCAGATAGAGGGGGCCGCCCGTTCTGGCAACCCCCTTTATGTCGATTATTTGCCTGACTTCAGTGCAGCCTGAGCCGCCGCCAGACGGGCGATCGGTACGCGGTAGGGCGACGCCGACACATAGTCGAGCCCGGTCGCCTCGCAGAAGGCGATGGAAGCCGGGTCGCCGCCATGTTCGCCACAGATGCCAAGCTTGATGCCCGAGCGCGTCTTGCGGCCGCGTTCCGCCGCAATCTCGATCAGCTGACCGACGCCTTCGACGTCGAGGCTGACAAAGGGATCCCGACCGAAAATGCCCTTGTCGACATATTGCGTCAGGAACCGGCCAGCATCGTCGCGGCTGATGCCAATGGTCGTCTGCGTCAAATCGTTGGTGCCGAACGAGAAGAATTCGCCGACTTCCGCGATTTCGCCCGCCATCAGCGCCGCACGCGGCAGCTCGATCATGGTACCGACAAGATAGTCGATCGTCTTGCCGCGCTCCTCGAACACCGCCTTCGCCGTTTTGTCGACGACATCCTTCATCAGTTCCAGTTCGCGCTTGGTGGCAACGAGCGGGATCATGACTTCCGGGATTGGCGCCTCGCCCGACTTCTCCGCGACATCCAGTGCGGCTTCGAAGATCGCGCGCGCCTGCATCTCGTAGATTTCGGGATAGGTGACGCCCAGACGGCATCCGCGATGGCCGAGCATCGGGTTGAACTCATGCAGTTCGCTCGCGCGCTGCTTGAGCGCCACGATGCCGACGCCGGTCGCCTTCGCGACTTCCTCGAACTCCGCCTCTTCATGCGGCAGGAATTCGTGCAACGGCGGGTCGAGCAGCCGGATCGTCACCGGCAGACCCGCCATCACCTCGAATATCTCGGTGAAGTCGCTGCGCTGTTCGGGCAGCAGCTTGGCAAGCGCCTCGCGCCGTCCGGCCTCATCCTCGGCAAGGATCATCTGACGCACTGCGGTGATGCGGCCCGCGTCGAAGAACATATGCTCCGTCCGGCACAGGCCGATGCCCTCCGCGCCGAACTCCCGCGCCGTGCGGCAATCGAGCGGCGTTTCGGCGTTGGTGCGCACCTTCAAGCGACGAACCTTGTCTGCCCACACCATCAGCGAGCCGAAATCGCCGGCCAGTTCCGGCTGCACCGTGGGCACTTCGCCCGCCATCACTTCGCCGGTGGTGCCGTCGATGGTGACGGTATCGCCTTCCTTCAGCTCTCGCCCGGATACACGCATGATCTTGGCCTTGTTGTCGATGGCGAGGCTGCCGGCACCGGAGACGCAGGGGCGACCCATGCCGCGCGCCACAACGGCAGCGTGGCTGGTCATGCCGCCGCGAGCCGTCAAGATGCCCTTGGCCGCATGCATGCCGTGAATATCTTCCGGGCTCGTTTCGACACGCACCAGAATGACGCTGTCGCCAAGCTCGGCACGGCGTTCTGCGGTATCGGCATCGAACACGATGATGCCGCTCGCCGCGCCCGGCGAGGCTGGAAGCCCCTTCGTCAGGACATCGCGCGGCGCGTCGGGGTCGAGCGTCGGGTGCAACAGCTGGTCGAGCGCAGCCGGGTCGACGCGCGCCACGGCTTCCTCTTGCGTGATCAGGCCTTCGCTCGCCATATCGACGGCGATCTTCAGCGCGGCCTTCGCGGTGCGCTTGCCCGAGCGCGTCTGGAGCATCCAGAGCTTGCCCTGCTGCACCGTGAACTCGATATCCTGCATGTCGCGATAATGGGTTTCGAGAATGTTGAAGACATTGGCGAGTTCGCCATAGGTCTCCGGCATCGCCTCTTCCATCGACAGCGGCTTGGCCCCTGCCCGTTCGCGCGCCGCCTTGGTCAGATATTGCGGCGTACGAATGCCCGCGACAACGTCCTCACCCTGCGCGTTGATCAGGAACTCGCCATAATAGGCGTTCTCACCGGTCGCCGGGTCGCGGGTGAATGCAACGCCAGTGGCCGACGTATCGCCCATATTCCCGAACACCATGGCCTGTACGTTGACGGCCGTGCCCCAGTCGCCGGGAATGCTGTTGAGGCGACGATAGACCTTTGCGCGGTCTGCCTGCCATGATCCGAACACGGCGGAGATTGCGCCCCAGAGCTGATCGTTCACATCCTGCGGGAACGGCTTGTTCCACAGCTTTTCGACGAGCTTCTTATATTCGCCAACCAGAGCCTTCCAATCGTCCGCCGACATCTGGGTATCGAGATGATAGCCATTATCTTCCTTGGCGATTTCCAGCGCTTCCTCGAACGCGCCATGGTCAAGCTCCAGCACCACGTCCGAATACATCTGGATGAAGCGGCGATAGCTGTCCCAGGCGAAACGCTCATCGCCCGACGCCGAAGCGAGGCCCTGCACCGTTTCATCGTTCAGGCCAAGGTTCAGCACCGTGTCCATCATGCCCGGCATCGAAATGCGCGCGCCTGAGCGGACCGAAACGAGCAGCGGGTCGGACGCATCGCCGAATTTCTTGCCGGTCACCGCCTCGATATGCGCGATGCCGTTCGCGACTTCGGTTTTCACACTGTCGGGATATTGCGCGCCTTCGTCATAATAGCGGGTGCACATCTCAGTGGTGATCGTAAATCCGGGAGGGACCGGCAAACCGATCGACGCCATTCCATCGAGGTTCGCCCCTTTGCCGCCGAGCAGGTTCTTGTCGCCCTTACCGCCGTCATTCACACCGCCGCCGAAGCGGTAGACATATTGTGTCATCAACCCTGTTCCTCAGTCTGATTCTGGTTGGCTATTTACTGCCACGCGCGCTGCACCGCCCAAGGCCGTTGCACTATTAGCCGCTGATTTTTGAAAAATCAGCCACTTTGTGCACTGCGACACGAACCCGCTCCAAAAGGGACAGACGCGCGGCCCGCTTTGCTTGTTCCGGGTCGTTGACCGTCACGCTGTCGAAAAAGGCGTCGATGGGCGCGCGCAGGGACGCCAGCGCAGCCATGGCCCCTTCGAAATCCTCGGATTCCACGGCAGCGGCGGCGCGCGGTTCGGCGCCGTCGAGCGCCGCGATCAGCGTGGCCTCGGCCGGTTCGGGCGTATAGGAAAGCGGCGCCACAGCCTCATGTTGACGGATCGCCTGTGCCACATCGGGATCGGTCAACGCCGCGCCGGGGTCTTCCTCGCCTGCCTGCGGCGGTACTCCGCCGTGCTCCGGCGAAGGCCGGAGCTCAGAGTCCAAAAGCGCTTCATCGCCCTGGGTTCCTGCCTTCGCAGGAACACCATACTCATACCCTTCCTTTTTCAGGATATTGGCCGCGCGCTTATATCCGGCAAGCAGGTTCGCGCCGTCATCCGTGGCGATGAAGGATTGCAACGCCTTCACCCGCGCGAGCAGGCGGACAAGGTCATCCTCCTTGCCGCAGTCTCCATCAATAATCTGCGCAGCACGAATAGTATCGACGCGCCCACCTTCGGCTTTCATCGTCACTTCGAGACGATCCAAAAGAAAGTCTCGGACTTCAGCGGCGATTGAAATTCCCTTGAAAAACACATCAGGATTTGGCTTCCGAGGATCGGGCATAGAGTTAACAGTTTGTACGATTGCCTTTAAGAAATGCTCCGCATTCGCTCTATTGGCAACGTATGTAATACTCGGCAGAATACTCTTAAGCGGTCCTCGGTCTTGTTCAAACTGAGCAGCAATTAGTCTCGGGGCCACAGAGGTAAATGCGCTGTGGAGGATGCTTAGTCGCAAGTCGTTTGATCGCACGAGTGCTACGATACCGAGAGCAGCCCGTCTCAGTGCAAATGGGTCTTTCGACCCTGTTGGCTTCTCGTCAATCTCAAAGAAAGAGCAGATCGTATCCAGCTTATCCGCCAGACTCACCGCGACTGTCACCGAGGCAGTCGGCACGTCATCGCCCTGCCCGACCGGCTTGTAATGGTCGCGGATGGCGTCGGCGACCGCATCGGGCAGACCTTCAGCGCGGGCATAATAGCCTCCCATCAGGCCTTGCAGTTCCGGGAACTCGCCGACCATCTCGGTGACCAGATCGGCCTTGCATAACCGCGCAGCCTGTTCGGCGAGATCGGCGAGCTTGCCTACATCACCGCCGTTCATCTCGA
>CAYGOH010000024.1:0-14994 GCA_964351385.1 uncultured Sphingobium sp. | reverse complement strand
GAGAGACGTTCGGGCGCGCTATCCGTGTCTCGACGATGCTCGACACGAACGGATGAAGGCTTCACAATCCCCTCTTCCACCAGCCAACGCGCGAGCTTTGCCACACGCTCCACCTTATCGGCAACGGTGCCGAGCTTTTCGTGGAAAGTGATACGCGAGAGCTTCTCGGCATGAACCGCCAATGGCGTTTTCTTGTCCTGCTCCCAGAAGAAGCGCGCATCGCTCAGCCGCGCGGCCAGCACCTTGCCATTGCCCGCGACGATGGCCGCGCCGCCATCCTTCGCATCGATATTGGCGGTGCAGATGAAAGCGGGGGCAAGCTTGCCCGCCTTATCCCGCAAAACAAAATATTTCTGATTAATCCGAAGGGTTAGCTGAATGACCTCAGGCGGTACCTCAAGAAATTCGGGGTCGAATTGCCCCAGCAGCGGCACCGGCCATTCAGTCAGCCCGGCATTTTCCGCGACCAGTCCGGCATCCTCGATCAGCTCGTAGCCGGCCTCCGCCGCCAGCGCCTTTGCGCGGCTTTCGATGATCGATTTACGCTCTTCCTGATCGACGATCACATGGCAGGCGCGCAACTTTTCCGCATAGTCCGCAGCCGAGCCTATGGTGATGGGGCCGGGGCTGTGAAAACGATGCCCCATCGTCGCGTAACCCGACGCGATGCCGTCGACCGCACATTCGACAAGCTCTTCGCCCAGAAGGGCGACGATGCCCTGCAACGGCCGCACCCAGCGCAGGCTTTCGGTTGTGACGCTGGCATCGCCCCAGCGCATCGATTTCGGCCACGGAAACGCGCGAATGATCGCGGGGATCGCCTCTGCCAGCACAACGCCGGTCGCCCTTCCGGGCTTTTCGACGACAGCGAAATAGGTATCCTTGCCCTTCAGATCGCGAATTTCGAGCTGGTCCCTGGTCAGGCCGGTCTTGCGCAGAAAGCCTTCCAGCGCCTGCTCCGGCGCGGAGGTCGCGGGGCCCTTCGTCTCCTCGCTGACGGCCTCTGTCTGCAACGGCAGGCCATGCGCGATCAGCGCGAGACGGCGCGGCGTCACATAGTTGGTGATGCTGTCCGGCTTCAGTCCGGCCTCGGCCAGCTTGTCGGCAAACAGGCGCGCAAGATCCTCGCTCGCCTTCGCCTGCATGCGCGCGGGAATTTCCTCGCAACGCAGTTCGAGCAGAAAATCGTTCACTCCGGTCATTCCGCCCACCCGTTGGTTTTCATCCATGCCTCGCAGCTTCCCTTGGCAAGGTCGCGCACGCGGCCGATATAATTGGCGCGTTCCTGCACCGAAATGACGCCGCGCGCCTGCAACAAGTTGAACAGATGGGATGCCTCGATCGCCTGTTCATAGGCGGCGAGCGGCACGTCCGCCTCTATACTGCGTTTGCATTCGGCCTCGGCGGCCTCGAAACCCTTGAGCAGGCTGTCGGTATCGGCGACCTCGAAATTCCATTTCGACATCTGCCGCTCATTGGCGAGGAAGACGTCGCCGTATGAGACAGGCGGACGCCCGTTCGCGCCTTCGGAAAAGACGAGGTCATAGACGCTGTCGACGCCCTGAATATACATGGCGAGACGCTCCAGCCCATAGGTCAGTTCACCCGCAACCGGCTTGCAGTCGAAACCGCCCATCTGCTGGAAATAGGTGAACTGCGTCACCTCCATGCCGTCGCACCAGACTTCCCAGCCCAGCCCCCATGCGCCAAGCGTCGGGCTTTCCCAGTCGTCCTCGACGAAGCGGATATCATGCACCAGCGGATCGATGCCGATGGCCGCGAGGGAACCCAGATACAGTTCCTGCAAATCCGGCGGGCTCGGCTTCATGATCACCTGATACTGGTAATAATGCTGAAGCCGATTGGGGTTCTCGCCATAACGCCCGTCGGTCGGGCGGCGCGATGGCTGCACATAGGCGCAGTTCCATGGGTCCGGCCCCAGGCTGCGCAGCGTCGTCGCCGGATGGAACGTGCCCGCGCCAACGCGCATGTCATAGGGTTGCAGGATTACGCAGCCCTGCTTGCTCCAATAGTCGTGCAGGGTGAGGATCAGATCCTGAAAGCTGAGGGGTTTTGCCGGTTCGGCCATCATATCCTTCATGGTTTCGGGCGCGGGAAAATTTGCGCCTCGCCTTGGCGCATGGGCGCGCGCCGGTCAAGGGATTAGGACCGACCATCCTGAAGCCCATGCGGCGCTGCAAACGGCGTCTTCCTGCGCTTCCGGTGCTCATGTACCTTGACGTACACTGCGCGCCGGTTCTCGAAATCCACCGTTTTCGCCTCCGCCTGAACTCCAGGCTGATCGATCCTAAGGCTTGAACACGGCCAGCGAAAAGGCCATGGAACGCCCATGGTTCGTAAACTTCGCCCGCTCGCATTCCTGATGCCGCTTCTCGCGGCGGCCACGCTCGCCTGCTCCGCTCCGGACGGCAACAGCAGCACCATCGCCGCGCCTGCCAAAGTGGCGAGCAGCAATCCCGCGCTGTGGGTTTTGTCGGATGAGGACACCACGATCTACCTGTTCGGCACCGTGCATATGATGAAGCCGGGGGTCGTCTGGTTTGACGATGAGATCAAGGCCGCGTTCGACAAATCGGACGAACTGGTGCTGGAAGTGACCAGCGACAAGCCGGAAAGCATGGCGATGAGCGTCGCGATGATGGGCCTGAACGAAGGCAAACCGACGCGCGAGCTTTTGGAGCCAAAACTGCGCGAGCGCTATCTGAAGGCGCTGGAAACCTATCAAATCCCCGCCGCCGCCATGGATCGGATCGAGCCTTGGCTGGTCGCGATCAACCTGTCCATCGCGCCGCTCGTCAAGCTCGGCTATCATCAGGATCTGGGCGCGGAAAAGATATTGGAAACAGCGGCCATCGCCGACGGCAAAACCGTCAAAGGCCTTGAAACCACCGAGGAACAGCTCGGTTATTTCGACACCCTGCCCCGCGATGTGCAAACCGCCTACCTACGCTCAACCGTCGAAGAATTGCCGACCGTAAAAACGGAATTCGCCAAACTGATGCAGGCATGGAAGCATGGCGACCCCGATACGCTTGCCAGCCTGATGAACGAATCGATCCAGGAAACGCCGGAAATGGCGCAGGTTCTGCTCTACGATCGCAACGCCAACTGGGTGCGCTGGATCGAAAAGCGGTTGGGGCAGGACATCTTGCCGGCAAGGGCAGCGTTGTCGACCTGCTGAATGCGGACAAGCTCACCGTGCGTCGGCTGTCAAAGAGCGATTTCGGGCTGGAATAGCCCATATCCGCCTTGCTTTCGCCCGCGTTTCTGTTAAAGGCGCGCCTTCCGTCATGGTCATCCCTGGAGGCGTGGCGGGTTTGGACACTCAATTGATACTTGGAGACATGTTATGAGCGATCAGCTTGTGCTGTCGGCCGAGGCACGCGATCGGGCAGGCAAGGGAGCCTCCCGCGCTCTTCGTCGAGAAGGCCGCGTACCCGCCGTCATTTACGGAAACAACGAAGAACCCACCCTGGTTCATGTCGAGGAAAAGGCCATCAACAAGATGTTGGGGACCGGCCATTTCTTCAACTCGGTCGTCATGGTCGAGGTTGGCGGCAAGAAAGTCCGCACGCTTCCCAAGGACGTTGCCTTCCATCCGGTTAGCGATCGCCCGCTGCACGCAGACTTCCTGCGCGTTTCCGAACATGCGACCGTGCACGTGAACGTTCCCGTTCACTTCGCCAACGAAGACAAATCGCCGGGCCTGAAGCGTGGCGGCGTTCTGAACGTCGTGCGTCACGAGCTGGAACTGGTTTGCGACGCAGCCAGCATTCCTGACGAAATCGTCATCGACATGACCGGCTATGATGTCGGCGAATCGGTACACATCAGCGCCGTTACGCTGCCAGAAGGTGCGACAAGCGCAATCACCGACCGCGACTTCACCATCGCCACGCTGGTCGCTCCGTCCTCGCTCAAGAGCCAGGAAGGCGACACGAGCAAAGAAGATGGCGAAGAAGGCGGCGACGCTGCAGAGGGCGGCGAGGAGTAATCCTTCCCCTCAACAGGAGGAGCGCAGATGCAGATCTGGGTCGGCCTTGGCAACCCCGGACCGCAATATGCGCTCCACCGTCACAATGTCGGCTTCATGGCGATCGACGTCATTGCCGACATGTACAGCTTTTCATCATGGAAAAAGCAGTTTCAGGGCTGGGCCGCCGAGGGGCGGATCGGCCCTGAAAAGATTCTGCTATTGAAGCCCGCGACGTTCATGAACGAAAGCGGACGCGCCATCCGTGCAGCGATGGACTTCTACAAGCTCGCTCCCGAAGATGTGACCGTATTTCATGACGAGCTCGACCTTGCGCCGATGAAGGTGAAGGTAAAGCGCGGCGGCGGCACG
The DNA here is from genome assembly GCA_964351385.1 of uncultured Sphingobium sp. Lineage (GTDB taxonomy): Bacteria > Pseudomonadota > Alphaproteobacteria > Sphingomonadales > Sphingomonadaceae > Sphingobium. The sequence continues at coordinate 10,628 of CAYGOH010000024.1, read as the reverse complement.
GCCGGGCATAATGGGCTTCGCTCCACCGACAGCCATATCGGCGCCGAATTCCGCCGCATACGAATCGGCATCGGCCATCCGGGGCACAAGGATAAGGTGCACGGCTATGTCCTCTCCAACTTTCACAAGAGCGAGACGGACGCGCTGACCGATATGCTCGGCGCAATCGGCGCAGAGGCCGAATGGCTGGCCAAGAGCGACGACGTGCGGTTCATGAACGATGTGGCGAGGCGGATGGCGGATTGATAGCTCTGGAGCCCAGTTCTAGGTCAGCGCCATCCAGACGCCCATCGTCACCATCATCAGGTTTTCAGTAAGCGACACAAAGCCCAGCGGCACATTACTGCTGCCGCCCACGCATGCGCATTTGATTTCCCGCTTGTCGATATAAACGGCCTTGAACACCGACGCCGCACCGACCGACCCGATGAAAAGCGCGATAGGCACCGATATCCATTCCAGGACCCCAGCAATCATCAGAATCGCTGCAACCGCCTCGGCAAAAGGATAGATATATCCATAGGGCACCCAACGCCGGGCGAGCAGATCATAGCCCAGAAACATGCTCGAGAAGCGCTCGACATCCTGCAACTTCAGGATCGCCAGCACGCACATGGAGAAGGTGACGAACCACACAAAGCTCTGCGGCGTATAGGGCGTGCCGAACGCAGTGAAGCTGACCATTATCGCCATCAGCGCGGTAATCACGAACACCGCGATCACCGGGCGATAGCTGGTCGCGCCCTCCGTCGGCACGGCGAGGCCAAAATGACGTCGCAAGTCGGTATATCCGCCAATGCGCTTGCCCTCAATGAAGGTCTGCGGCGTCGTCTCCACATCATGCTTGCGCTTGAAATCATCGGTTTCTTCGCGGCTGGTGAGCAGGTTATCATCCACGTAAAAGCCGCGCGAGCGTAACAAATGCTTCGATTTCAATCCGAATGGACAGAGATGATCCGGCGTCGCCATCCGATAGAGATAGGCAACGGGGTTGTCCTTATACCCTGTAGCTTTCGGGTCGATCTTCTCGACCTTCATGATTGCGCTCCTTGGTGCAAGAATTGTGGCCTTACCTATAGGAAACATGTATCGGGCCGGATGTTTCCGAATTGACGAGGATTTTATGGGTTTCAAATGCGGTATCGTCGGCCTGCCCAATGTCGGCAAATCGACCCTGTTCAACGCGCTGACGGAGACGCAGGCGGCGCAGGCGGCCAATTATCCGTTCTGCACGATCGAACCCAATGTCGGTAATGTCGCCGTGCCCGATACGCGGCTCGACAAGCTGGCATCGATTGCAGGCAGCGCGAAGATCATCCCGACGCAGCTCGCCTTTGTCGATATTGCAGGACTCGTGCGCGGCGCGAGCAAGGGCGAAGGTCTGGGCAACCAGTTCCTCGGCAATATCCGCGAGGTGGACGCCATCGTCCATGTGCTGCGCTGCTTCGAAAATGACGACATCCAGCATGTCGACAATCATGTCGACCCGATCGCCGACGCTGAAACGGTAGAGACCGAGCTGATGCTCGCCGACCTCGAAAGCCTGGAAAAACGCGTGCCTGCTGCCCAGAAAAAGGCGGCGCAAGGCGACAAGGAAAGCAAGCTGATCGCCTCCGTGCTGGGACAGGCGCTCGACCTGTTGCGCGACGGCAAGCCCGCGCGCCTCGTCGCGCCGCAGGACGAGGAGGAAGCGCGTGTTTTCCGTCAGGCCCAGCTGCTGACGTCGAAGCCAGTGCTCTATGTCTGCAATGTCGATGAAGAGAATGCGGCTAACGGCAACGAGTTTTCTGCCCGCGTATTCGAAAAGGCGAAAGCAGAGGGCGCGGTCGCGGTCGTCGTCTCCGCCGCTATCGAGGCCGAGCTTGTCGCGATGGATGCGCAGGAGCGGCTGGAATATCTCGAAGAACTGGGCCTGCACGAAACCGGCCTCGCCCGCGTCATCCGCGCAGGCTATGAGCTTCTACACCTGTTGACCTTCTTCACCGTAGGGCCGAAGGAAGCGCGCGCATGGACCGTGCACAAGGGCGCGCATGCCCCGCAGGCGGCCGGCGAAATTCACACCGATTTCGAGAAAGGCTTCATCCGCGCGGAAACCATCGCCTATGACGATTATGTCACGCTGGGCGGCGAGGCCAAGGCACGCGAGGCAGGCAAGCTGCGCGCCGAGGGCAAGGGATATGAGGTGCAGGACGGCGACGTCATGCACTTCCTGCACAGCTGATCCTGTGGCATAGTCTGTCCCATGGTGCGCGCACTGGCTCTGTTTGTCTTTTTTGTGGCGCTCGCCCTGCCCCCCTTGCTGTCCTGCGGCGATGACGCGCGTGCGGTGACGCCCGCTCCAGCGGTTATGGCGAACTGTCATGAGGATGCGAACGCTCCGGCGAGCGACACCGGGCCGCACCGGCAGATCCATCAGAGCCAATGCATCGGCTGCATCGCGCCGATTTCCGTCGAGATAGTCAGGCCGACTTTCGTGCCCGACTTTCAACCGCAACGGTTCGGCCCGCTGCCGCGGCAGGCCGAGCTTTCCCCGCGCTGGGCGACCGTAGACCCACCCCCTCCACGAGCCCTTGTCTGAACCCCATTTTCTCGGTTTCAGACAAGGAAGTACATCATGAAAACACCATTATGTTCGCTCGCAGCCATCGCTGCGGCGCTTTCATCCGTTCCCGCTCGCGCTCAGGATCATATGGAGCATCACATGGATCATTCTGAGCAGATGGAGCATAAAAACGTCGACCAAGGGCGCGAGTGTATTCTCTTGGCCTATGTGCCCCGATGGAGCGCAGGTTCGGGAACCTCCCGATTACCTGGCATCGAAGGGACAACAGGCAGCGCATGTGGCCGCGGCCCCTCCCCCCACCAACCCGGCGGCCTCCATATCATGCCGGGCGATGACTGGATGCTGATGACGCATGGTTTTGTGTCAGCGCAATATACCGATCACAGTGGCCCGCGCGGCGACGACAAATTCTATTCGACGTCAATGGCAATGCTGATGGCGCAAAAAGATTTCGGCGGCGCGAAACTGGAGCTGCGCTCCATGCTATCGCTCGAACCCGCGATGGACGCGAAGGGCTACCCGAACCTCTTTGCCACCGGAGAAACGGCGGGTGGCGAGCCACTGGTCGACCGGCAGCATCCGCATGACCTGTTCATGGAACTCGCCGCCCGCGTCAATGTCGATGTCGCACCCGGAACCTCGCTGTTTCTCTATGGCGGGCCGGTGGGCGAACCCGCGCTCGGCCCCAGTGCCTTCATGCATCGCGGCAGCGCGGCGCTGAACCCCGAACCGCCCATCACCCATCACTGGTTTGACAGCACCCACATCACTTATGGCGTGGTGACTGCGGGGGTCGCCACACCGCGCTTTCAGATTGAGGCATCCGCCTTTCGCGGCGCCGAACCCGATGAAGATCGCTGGGATATCGAAACGCCCAAGCTCGACAGCTGGTCTGCGCGGCTGACATGGAATCCGCGCGCAAATTGGGCGGCGCAGGTCAGCCATGGCTTCATCAAAGAGCCTGAAGCGACGCATCCGGGTGAAAATGAGCATCGCACAACGGTGAGCATTCATTATGCAGCCCATCGCGGCCTGAAGGCGATGGCGGCCTTCTCCGCCAAAAATCGCGACCCCGGCGACACGTTGACGGCTTGGCTGGCCGAGGCGAGCTACGATCTGAGCAAGCAGCACAAGATTTTCGGCCGCATCGAAAATGTGAAGAATGATGAGCTCTTCCACGACCATAGCGACCCGCTGCATGACCGCGCGTTTCGCGTGACGAAGCTGCAGGGCGGCTATGCCTGGACCACACCGCTGGGCAACAGCCCGTTCAACCTCTCGCTGGGCGGCAGCATGTCGGCTTATCTGAAACCGGCGGCGCTGGATGTCGCCTATGGGAAAAATCCTTGGGGCTATACGCTTTTCACGCGCCTCTCTCTGGGGCATTAGGACCTCTATGACACGATATTTCGATGATCTGGAAATAGGCGCGACCGAGCGTTTCGGCCGGTATGAGGTCACGCGGGAGGAGGTGATCGAATTTGCCTCCAAATATGACCCTCAGCTTTTTCATTTGGAGGATGAAGCCGCATCGAAAAGCATATTCGGAAAGATCGCTGCCAGCGGATGGCATACATGCGGCATGATGATGCGGATGCAGGTCGATCACTGGAAGGAAACCGGGTTCGACAAGGCAAGCCTCGGCGGCGCGGGAATGGATGAATTGCGGTGGACAAAGCCGGTTTATCCCGGGGACACCCTTTCATGCGAAGTGACGCTGATCGAGAAAATAGCGTCGAAGAGCAAACCGGATCGCGGGTTCATCAAATCTCATTGGAAAGTCATTAATCAGGACAACGATGTGGTCCTCACCCTGACAGCGACCGGGATAATTCGTCGCCGTCCCGCCGAAACCGAATAGCGCTATTTCCGCCCGAACAGCTTTTCGATGTCGCCATGGGCGAGCTTCACCCAAGTAGGCCGCCCATGGTTGCATTGCCCGGAATGCGGCGTCACTTCCATCTCGCGCAAAAGAGCGTTCATTTCCGCGACGGAGAGAACTCGTCCCGCCCGCACCGAACCGTGACAAGCCATGGTGGCAGCGACATGGTCCAGCCGCTCCTTGAGCGACAGCGCCTCGTCCGCCTGCGCCAGGTCATCCGCCAAGTCACGCACCAACCCCTGCACATCGCCCGCACCCAGCATCGCCGGGGCGGCGCGTACCAGCATCGCCGCAGGCCCGAACCGTTCGATTTCCAGCCCAAATTCGCGCAATTCGGCGATCCTCGCTTCGAGCCGGTCGCACGCCGGTTCATCCAGTTCGACCACCTCGGGCAAGAGCAGCGCCTGAGAGGCCACCCCCGCCCCCTCCAGCCCGCGCCGCATGCGTTCAAGCACCAGCCGTTCATGCGCGGCATGCTGATCGACGATAACGAGCCCGTCCTCCGCTTCCGCCACGATATAGGTCTTGGCGACCTGACCGCGCGCCACACCCAGCGGAAAGGAATGGACGGCGGGCGGCGCTTCATGCGCGGCCTCTCCGCGCGCGGCGGGCGCAAGGTTCATCCCCGCTGCCCCCGACTGCCAATCGCGTACCGCGTCGTGCACTGAAGAGACGTCCGCTACCCTCGCGTCACGCACCAGTGCCTCTACACCGCCGAACAGCGGGGCCGCGCCAATGGGCGTTGGCGACACAGGCTCGCTGCGCCATGCCATCATCGACGCAGCATCGGGCCGTTGCGCCGAGCGGAAACCGGCTTCATCAAGCGCGCGCTTCAGCCCGCTGACGATCATGCCGCGCACCAGCGACGGGTCGCGAAAACGCACTTCCGTCTTGGCGGGATGCACATTGACATCGACCTCGCCGGGCGGAACATCGAGGAACAGCGCCAATATCGGATGCCTGTCTCGGGCCAGCAGGTCAGCATAGGCGCCGCGTACCGCGCCCAACAACAAGCGGTCGCGCACCGGGCGTCCGTTCACGAACAGATAGAGGTGGTCAGCGACGCCTCGATTATAGGTCGGCAGGCTGGCGACGCCCGACAGGCTCAGCCCCTCCCGTTCCAGCGAGACGATCACATGATTGTCCGCAAGCCCGCGATCGACCAGAGCCGCCACCCGCTCTTCGCGGGATTCCCCTGCCTGCACGTTCAGCGTGCGACGGCCGTCATGCTCCAACGCAAACCCAATGTCGGGATGGGCCATCGCCAGACGACGGACATTGTCGAGACAGGCCGCATATTCCGCCCGCGCGCTACGCAGAAACTTGCGACGCGCAGGTATCCGTTCAAACAACCGTTCGACGCGGATCGTCGTACCGGGCGGAATGGCGCACGGCCCTTCGCTCTCCAACCCGCCATTGTCGATTATGCGCCGCCAGCCATCCGCCCCGCGCACCCTGCTTTCGATCGCCATCTGCGCTACACTGGCGATCGACGGCAGCGCTTCACCGCGAAAACCGAGCGTTTCAACGGCATCGATCCGGTCGTCGGGCAGCTTGGACGTTGCGTGCCGCTCCAGCGCCAGCGCGATTTCGTCCGGCCTCATGCCGCATCCGTCATCGACCACTTCGATTCGGTCCAACCCGCCATGGGACAGGCGCACCGATATCGCGCCAGCACCCGCGTCAATGGCGTTTTCGACCAGTTCCTTGAGCGCACTGGCGGGCCTTTCGACCACTTCGCCCGCGGCGATACGGTTGACGAGCTGTTCAGGCAGGCGGCGTATTGACATATGTGCCTGACTAGCCCAAGCGAGCGCTTTCCGCGAGCCATGACCGGACATTTTTATCCCTAGGGCAAAGTCCGATCCAGACGAGCCGGAAATGCGATTGAAACGTTGGCGGCCGTTGGTTCGGTGGGCAGGAAAACAGGATTAGGCATGTCGTTTTTCACGAAGATGTTCAAGTTTTCGTCTCAGGATATGGCGATCGATCTCGGCACGGCCAATACGGTGGTCTATGTGCGCGGTCGCGGCATCGTTCTGAATGAGCCGTCGGTGGTCGCGGTGGAGACGCTCAACGGCGTCAAGCGGGTCAAGGCCGTGGGCGACGATGCCAAGTTGATGATGGGCAAGACACCCGATTCGATTGAGGCGATCCGCCCGCTGCGCGACGGCGTGATTGCCGACATCGATGTTGCCGAGCAGATGATCAAGCACTTCATCACGAAGGTGCATGGCGGCAAGGCGCGCCCATGGCGCTTCCCCGAAATCGTGATCTGCGTCCCGTCCGGTTCCACATCGGTCGAACGCCGCGCAATTCGCGATGCTGCCAGCAATGCAGGCGCAAGCCAGGTCTATCTGATCGAGGAACCGATGGCGGCGGCCATTGGCGCGGACATGCCCGTGACAGAGCCGATCGGTTCGATGGTTGTCGATATTGGTGGTGGCACCACCGAGGTTGCGGTCCTTTCGCTCCGCGGCCTCGCCTACACCACGTCCGTGCGTGTGGGCGGTGACAAGATGGACGAAGCCATCGTCTCCTTCGTGCGCCGTCACCACAATCTTCTGATCGGCGAATCCACCGCCGAGCGGATCAAGAAGGAGTTCGGCGTCGCGCAGCCGCCAGCGGACGGCGTCGGTGCGACGATCCACATCAAGGGCCGGGACTTGGTGAACGGCGTGCCCAAGGAAATCAGCATCAATCAGGCGCAGATTGCCGAGGCGCTGTCCGAACCGATCAGCACCATCGTCGAAGGCGTGCGGATCGCACTGGAAAACACCGCGCCGGAGCTGGCTGCCGACATTGTCGATCAAGGCATCGTTCTGACCGGCGGCGGCGCGCTGCTGAAGGGTCTGGACGACGAGCTGCGCGACGAAACAGGCCTGCCTGTGACGGTCGCCGAAGACCCGTTGACCTGTGTCGCGATCGGTACGGGCCGCGCGCTGGAAGATCCGATCTATCGCGGCGTCCTGCAGACCGCCTAAACGCAACAGGGGGAGCTGACATATCATGGCGCGCCCTCCACGCCGCCGGCCAGGAGTCAACAGACGGGCTCAGTACGGCCTGTTCGTCAGCTATGTGATCACGATCGCAACCGGCCTTGCGGGGTTGCTGGCCGTCGTCATCGCGATGGCGGACCCGACCGGCTTTTCGGCTATTCGTTCGGCAACGGCAGAGGTGACGCGCCCAGTATCGCTGACACTGAAAACGATGCTCAGCGGCATCGGATCACTTGACGAGCATGTCGTGGCCTATGTGCAGGCCGGTTCGCAAAATGCCGCCCTGCGCCGCCAAGTCGAGGCTAACCGACTGAAGCTGATCGAGTTTCAGGCGATCCAGCAGGAAAACAAGCAATTGAAAAAATTGCTGGAGTTGACGGAGGCGAGCGATGCCGAAGTCGCAACGGCGCGCCTGATTTCCTCCTCCTCGACAATCAGCAGGCGTATCGCCCGCATGAGCGCGGGCGCGCTTCAGGGCGTCAAGATCGGCATGCCGGTGAGAGCGCCAGAGGGACTGATCGGTCGCGTCCTGATCGTGGGGCCGAACAGCGCGGACGTTCTGCTGATCACTGACAGTCAGAATATCGTTCCAGTACGCCGTGCGCGCGACAATATTGCCGCGATTTCAACGGGCAAGGATGATGGCACCCTTGAAATTCGCCCATTGAGCGCCGGCGTCAATCCGTTCAAGCCCGGAGATATCATGGTCACAACCGGTACTGGCGGACTTTACAGCCCCAATATTCCGGTCGCCGTGGTCGTGGCGCTCAAGGACGGACTTGCATTGGGCGTACCGCTTGCGAGCCCCGCTCGGGTTGAAACGGTGATGGTCGAGCGGACCTATGACGCCAATATTCCTGCGCCGCCCGCGATGGAGGACCAGCTACCGAGAGAAGCGGACGAAGCGCCATGACGCAGCCGGTACCCCGGCTGGGCAATACTCCCTCATTATGGCGGATGGAGGCAACGCCCATCATCTGCGTATTGTTGGCATCAGCGTTGCCGTCCCTGATGCCGATCGTCGTTCAGGTGCCGACCCTGCCGCCGGTCGGTTTGCTGTTTCTGGTCGGCTGGCGCCTCATCCATCACGAATTATGGCCGCTCTGGATCGGCGCACCGCTTGGCGCGTTCGACGATATCATGAGCGGGCAGCCGCTGGGAACTGCGGTTTTCCTATGGTCTGTCGTCATGATGGCCATCGAGATCGCCGATGCACGCCTGCTGTGGCGCGATTACTGGCATGACTGGCTGATCGCGATCTGCGCCTGCCTGTTTTTCCTGGCCGGAGGCACCATATTGGGTTGGCTGTCGGGAAGCCAGGCTCCGATTGAACTAATATTGCCGCAATTGCTCTGGTCTGCGCTGCTCTATCCGATTATTGTCCGCTTCATCGCCCGGATAGATCGATGGCGCATGATGGCATGAAATTTCCAAAGCTGACACCCAAACATATCACTCAGGCCAGCCTGTCCTTCACCTTCACCCGCCGCGCTATGGTATTGGGAGCATTTCAGGGAGGGATCGGTGCTTTGCTTGCGGCGCGCATGGCCTGGATCAGCGTTGCCGAAAACGAGAAATATTCGCTACTTTCCGAAAGCAACCGGGTCAACCTGACCTTGGTTCCGCCACGACGCGGCTGGATCGTCGATCGCCAAGGCAAACCGCTTGCCAAGAACAGGACCGATTTTCGCGTCGACATCATTCCTGACCGTCTGCGCAACAAGGATGCGGTCATCGGAACACTCGCGCAACTTCTCTCGCTCGAACCCGATGAGGTGGACCGCATTGAAGACGAGCTGGAAAAAGGAGCCGGATTTCAGCCGGTGCAGGTTTCTGACCGGCTGAGCTACGAACAATTCGCCGCGGTATCGGTCCGCCTGCCCGACCTTCCTGGCGTCGCCCCCGCGCAGGGCTTTTCTCGCGACTATCCTGCCGGGCCGGCGGTTGGCCACCTGCTGGGTTATGTCGGCACAGCGTCGGCCAAGGAATATGAAGAGCGCAAGGACCCGTTGCTCATCACGCCCGGCTTCAAGGTCGGCAAGGACGGGCTGGAGCGATCATTCGAACAGCAGCTAACCGGAAAGCCCGGCGCAAAGCGCGTCGAGGTGACGGCGCGCGGCAAAGTCGTTCGCGAACTCACGACGCGGCCCGATACGCAGGGCGGTACCGTGAAGCTGACCATCGATGCGGGGCTTCAGGAATATGCCGGTCGGCGCATCGGAACTGAAAGCGGGTCGGTCGTGGTGATGGATTGCTGGACCGGCGACATATTGGCGCTGGCCTCCATGCCCAGTTTCGACCCCAACAGCTTTTCGGACGGCATCAGCCATCTGGAATGGGACATGCTGTCCGCCGATGACCACGTGCCGTTGCGCAACAAGACGCTACAAGGCTTGTATCCGCCCGGGTCGACGGTGAAGCCCATGGTGGCGCTGTCTTTTCTTGAGGCAGGCCTCAGCCCAGATGCGGCGGTCAATTGCACAGGCGCCTACCGGGTTGGCAATGGCCTGTTCCACTGCTGGAAACGCGGCGGTCACGGGCATACGGATATGGCCAAAGCCATCTACCAGAGTTGCGACATTTATTTTTACCATTTTGCGCAGCAGGTCGGCATGAATGTGATTGCGTCGATGGCACATCGGCTTGGCCTGGGCGAACGCTTTCCTCTGCCCTTCCCAAGCCAGAGCTACGGCACGGTTCCCGACCCTGCCTGGAAACAGAAAAAATATGGTCAGTCCTGGCAGATCTATGACACGGTCAATGCGACGATCGGGCAAGGATATATGCTGGTCAACCCCACGCAGCTGGCAGTGATGGCGGCTCGGATCGCCTCGGGTCGGCTGGTAAGCCCGAAATTCCTGTACGACAACAAGCGGCAGATTGCCGATCCGCTGGGCGTCAACCCCGACAACCTCGCCTTCGTCCGGGAGGCGATGTGGCAGGTGGTCAACGGGGCCGGAACGGCTGGTCGCGCCCGCCTGCCGGTCAAGGATGTCCAGCTTGCCGGGAAGACCGGCACCGCGCAGGTCCGTCGCATCACGATGGCCGAACGGCGCAGCGGCGTACGCTCCAACGCGAGCCTCGATTGGAAGCAGCGCGATCATGGCCTGTTCATCAGCTTCGCGCCGTCGGACAAGCCGCGCTATGCCGCGGCAGTGGTAATTGAACATGGCGGCGGATCGAG
>CAYGOH010000023.1:18392-19491 GCA_964351385.1 uncultured Sphingobium sp. | reverse complement strand
CGAGAGAAATGGGGCCAGGCCGGTGCCGGTCCCCACCATGAACAAGCGCCGGCCCGGCAAAAGCGCGTCGAGCACCAAGGTGCCGGTGGGCTTCTTGCCAAGAAATATGAGGTTGCCGGGTTCAAGATGCTGGAGCCGTGAGGTCAACGGGCCATTCGGCACCTTGACCGAAAAAAACTCCAAATGATCTTCCCAGCTTGGGCTGGCGATTGAATAGGCGCGCATCAGCGGCCGATCGCCGTCCGCCAGGCCGATCATTACAAATTCGCCCGAGCGAAAACGAAAGCTGGGGGGCCGCTCGATGCGGAAGCTGAAGAGACCCTCGGTCCAGTGGTGGACCCAGGTTACCCGCTGGAGGTGGAGATTCCTGGCCTCGGCCATTGCGGCGAGTTCGTCGACCGTTGCGGTCCCGATGCTGCCGCGCGCGCCGAGCGTCTGGTGCTTTGTCATAAGGGTCAACCTGTGTAGCTGGTTTTAACAATGGTGAAGAAGTCGCGGGCATGACTGCCCTGTTCGCGCGGACCGAAGCTAGACTGCTTCCGGCCGCCGAACGGAACATGATAATCAACGCCGGCGGTTGGCAGGTTGACCATCACCATACCCACCACGGCCCGTCGCTTGAACGCGCGGGCATAGGCGAGCGAGGTGGTGCAGATCCCGGCGCTGAGCCCGAACGGCGTGTCATTGGCAAGGGCAAGAGCGTGTTCGAAATCGTCCGCGGGGATGACACAGGCGACCGGGCCGAATATCTCCTCGCGCGCGATGCGCATGGCATTGTCGGCGTCCACGAACAGGGCAGGCTGCAGGAAAAGCCCTCGCGTCGGGCGGTCGACCAAATAGCCGCCGCAGGCCAGACGGGCGCCCTCGTCCTGGCCGATCTTGATGTATTCGAGATTTTGACGCAGTTGCTCCTCGTCAGCGACCGGGCCGATCTGGACTTCCGGATCGAGCGCATGACCCACCCGCAGGTTGGAGACCCGCTCGGTCAACGCCGCGACAAAGCGGGCATAGATGCCTTTCTGGACGATCAGGCGCGACGAAGCGGTGCACCGCTGTCCTGTCGAAAAAAAAGCGCCGTTGACCGCGCACTCGATTGCAA
>CAYGOH010000023.1:14148-18382 GCA_964351385.1 uncultured Sphingobium sp. | reverse complement strand
TTGGCATCGTCCAGGACGATGAGTGGGTTCTTGCCGCCCATCTCGAGCTGAAGCTTGGCGCCGCGCTCGGTGGCGGTGGTGCGCAACAGCCTTCCCGTGGGGACCGAGCCGGTAAAGCTGATGCCCGCAACGCGCGCATCCTCGACCAGCCGCTGCCCTACCTCGCGTCCGCGCCCCATCACCAGATTGAAAACGCCGCGCGGCAGAGGGGATCGACTGATGATCTCGGCCAGCGCCCAGGCGCTGGCCGGTACGCTGTCGGCTGGCTTCAGAACGACACAATTGCCATATGCGAGCGCCGCGGCTGTCTTCCAGGCGGGTATCGCGATGGGAAAATTCCAGGGCGTGATCAGGCCGACGACGCCGAGTGCCTCGCGCGTCACCTCGACATCGACGCCCTCGCGGACCGACGCCAACCGCTCTCCGCCGGTGCGGACGGATTCGCCAGCGAAGAATTTGAATATCTGGCCCGCGCGTCGAACCTCGGCAGTGGCCTCGACCAGGATTTTGCCTTCTTCGCGAGCGAGCAGAATGCCCAACTCATCGGCGCGCGCAAGCAGCTCCGTGCCGACAAAGTCGAGCGCATCGAACTTCGCTTGCGGAGAGGCGACAGCCCAGGCGTCGGACGCAGCGTGCGCGCTCGCTATCGCCGCGTCCGTGTCGGCCGCCGTCGCCTGCGCATATTCGCCAATAACCTCGGCGAGATCGGAGGGGTTGGCGTTTCGCCGGAAACGGCCAGAACCCACCCACTTGCCGTCGATCAGGTTTTCATGCACCAAAGCTCTCCGTTCAAGATCGTGGATTTGCCGACCCAAAGCCAATATCATATGAGTACATATGATATTGGCGCGCGAGGCTTGCTCAGTTTATGTTGTTGGTCAGGAGACCGATCACGCTCGAAGAGACTTCCACCACGTCCCCCTTTTTCAGATATTTCGGCGGATCGAAGCCGATTCCGACGCCCGCCGGCGTACCGGTCGCGATCACATCACCGGGATAAAGGGTAATCCCCGCCGACAGCGTTTCGATCAATGTCGGGATATCGAAGATCAGATCGCGACTGACAGCCGACTGACGCTGCTCGCCATTGACGCGGCATTCAATATCGATCTCTTCGACGGCAACCGAGTCCGCCGTGACTAGCGCGGGTCCCATCGGACAGAAGCCATCGAGCGACTTGCCGATGAACCACTGCTTGTGAAGCTTCTGCAGGTCGCGGGCAGTGACATCGTTGACCAAGGTGTAGCCGAAGACATGAGCCAGCGCGTCCGCCTTGCTCACCCGGCGGCAGGTCTTTCCGATCACGACCGCAATCTCGGCTTCATAATCGAGCGCTTCCGACACGCCATCGGGATACGGGATAGGGTCGCCCGAAGCGATCACGGTCTCGGGAAATTTTGTGAATATAATCGGGTGCTCCGGAATGGCATCGACTGCGCTCGATGCGCTGGAATCGAAGCCGCTGCGCGTGAACTCGTGCGCGTGCGCGTGATAGTTTTTGCCGACGCACAGAATGTTGCGTCGCGGACGCGGGATCGGCGCCAGGATTCGAACCTCTTCAAGCGGTAGCGTGGCGCCGGTGCGCATTGCCCCGCCAGCGGCGATGAGGGCCAGCATGGACGGCGCGTCGAGCAGGTGCAATGTCTCACCTTCAAGTTCGGCGACATACTCCTTATCGCCGTGACGGACGGAAAGCAACTTCATTACACACTCCTTGAATTTCCAATTGCCCGCGACGCGGGTTTAATAGGTCATGTACCCAATGCCCGTGATCCATTCCGGCACGGATTGATAATCGACGAGAGTTGCGGGGGCGCCATTCATCGCCCCCATCAGCGCAGCCCAGTTCAGCACCTCGTGCGCGCCGAAGCCGCCGCCAGCCTCGATCTCGTCATAGCTCATTGACTGGATGCGGTTGGCGTCGCCAGACGTAATGACGTCAAGAAACGCAATATCCCATTCGGGATTGGTCAACGGCTCATTGGACGTGCGCATCATGTCCTGCTCGAGTTCCGCCATTTGCATCATCAGGTCTGGAATGTCGGCAAGAACAGCGCGCCCCTCATGCTGGAACCGTTTGATGTTCTGGAGGTACGGATGGAATTCTTCCTCACGTCCGCCATGCACATGCTCAAGCCAGATCGGCGGCGAGTGCGATAGGCCGCCCGTTGCCAGAAAGCCGACGTCGATATCCTCGCCATACGCGTCCACCGCCGCACGGATCGCTTCGCCGAAGGCATAGGTGCGGCGCATCGTCGGCAGGGGCGGGGTGTAGACATTGATGAACACCGGTATGACCGGGATGTCATAGGCATTGCGGATCAGTTCCATGACCACGATCAGGTTGTTGCCGTATTCGACCGGACCCACCCGGGCGACGTCGAACCCCGCATGGACGGTTTCGCGGAGCAGATGCTCTGCGAGCCTGGGTGAGCCCGGAATGTCTTTGGCGCCCTCCATGCGCAACACCGGTTGCCAATATTCCGGTGGCCCCGAATGGATATCCGCCACCCCGATTGCGAAGGTCGGAGTCAGCGAGCGGTACATCTGCTCGAAATGGTCATCCAGGAACGCGATCAGGACATCGGGTCGCCGCTCGTCCAGATAGGATGCGATGCGCGCGCACGCCGTCTCCATCCGGCGACGCTCGGCCTCACCTATAGTCTCCGGCCAGCCGATCATGCCTGGAGCATGAGACATGGCGATTCCGGCGGTCACTCGGGGCATGGCAAGGGTCCTCAGCTTGCCGACACAGCGACGGCCTCGACCTCAATCATGAAGCGGGCATCAACCAGGCGATTGACAACCAGCAGCGTGTTGGGCGGATAGACGTCGGTGCGGAACAACTTGGGGAACCGTTTGGCTCGCTCCACCATGAATAGATCGATCAGATCCGCATCCAAGAGATAGGTGTTGAACTTCACGACGTCGTCAAACCCCATGCCGAGTTTGTCGAGGACAGCGCCGAGATTATGGAAAACTTGCTCAAACTGGGTCTCGAAATCACCTACGCCTGCAATTTCACCATCATCGCCGACCGAAAGCTGGCCGGCGATAAAGTGCGTGCGCCCCCCGTCCACGCGCCCGGCCTGCGAATAAAGGCCTTGAGCGGGGGCGAGTCCCTCTGGATTAAGGTAAGTAACATTTTGCGACACGATTGTTCCTGTCTTTCTGTTGGTGATTAGAGGGTCTTCAGAAGCGAAAACTTGCTTCAACCCCATAGGTGCGAGGTTCTCCGCGCTGGAATATGTCATATCCAAAATCGGCGCGGGCGGCGAAGCCATAGGGCGTATATTTGGTCTTGGTCAGATTTTTGCCGAAAAGCGATACGGTCAGTTTCTCGGACGGCGCGTAGCTCAACCTGCCATCAACAAGCCAGTATCCCTTCTGGGAAAACTCGATCGTGTTGACGGGATCAAAGAACTGACGCGACTTGTATTGAGCATTACCGAACAGGCTTAGTTTACCTGATTCGTTGTCGAACAGTGTCAACGTCCCGCTCAGTCCGGCGGTATACTTCGATGCACCGATCAACTGTTCACCGACGGTGGGAAACCCGAGAAGCGATCCGCGATACTCCGGCTTCTGCGCTGTCACACTGGCATTGAGAATTAGTGCATCGAACGGCCGAAGCGTCGTTTCCACCTCAACGCCGTAAACGCGGCCATCAACATTGCCGAGAATTTGCGCGCCGGCAATATACTTGTAGGTCTGCAGATCCTTGGATTCCTGATGGAACGCGGCAATATTTATTTGCACCCGGCGATCGAGCCATTCGCCTTTCAGGCCAGCTTCGAAGCTCCGCGCCTTTTCCGGGTCGACTATATAAGCGAGACTGGCCGCGGCAAAAGCCTGGCTGGCCACGGCCCCGGCTCGATAACCTTGTTTGTAGGACGCATAGACGTTCAACCGAGGATTCACTTCATAGGAAGCAACGGCTTCGATGCTGATATTGTCCGAAGTCCGGGAGAAATTAGCATCGGCAAAGCCCAGAATGACGGGGAATACCGGTGCGTTGGTGAAGGTGCAGAAATTATCGAAATTGGGCGCACCTACCGGCACTGGCGCAAGAGTGATGCAGCCACCGTAATCTTGCGCTTTGACCGTGTCGCGGCTGTAACGAATGCCGCCGGTAAGCGAAAAGCCGGGCGTCACTTCGTAGGTGAGCCGACCGAACGCTGCGAACCCGTTACGCTTTTGAACAAAGGCGTTAAGCTGGTTAAACGACGCGCCA
>CAYGOH010000023.1:0-14138 GCA_964351385.1 uncultured Sphingobium sp. | reverse complement strand
CCCGTGCCCGGCGTGTAAAAAGCAGGATCATTGAAAAAGCGAAGAGCGTTGTCGACGCCAGCGCGGTCGTTGACATAATTGGCGCCGATCAACCAGTCCAGTCCGCTATCCCCGCTGGAGGACAGCCGGGCTTCTGCATAAAACTGACGGGCATCGCGGACGTTGAAATCGCCGTCGATGATCGAGACCGGCAGCCCGTCATCGTCAAGCGGCGCGAGAAAAGTTGCATGATCGTAAGAAGCGGTGAGCGCGAAATCCGCGAACGATCCAACAGGCGCTTCGAGGTTCAGGTTGAAGCCATACCCTTCAAAATCCTTCTCGCGCTGGAAATTGGCGCTGCTCTCATAAAAACCCAGACCATCGCGCACATCGGCCGGAATGACGGCTGGATTGATATTCTTGGGCAGAACCCCCGAGGCCTCCCCCCCGGAGCGTGCGTAGTAACCCCGCGCAACCACATCGAGACCGTCGCCGGAATCATACCGGATGCTGCCCCGCGCCGCAAAAACATCGGTCTGGCTCTGGTTGCGCCCCCCCGGGAACAGGTTGGTCACATATCCATCGTCCTTCGTGTAGGTGCTCGCAAGCCTCACCGCGACCTCGTCCGACAAGGGGAGATTGATGGCGCCGTCAATGTGCCAGCGGTCAAGGTTGCCATAGCTCGCCGTGACATAACCCTCGGTTTCGAAACCGGGCTTGCGTGTGATCGCCGAAATCGCTCCGGCAGTGGCATTGCGCCCGTAAAGCGCACCCTGCGGCCCGCGAAGCACTTCCACACGCTCCATGTCAAACAAGGGCACCGCCTCGAAAATGCTCAGGCCGCGCACACTGTCATCGAGATAGATCGCAATCGGACGACCATTGTTCATCGCATAATCGTTCGCAGCAATGCCTCGCATCGTGAACACCGGCGTCGCGCCTTCGCCATAAGGCGAATAGGATTGGAGATTTGGCACAATCTGCGCGATCCCCTGGAAGTCACGGATCGCATTATTCTGCAAAGTCTGCGGACCCAAAGCTGTGATTGCAGCCGGCGCCTCACGCACAGTTTCCGATCGGCGCTGGGCGGTTACGACAATGTCGGAGCCG
Organism: uncultured Sphingobium sp.; assembly: GCA_964351385.1. GTDB lineage: Bacteria > Pseudomonadota > Alphaproteobacteria > Sphingomonadales > Sphingomonadaceae > Sphingobium. Next base: position 13,049 of record CAYGOH010000023.1, on the reverse strand, counting down.
AAGGGCGCCGCTTGCGTATCAGCAGGCGCGGGCGCCACCTGGGCGTACACCGATGATCCGAACGCCAATGTCGACGCGGTTCCGCACAAGACGATTAAAAGTCTGCCTGGCATGTTTATAACTCCCCTATATCATTTTATCATCGAAATCGCTCGTCTTATTAAATTTTAAAAGAAGATCGTGATTGCACCGGTCGGTATGACAGTTAAATCAAGAATAATTTTCCGCCTGACGATCATAAGATTGCCGTTAACTTTACGCAGTCGGTCGGTGCGAGCGCCAAAGAATGCAATTCCTTTTTCATCGAAGCGAGCCTGATAGACGACGAAGTTGGAATGAACATTGAATTCTTCGTCCGCGCCATCGGCAAAATACGCCTCGATGTTGGAGATCATGTGCCGCACCCGAGACGGCGGGTTCTCGCACCAAAGCTGCTTGGCGGTGGTGGTGCGCGCGATGCGAAGCTTCAGGTCGTCCAACGTCTCATCATAGATAGCGGGTTCTCCAGCAGCGCTCAGCTCATGCGCCACGTCGCGATCGCCCGGCTTCGCGGTGACAATGCGGTTCACGCGGTTGGGAGCCCAATAATGGATGTCCGGAGCGAGCATTTCGAGCCAACCCTCAAAGTCTCGCTCATCGAGCAGTCGCGCCTCGCGATAAAGAAACTGTTCAATGGCGAGATAGCGCTCGAGATCAACGGCGATCCGGGTCATGGCCGTGCTCCGATGGCATCGGCCCAACGCTTGTAGAAGTTGCGTTGCGCGGCTTCACTCAACCGTTCGGTGACGAAGCAGCCAAGGCCCTCATGCCAGGCCTCGTTCCCCAATCCCATATTATAGTGGGAGATTGCATCCCCACCATGTTGGCCTTTGGAAGAGAGATAGATACTCTCCCACACAGCGGAATCATCCTGTTCAATGATCCCGGCAGGACCAAAGTTGAAATTGTAGAACTTGGCCAACTCCCGACGAACGTCGTCAGGCGCCTCCTTGTCGACATAGACGTAGGACCAGAGCTCGATCTCTCCAGGGCCCTTGGGATGTGCGATGCGGAAGGTGTTGAACACGGGCAGCAGCGACCAATTTGGGAACACGTTGCCCGCGACCCACTGGCACCGGCCGTGGATCGGACTGATGCGCTCATCGAGTTGGTCGACAACCGACTGGTAATAGGCTTGCGTGGCCGGACTCAGCATGTCGGGCTGCTCCACCGGCGTGTATGGCCTCTCCACACCGTCGGGAAACTGAAAATGTCCGGCGAAGCCATGCCCCCCCGGCAGCGCACAATGCATAACGCCGCGAAGATAGGAATCCCAGTCGATCCCGATCGCCGCTACCGACGATCCATGGGTGGAGCCGACATGATATTCGTCGCCAGCAAAATTGTCGGAATATATCTTCCAATTCGTCGGCACGCGCCATTTTTGCGGCTTGCCAACCAGCGTTACCCCGCCCGGCGTGCGGGCGAAAATTGCTTCCAAAAAGGGGATCAGCCCGCCAAGCTCGTCGCGAAGGGGCGGGGCATCACTGTCGAAGGTGGCGAAAATCAGCCCAAACAACCCCTCGACCTGCGCGACACATTTCAGGCCGTAGGCGTCCTTGTCCAAGTCGCCATAGAGCCTGTTGTTAAGCGGCACGCCGACCAGCTTACCGTCCATCGCGAAGGTCCATGCGTGATATGGACAGACAAGCCGGGCCGCGTCGCCCGCGTCGTCCAGGCAAATTCTGGCCCCGCGATGGCTGCATGCGTTGAGGAACACGTTTATCTGGTCGTTGGCGCCGCGGGTGACCACGACCGGGTCTTCGCCCATGAACGATGTAAAATAGGATGAATTTGTCGACAATTGGCTTTCATGGCCGACAAGAAGCCATCGTTTAGCGAAAATTTCTTCCAGTTCGCGGCGGTAGACCGCTTCGTCGGAAAAAATGGAACGCCGAACTTGCGCGCCATCCGCCGATACATATTGCGATCGATCGAGTTGCATTTGGTCCACCGAGCCGTTTGATGATTGTCGACAATATCTATGTTTTTCTCGGAGTCAAGCGACTGACGCAATCCTTGTCCAATGTCGATAAAAATCACGATATTTTCAATAAGATACCAATTCCGTGCGTTTCCAGATGGGCGAGTTCCGAACGAAGCAGCTTGAATTCCATGGGGTTCGCGGTAATATTGTCTAATATATTGAGGAGTAATTCGATGGCGAGGGCAAAAGAGGCAGTTTCGTCAGACTCGCGCGGCGCGTTGCCCGAGGCTGTCTACAATCAGATTCGGGTCGCCATTCTCAATGGCGTTTTGGCGCCCGCCCAGATGCTTCGGCAAGAAGAGATGGCCGCGCGACTGGGGGTCAGCCGCGGGCCGCTGCGCGAAGCTCTTCCGCGCCTCGTCGCCGAGGGGTTGGTCGTCCTTCACGCCAATCGGGGCTACTCGGTCACCTCCCTCGACCTGGACGAGATTCAAGAGCTGTTCGATCTGCGGGTCATGATCGAGGTCAAGCTCGCGCGGCTGGCGGCAACGCGCCGAAGCGCCGACGACGTCGCCATTGTCCAGAAAATGAACATGGAGCTTGGCGCGCTGGTAAAATGCACGACGCTGGGTGACACGCGCGACCGGCTGCGCTGGTTCGATCTCAATGTCGAGTTTCACGACGCATTGCTCGCTCCGGCTGGTTTGCCACAGCACGCACGCGTTCTTGAGACGATTCGAAATCGGCTCGAGCCCTATATCCGCATGGAGGTGTATCTGACCGGCGACCTTGATGAGGCGCAGGACGAGCATGATGCCCTCGTCCAGGCTTTCCTGCGCCGTAAATCTGACGATTTCGCGACGCTGGTGCAGGCCCACGTCGACCACGCCCGCATCCGGCTGCTCGATGGACTGCGGGAAAGCAGCCGCAATGTGCGCAAGTCAGCGTGATCAAAGATTCATGGGAGAGTGAGATGGGTTGGTTGGACGGAGATGTCGCGATAGTGACGGGTGGCGGGTCGGGATTGGGCCTGGCTATTGTCCGTCGGTTCGTGAACGAAGGCGCGCGTGTCGTGGTGTTTGATCGCGATGCGACGAGACTGGCGTCAGTCGCCGCTGAACTCGGCGCTTCCGTCGCCACGGTTCTTGGTGACGTTTCGCGCCTCGCCGACAATGAGCGGGCGGTGGAGATGGCGACCGCGACGTTCGGCAAGCTCGATATCTTCGTCGCCAATGCTGGCATCTGGGACGGCGGTCTTTCGGTGATTGATCTTCCAGCCGAAGAAATCGAACAGGCTTTCGACGAGCTTTTTGCAATCAACGTCCGCGGCGGCCTTCTCGGCGCACGCGCAGCCGCGCGTGCGCTCGCCGCAACGCGCGGGAATATGGTCTTTACCATTTCCAATGCTGGCTTCTATCCCGGAGGAGGCGGTCCCTTGTACACCGCTTCGAAACATGCCGTCGTTGGTCTGGTCCGCCAGCTCGCGCACGAGCTCGCACCGAAAATTCGCGTCAACGCGGTCGCGCCAGGCGCATTGCCGTCCAACCTGAGCGGTCCCGCCGCGCTTCATCTGGATGGGCGATCGCTGATAGAAGGTCGCAGCGACGAGTTGATCGCCCGGGCCATTCCGCTCGCGATTTCCCCCCAGGCGGAGGATTACGCGGCTTCCTATGTGCTGCTCGCATCGCGCACGGCGTCCAAGGTCACGACCGGCGCGGTGATAAACGCCGACGGTGGGCTGGGCGTGACAGGGATCGGGTGCGTGACCGCTGGACTGGACCTTTAACATGGGGTCGAATGCGCCATGGCAATGGGGGGCTGCCAGAATTGCCCGCGCCGTAGCTGCTGGAGAGCTGTCGGCGGAGGAGATGCTCCGTTCGGTTCTTGAGCGTGTAGATGCGGTGAATCCGATCCTCAATGCGATTGTCGACGACAGACGCGAGGAGGCGATGGCGGTTGCGCGCGCGTCCGACGCGCGACGCGCACGGGGAGAGCCGGGCGGGCCGCTCGACGGGGTGCCCGTAACGACGAAGACCAATGTCGCCCAACACGGCTGCGCGACCTCTAACGGCGTGGTGGCGTTTCGTGACGCTATCGCGACGGAAGACGCTCCGGTTGTCGCCAACCTGCGCCGGGCGGACGCAATTCTGTTCGGCCGCACCAACGTGCCCGCCTTTTCCTGGCGTTGGTTTACGTCGAACGCGCTGCATGGCGCGACGCTGAATCCGCACGACAGCGCAATCACGTGCGGAGGTTCGAGCGGGGGAGCGGCAGTCGCGGTCGCAACCGGCATGTGTGCGGTGGCGCACGGATCGGACCTGGCGGGTTCGATCCGGCATCCCGCCGCCTGCTGCGGCGTATTCGGTTTCAAACCAAGCCTTGGCGCGATACCGAACTATGATCCGGGAGCGCCGGAAAGGCCCTTGCTGTCGCAGCTCATGGTGACGCAAGGCCCCCTCGCGCGCTCGGTCGAGGATCTGCGGCTGGGGCTGCACGGCATGCGGGGCGCCGATCCGCGCGATCCCTGGTTCATCGATGCGGTGCCTCGTGCCCGCGCGCCGCAAGGGCGGATCGCTCTGCTGGCCGCACCCGCCAGCGGTGTCGACCAGGAGGTCGTCGACTCGCTCGCGCTCGCGGCAAAGCAATTCGAAGCCGCCGGATTTTCCGTAGAGACCCTCGAAATACCGTTATGGGACGAGCTATATTCTTTCTACATGGTCCTGCTGGCCGAGGGGAGGGGGGGGCTGTTCCAGCGGATCGACGAATTGGGCGACCCACTGGTTCGCAACGCCGCGGCAGCCCTGCGGCCGCTGGCTGACCGCATTGACCCGGCTGGCTATGCGGCGGCGCTAGCCGGCCGCGGAGCGCTGCTTCGTCGATGGCGGGCGCTGACCGAGCCATTTGACGCGGTGCTGGCGCCGGTGTGCTGGCGCATGCCGTTCGCTAATGACGCCGACCAACCCGGCGGCATTCCCATGCCGGAGATCATCGGGACAATGCTGCCCACTGTCACCGCCAACCTGCTCGGGCTTCCGGCGCTCGCCTTCCCCGGGCCGACGCAGAGCCTGCCAATCGGCCTGCAACTGATCGGTCGCCATTTTGCTGACGACGCGCTGTTCGATATCGCCGATCATGTGGCGCGCGATGTGGCAGTGATCGACCCGCATTGACCACTTCGGAACATGCCTGAGGCGCGCCTTCTGGACGTCAACGGCGAACGCCATACGGTTTTCGTCGATGCCGACACGCCGCTGTTGACGGTGCTACGTAACGACCTGGCGCTGAACGGACCCAAATATGGCTGCGGCCTGGGCGAATGCGGCGCGTGCATGGTGCTGGTGGATGGCGCGGCGGCGCGGAGTTGTGTGCTGCCTGCCAGCGCGGTGACCGGCCGGCGCATTACCACGCTGGAAAGACTGGCCCCGCCAGGCCAGATGCACGCCGTCCAGCGTGGCTTCGTGGAAGGGCAAGGTGCGCAATGCGGCTATTGTCTGAACGGGATGATTATCCGCATCGTCGCACTGCTCGATGTCGTGCCTGATCCGAGCGATATCGAGGTATGCGAGGCGCTGCGCCACAACCTCTGCCGGTGCGGAACGCATCTTGAGATTCTCGATTCCGTTCGCGCCGCGATCCGGATCGCAAAGGAAGACCGGGCGTGATGCGTTCGCGGCTCGCGGCGCTGGATGCCTGCACCCTTGCACGCGAGCCCGATACATTGCTGGTCGCGCGCAAAGACGGCGACCTGGTGGAGCCGTTCATCTGCATCTCCGGCGATGGATCGGTGATTGGATTTTGCGGCCACGTCGATCTGGGTCAGGGCATCCGTACGGCGCTGGGGCAGATCGTCGCCGAAGAACTGGATGTCCCGGTCGCGCGCGTCGAGATGGTGCTCGGCGATACCGGCCGTGCACCGGATCAGGGTCCCACCATCGCCAGCGACAGCATTCAGAATAGCGCGCGCCCGCTCCGCAAGGCGGCGGCGCAGGCGCGCGCAGCCTTGATTGCCCTGGCGGCCGACCGGCTTCAGGTTCCGGCTGATAGCTTGTCGAGCGACAACGGGACGATCAGCTGCCGCCAGATCGACGCGAGGGTCGACTATGCGGAGCTCGTGCGCGGACGGCACATCGTGCTTCCACTGGACGAGAACCACCCCGTCAAGGCGCCATCCGAATATCGCGTCGTCGGCCGGCCGCAACCGCGTGTCGACATTCCAGCCAAGGTCTCAGGGGAGATCACCTTCATCCACGACATGCGCGTGGCTGGCATGTTGCACGGGCGGGTAGTGCGGCCACCTTATGGCGGCGTCGATCATGGCCCGTTCGTCGGCACCAGCCTGATCAGCGTGGACGAGGCTTCCATCGCGCATATAGGCGGTATCGTTGCGGTCGTGGTGGAAGGCGACTTTATCGGTATCGTAACCGAGCGAGAGGAGCAGGCCGAAGCGGCGGCGGCAGCGCTGAAGGCGACCTGGAAAGACGTGCCGGAGCTGCGATCGCTCGATGATCTCGCCGCCGCGCTCAGCGCCAATCCTTGCACCTCTCGCCGGTTGCAGGACAAAGGGGACGTCGAGCGCGCGCTCGCGGAGGCCGATCGTCGCCTGCCGCGACGCTATGTCTGGCCCTATCAACTCCACGGCTCAATAGGTCCGTCCTGTGGCGTGGCGGACGTGCGGTCCGACGGCGTCACCATCTGGTCGGGTACACAGAACCCATATCCACTGCGCGCCGATATCGCCCAACTGCTCAATCTGCCGCCCGAGGCCATCGAGATCGTGCGCATGGAAGCCGCCGGCTGTTACGGCCGCAACTGCGCCGACGATGTGTGCGCCGATGCCGCCCTGCTGTCGCGCGCGGTGGGCGCACCCGTGCGCGTACAACTCACCCGGGAGCAGGAACATATCTGGGAGCCAAAGGGGGCCGCCCAGCTCATCGAGATAGACGGGGGACTGGATGCCGCGGGCGAAGTGACGGCGTACGATTTTCAGTCGCGCTATCCTTCCAACGGCGCGCCGACGCTCGCGCTGCTGCTGACGGGGCGCATCCCGCCGATCGCCGAGACTTGGGAAATGGGGGATCGCACCTCGGTCGCGCCCTACGACTATGCAAACATGCGCGTGACTGTGCACGACATGCCGCCGATCGTGCGCGCATCCTGGCTGCGTGGCGTGTCGGCGCTGCCTAACAGCTTCGCGCACGAGAGCTGGATCGACGAAGCCGCAGCAGAGGCGCAAGTCGACCCGATCGAGTATCGGCTGCGCTACCTCAAAGATCCCCGCGTGCGCGATCTGGTCTTGCAGACCGCTGAGCAGTCCGGCTGGACGCCGCACAACCGATGGGGATCGCACGGCAGCGATGGCGACATCCTTTACGGGCGGGGCTTCGCTTATGCACACTATGTTCACAGCAGCTTTCCCGGGTATGGAGCTGCCTGGTCGGCATGGGTCGCCGATGTCGAGGTCAACCGCCAAACCGGCGAGGTCGCCGTCACGCGTATCGTCAACGGCCACGATGCGGGCATGATGATAAACCCAGCTGGCGTGCAGCACCAGATCCACGGTAATGTGATCCAATCGGTCAGCCGCGCGACGCGCGAGCAGGTGACCTTCGCTCAGGGCATGCCGGCTCAGCGCGAATGGGGCGGATATTCCTTACTGCCCTTCACGCAATTACCCCGCATTGACACCCGAATGATCGATCGGCCTGATCAGCCGCCACTGGGTGCGGGAGAATCCGCCTCGGTTCCAAGCGCCGCGGCCATCGCCAACGCCATTTATGATGCCTGCGGCGTGCGCTTCCGCGAACCGCCTTTCACCGCCGACAAGGTGCGCGAGGCGCTGGGCGTTACGATGCTCGCGGCAGCCGCCGTGGCGCCGACGCGCAGGCGCGTCAGGCCATGGAGGACGATATTCGCGGGCGTGTCCCTGAGTCTTGCCGGACTGATTGGTGCTGCACTGCCCTGGCGCGCTGCAATTGCGCCAATCGATCGGCCGCTTCCTAATCTTTACAGCGCGCAGACTATCGAGCGCGGCCGTCAGCTTTCCGCCATTGGCGACTGCGCGATCTGTCACACGGCCCCCGGGGGTGCGCGCTTGGCGGGCGGTTATGCGATAGAAAGTCCGTTCGGTACTATCTACGGCGCTAACATAACCCCCGATCCCGAAACTGGCATCGGTTCGTGGTCCTACGCCGCGTTCGAACGCGCGATGCGGCGCGGCATCGCGCGGGACGGGCGCCACCTTTACCCCGCCTTCCCCTACACCCACTTCACGAAGGCCAGCGATGCGGATCTTGAGGCGCTCTATGCCTATTTGATGGCGCAGCCCGCAGTGCGGCACAACCCGCCCGCGACGCGCCTTTCCTTCCCGTTCAACCTCCGGTTCACGCTTGCCGGCTGGAACGCCCTGTTTCTGAAGGAAGGGCCGATCACGTCCATGCCGGATCGCGACGCGCAATGGAACCGGGGCCGCTATTTGGTCGACGGCCTCGGCCATTGCTCCGCCTGTCACAGCCCGCGCAACGCGCTCGGCGCCGAAATGGGATCCCGCACCTATCTTGCCGGCGGCGAGGCCGATGGCTGGGAAGCGCCGGCGCTGGGAGAGCGATCACCTTCTGCGCTGCGCTGGAGCGAGGCGGATTATTACCAATATCTCCGTTACGGCTATGCGCCACGCCACGGTTCGGCGGCAGGGCCGATGACGCCGGTCGTGGCGGAGCTGCGCGACGTGGCGGATGCCGACGTGCGGGCAATGGCGCATTACCTCGCATCGCTGGACAGTCGTGAAGACGTCGGGACGGCGGATGCGCTGATCGCCGCGTCGAACGCCGCGATCGTGGCGACGCCGGACACTCCAGGCGCCCGTCTCTACGATGGGGCATGCGCGGTGTGCCACACCGGTGTCGAAAGGCGCGACCTGTTCGGCATCCGACCACAACTCGCGCTCAACACTAACGTCCGCTCGGACCGGCCGGACAATCTTATCCGTGTCATCCTGGAAGGCATCGCGACGCCGGCGGCAGGAATGCACGGAACGATGCCCGCGTTCCACGGCCACATCAATGATCGCCAGCTTGCCGATCTCGTCCGCTACATCCGCGCAACCTTCGCACCCGATCGCCAGCCATGGGCCGATATCGAGCACAGCATCGCTCAAGCGCGCGAAGGATTGCGAAAACATTGATGACGAAGATTCGGCAGGGCAGTGCCTAGCCATGGACTACACTCTTTCGTTCGCGCGGGCGATAAGAATAACTGCGCTTCGACAGGCTCAGCACGAACGGTTCTGATTTAGCGCACGCCGCTGTAATTGCCAATTTTGTGCACATAAAGAATATAATTGGTACGCCATGAAACCGTTGAACCATTTTTGAAAACCACGTCCTGCCCAATTTTAGGGACGCAAGGGGTTGTAAGGCCCTCGTCACGCCTAATGCTTTACCTATTGACAAGCAGTCGAACCAGGATGAATTATGCGTATGCACAATAAAATAGCTTCTCGAAGTCGGTGCGAGTGCAGAATTATGCTCTGGAAGATCGCGCGGACTGCGTGGCGCAGGCGAAAGCCGCCGATCCGCCGATCCGCGGGCGATGCCCCGTTAGCTGGTCGAAGGTCGGCTGAGGAGGCCAGTGGAACGGGATGACATGAAGGTTTCAAAGGTACGTCGAGGCGCGTCGACCACTGACCGCCGCCAGACGGCCGACGCCAGCCTCTACGGCATGGACCAGAAATATGCCAACGTGCTTGCCTGGATCGGGCTGTTCGACTCGATGACCGGTCCGCAAGTCTGCAAACGGAGCCAGATATGAAGCCGCACATTATCATCGCCGGGGCCGGCCCCGGCGGGCTGTTGACCGCCCTCGGGTTGGCGCAGGCGGGAAGCCGCGTCACGGTGCTGGAGGCAGAGCCCCAGCTCAACGACAATCCAAGGGCGCTCGTCTATCACTATCCGGTGCTGCCGCACCTGGAGCGTATGGGCCTTCTCGAGGACTGCGTGGCGGATGGCTTCACCCGGCAGGACTTCGGCTGGCACGTTTATAGCACCGGTGAGATGATTCATTGGACGCTGTCGTGCCTCGACGGACATGTGCCCCATCCATACGCGCTCCACCTCCACCAAGGGCAGCTCTCGCGCGTCCTGGCCAGGCACCTCGAGCGGCAGTCGAGCGTCGACATCCGCTTTTCCACGCGCCTGACCGGGTGCACCCGGTACGCGGACCGCGTTGTCGTCGAGGTGGAGGGGCCGGGCGGCCTCGAGACTCTCGAAGGCGACTTTCTGATCGGGGCCGACGGCGCCAACAGCGTAATCCGCCGAGAGGTCCTTGGCCTCGAATTCCTCGGCGTGACCTGGCCGGAGCGCTACGTCGCCACCAACACCAGGATCGACCTCGCCAGGCACGGATTTCCCAACTGCGTTATGCAGTTGGACAAGAAACACGGCGCGGTCATATGCAAGATCGACGCGAGCGACTACTGGCGCATCACCTTCGTTGAGGATCCGTCGCTCCCGATCGAGGAGCTCCCCGCGCGCATCGACGCCATGTTCGTCGACCACGTCCCCGAGCGCGACTACGAGGTCGTCGCTTTCGCCCCGTACCGCATGCACCAGCGGATCGCGGACAACATGCGGGTCGGGCGCGTGCTGCTGGTCGGGGATGCCGGCCACATCACCAATCCGACGGGCGGCCTGGGCCTGACCGGCGGCATGTTCGACGCGTTCGCGCTCATCGAGGCGCTGAATCGCGTGCTGCACGAGGGCGCCGCGGACGACGTACTTGACTTCTACGGCCGTGATCGCCGCCGCGTGTTCGCGGAGATCACCTCCCCGCGCGCCTCCGAGAACCTGCGCCTTCTCTACCACACCAAGGAAGGCGAGCAGAAGGAGGAGTGGATCGCCTGGCTGCGCGACGTGGGGAGGAGCAACGACAGGATGCGTGCGGAGTTCGGTTTCACCGAGCAACTCGGCTCCCGCGTCTGACCGGCCCGCTCATCCACTTTGGCGGCGCCTCGCCGCCTCGCAGATTGTTTCGGCGTCGGCTGCACCATTCTTGTTCCGCTTCGCTAGTAGTCGCAAGGACCCCATGATCCGGAGGAATTCGGCCTGATTGGCTGATTTTGCGGTCTTCGCATCGACTTGCTTTGCAATTTCCAGAGCCGAACCTCTGCGGTCGGTTCACCAGCATGGACGTTGGGGGACTGGCTCTCAGGGCCATCAAGCTGGACACCTCGAAGAACCGGCTGATTTTGGCGTGATGGTGGTGCGAGGGCGTGGCGGGGGGTGACGCAGCCGCTGTTTCGGGTCCTTGAGCTGCTGATTTCCCGGTTGAGATCCGGTATGGACGCCGGTTTTCATGTCATGCAGGCGCAGTGCGCCCCTCGAGCCAGGCGAGGCGCTGGAAATTATAGGCGAGGTTGGCCATGCCGATTTTGATGCGGGCGCGGGCGATACCGATGGTGCGCACGAGGAGGCCCATGCGGTGCTTTTGCCCGGCGAAGACATGCTCGACATGGGCGCGGACCTTCGAACGCCGGGCGTTGGCCTTGGCGATCCGCTCGGGCAGAGGGCGCCCTGGCAACCGCTTCTGGTGGATGTGGCTCTTGAACATGCCCTTTTCGAGGAATGCTTCGTTCTTCTTCGAACGATAGGCGGTGTCCGCCCAGACGCCAGAAGCCGTATTTTGTCGGCTCACCAGATCAGGCAGGCGCGCCCCGTCATGGGCATTGGCGGCGCTGGCGTCCCAGGCGCGGATCAGCCCGTGCGTCCGGTCTATGCCAATGTGATTTTTATAGCCGAACATCGGGATGGCAAGATCCACGGGCCCCCGGGACCTTTGGGCCGCCTTCGGGTCAGCGCCGTCTTTCACCTTGGCCTTGCTGTATTTGATCGACCAGCGCGCATCACGATCTTTCTGCCGGGCCTTGGCCGGCTTCCAGTTCTCGGGCACACGGCCCTCCTTGATCGCGGCCTTTTCCTCCTCGGTGTTGCGTTGCTTGGGCGCAGGCACGACTGTCGCGTCGATGATCTGGCCACCCATGGCAAGGTAGCCCCGGTCGGTCAGCGCGGCATCGAAGCGGGCAAACAGCCGGTCGATCGCCTTGGCTTTCACCAGGCGCTCCCGGAACAACCAGATCGTCGTGGCATCCGGCACCGTGCCGTCGAGCCCGAGCCCCAGGAACCGCTGGAACGATAGCCGGTCCTTGATCTGGAACTCGGTGGCCTCGTCCGAAAGCGAATAGAGCGCCTGCAACACCAGGATCTTGAACATGAGCACCGGATCAAACGGCGGCCGCCCCCCCTTGGTCCGCGGACCGCGCCGAAGCGCTGCGATCAACGGCCCGCGGAAAACCTCGAAATCCACCACAGATCCCAACCGCTCAAGCGGATCGCCCGCCGCGCTCAGCGCCGCGTACCGGTCTGAAAGATCAAAGAAACCCGGCTGTCCCGCCATCATCGCCTCCGCTCAATCGCAAAAGCAATGAATCAAATCCGCCTCTCAAAAGCCAGAGTTTTTCGAGGCGTCCAGCTTGACGTGCCGGGGGAATAGAGCTGCTGCCATGACCACTTGCTGGCCCGATCCCGACCGCGTGATCCTTGACCGCTAGGTTGCAAGGTATAATCTGGGCAGGATGAAAAGCCGAACCTATTATCGGCAAGTCCTGCATGGCTTCTCGAAACGATTGAAATGGGTTCAGGTCAGCTTCATCGCTTGGTCGAGAGACTTTCTCGCCGAAAGAGACGATGCTGACCTGTGATCAGTGGCAGCGATACTGGGCATCGCCACTATGTTACTTTACCGGATCACCTAGCTGCCTGGCTAAACTATGTGAAGCCCGCGTGGCAGTCATGCAGCCGCTTGTTCGATGGCCTTTGCAAAAGCCTGGGAATCGAAATGAGCGTGTTCAGTGCTCACCTTGCCATTGACGATGGTGTCGATCAAAACGACCGCCCATGAGATTTCCACACCGCCTTCTGGCGCTCCCTCGCCGACATATCTCGCTGTGCACCACAATTCGCCTACAACCGCCGTGCTGCTAGGGTCAGGACCCATTGATTTGCGGTGACGGTTGTGATTCAGGCTTGTGGTG
>CAYGOH010000022.1:18953-20518 GCA_964351385.1 uncultured Sphingobium sp. | reverse complement strand
ACGCCTTTCCCGGCCATATCGCCTGCGTCGTGGCAAGCCGGTCGGAGATTGGGGTGCCGATTATCCGGTATGGTAAGGTCATAGCCGTGCTGGACATCGATAGCCCGGTGATCGGTCGATTCGATGCCGCCGATCGCGCCGGATGCGAGGCGATCGCCGCTATTGTGTCAGAGAACCGCGCACAAAGCTGATTACCCGCGCGCGGCCTCCAGATAGGCGCAGAACAGGGACTTTGCCGCGGCGATTGCCTCGCGTTGCCAATGCGGGCCTTCATCGGCTTCATCAAGCTGTTCGACAAGCGCGCGCCACTGACCCTGACCGTGCCGGGATTCGAGGTAGGTGGAGGGATAGCGCGACGGTACAGTCCGGCTCAACATATCGCCGCCCAGCCGCGACCCTTCCAGCACGTAAATCGCGCCCCAACGCGCCCCCTCGCTTTGCGGCAATGGGAATGTGATTTCTTCGGGTCGATCCAGCCCCAAGGCATCCAGATCGCTGAGCAGCGCCTGCGTTCGTCCGACCCAATCGGGCAGCAGCGAGCCGGGATCGAGCACCCGCTCGGCCACCGGCAAAATCCGCGCATGGGCGATCAGAAATCCGCTATATCCGGTGCGGGTGGCCAGCCTGAACCGGCCATAGGCCGCGTCGACAATTTCATGGTCAACCGCAGTCGCCGACCGAAGAACCGAGCGTGCGGAAGGTTCGAATTGGGCGTAGCTGACGTTCATTGCGTCACCTAAAGCTCTATGCCGCGCAGTTCCGCGACGCTGCGCATGATATTGGCGTTGGTGTAGGGCTTTTGCAGCACCGGCGTGGACCGCAGGTCCATGGGCAGCTTGGCCTGTTCGCCATAGCCGGATGCAAAGAAGAACGGGACGCCCATCTCCACCAGCCGTTCAGCGATACCGAAGCTGTTCTGGTCGCCCAGATTGATGTCGAGTATCGCGAAGTCGGGATTGGCGTCGTCCAACCGGTCGTGGGCGGCCTCCACCGTCGATGCGGTCAGGATTTCTGCCCCGGCGCGCTGTAGGATGTCTTCAGCATCGAGCGCGATGATGAAGCTGTCTTCAACCAGCAGGACTGTCAGACCCTCCAGCATGTCCGGTGGCACGATGACATCCTGCACATGAGTGACTTGGGGGTGAGGTGTCGCGCCGTTCATCGCTGCCTGCCTTTCGGATACATGGCGTTTGGGAATGGTGAAGCGGGCGTACACGCCCGATGGCTGATAATCGATCTGAGCCGTGCCACCCAGATCATAGGGCACCGACCGCTCAATGATCGTAGTGCCGAAGCCTTTCCTCTCTGGCGCACGCACTTCGGGTCCATCGACCTCCTGCCAGTTGACAATCAACTCGCCCATATTGCCGCGATCCCAAGTAAGGTGAACCTCGCCATCGCTCGACAAGCTGCCATATTTGGTGGAGTTGGTGACAAGCTCATGGATCACCAGCGCCATGGTGGAATAGGCCTGCGGGTTGAGCAGGATGGCGGCACCGCTTGCCTTGATCGCGTTTTGCTTGTTCGCTGCAAAAGCGCGTGTTTCGGCATCGATCAGCGCCTGA
>CAYGOH010000022.1:0-18862 GCA_964351385.1 uncultured Sphingobium sp. | reverse complement strand
CAAGAGCATGAATGCGACCGTCGACAATTTTCACGAATTCGGAGATCGACATATCATCTGATGGCGATTGCCTGATCAGCCCGCGAATGACGCCCAATATATTGCGGACGCGGTGGTTGAGCTCCGCGATCAGCAGTTCCTGCCGCGCATTGGCCTGATGCCGCTCGGCGGCTGCTTCGTCGGCCAGCCTCAACACCACTTCGATCAGCGTGGCGCGCAATGTCTCTGCAACCCGCAATTCTGCCGGCGTGAAGGGCGTGCTATGCCCCTCCACCTGTTCCAGCCATTCGGCGAAACTCTCGCGCGGGGTCAGGCGCGGCCCGTTGGGTCCATATTCGATGGGCTTGTGCGGGTCTCCGGCCCAACGCACCGAGCTTTTTATCTCTTTGCGAAACAGGACGACATAATCCCGGGGAGAACGCGAAATCGGTATGGCGAGCATGCCGGATGCGTCGTTTCTGAAGGGCTCGGCATCCTTGACCAGTTTACCGATACAGTCGGTCGCGAATACCTTGCCGCCGGCCGTACCATTCAACGCGCGGATGATCCGGCGGAAATCTTCGGTGGGCGGGGTATGACCGGAAAAGGCATAGCCACCGTTGATCCAGATGCCGACGCCATCGGCAGGTATCGCGCTGGTGAGGATGTCGGCGAGCCAGTCGGGATCGTTGAGCAGGGTATCGCCGGACGCCACCGCACCCAACAGCTTGTCGGAAATCTCGCGCGTGCGCCGTTCATACTCCATCAGATCGCGCCGCTCACGGCTTTCGAGACGCATCGAGAACATCTGCGAAAACAACTCGCTGAGCGACCGGCGCTCAAAACTGGGGGAGAGGGGCGCATAATGGTGGCAGGCAAACAGGCCCCACAGCTTGTCCTCCATGATGATCGAAATCGACAACGACCCCTGCACACCCATGTTCCTGAGATATTCGATATGGATGGGCGAAACCGAGCGCAGGATGGAAAGTGACAGGTCAAGGGGCTTACCCAGCTCATCGAGCGCAGGCACAATCGGCACCGGCGTAGCATCGATGTCGTGGATGGTGCGGATGAGGTTGCGTTCATACAGAGCGCGCGCCTGCTTCGGGATGTCGCTTGCGGGATAATGCAGCCCCTTGAACGTGCCGATGCCGGGCTTGCACGCTTCGGCCACCACTTCGCCATGACCGTCTGGCGCGAACTTGTAGACCATCACGCGGTCATAGCCGAGCAAGGCCCGCACCTGCCGTGCGCCTTCGCGGTAGAAAGAGTCCATGTCGGGCTGACCATCGAGCCGCGCCATCATCCAGCGCATTGTCCCCGGAGTGTCGCCGGCGCACTGAACGGCGGGCTCTATCTCCAGTATGATCTGTGACCCGGAAAAATGGATCGCAATGTCGAACGGCGGCAGGTCCGCACGCAGGTTGCACGCGAAGATCCTCTCCACCGTATCCGCATTAACGATGTAGGCGGCACGGTTGCGCAAATAATGCATCGCTTCGCGTTGAACGACATCCACCAGCGGGTTGCCGATCAGATCCTCAGGCCCTGAGCCCAAGAAGTCCGCAACATTTTGCGAGGCTCGCGCGATGATCCAGTCAGAGGTGAGCGCCAGAAGACAACCTACTGGTTGAATGGCGCCCAGAAGATGGATGGGCTCTTGATCGCAATTGGTCAGATCGACCTGAAAATTCAAATTGTGCATTAGTTGAAGGTCGACCCTAGAAAATTATGCGCGCGGAATAGCGGGAATGGAACATTTGAAACGCAGTTTTGTTCCGCAACGGGGCCGTATATCGACGAGAGTCAACACTGGCTAGGCCGGTATTGCTTGTCTGGCGACGTGATCGTCAGGCAGCTTTCTTGCGTTTTGAAGGTGTTGCAGGCCGTGGCTTTTCGGGCGGAGGCGCAACCTGTTTTTTTGCCGGCGCGATCAGACGGGCTGCCGGTTCCAGCTTGACCTCGGGCATTTCTGGCGCGGGCGTTTGCGAAGCGCTTTCCGATGCGCTCAGGTCCGCCGACCAGATGCGCTGCAGCACGGCGCCCGCGACGGCCACAGAAGAGGGGCGCTGCGCGTTCGCCTCAATGCGGTTGGTGAACAGGGCTATGATCAACTGATCGCGCACCTCGGCCGACTGAAAGTCGAATGCGATGCCGAGCCGTTGGCCGGCGCGCTGGACAATGCCGCGGATGATGCCGACTTCCGGCATGATGACCTGTACCCGTTCGCCCTTCTGAAACTGGGTCTCTTGCGGGAAACGAAGGCCAATGCCGGAAATAGACACATCGCCATCGCCGGACATCACCATCTGGCCGTTTTCACCCATGACCGTAACCGATTGCTTCAGCGGAAAACGTTCCTCGCCACGAATGCGCGGGCGCTCAAGACACATCATCGCCACCAGCAGAAGCAATATGATATTGACCGTCGCCCAGAAGCTGACGACCGGCAGCAATCCGTCCTGCGATACTATTCGCGTGTCCGGTGACAGATTGATGGCCAGGCCGATGACATTGGCTGCTATCATCAGCATCGCCCAGAAGAAGATCGTCGCCTCCCATTGGCCGCCGCTGGCGTTGGATCCCTTCGGTGTCACCTTGAACACCAGCCCTTTGGGCCTGAACAAGGTTTGCAACGCGACCGGCAAGATGCGGAACGCCTGAAACAGGCCGAGGACCTGCGCGGCCATGGGATAGTAGCGCCCCGGCGCCAGCATAGTGATGCCGGTCAGCAGCGCCACGATCATCGGCAACAGGAAGAAGAGCAGGCTGTGCAGGTCGACATTGACCATCGGCGACAGGTTGAACAGCATGAACATGATGGGCGTCAGGACCATGAAGATCGATTGCATGCCCTGCGTCAGCCAAGCCGACGGCAGGAAAAGCAGCCGGTGGCGCAGTTTGAGACCGGGGCCAAGCGGCCCGCATTTCAGGTGAAGGATCTGCATTGCCCCTTGCGCCCAGCGCTGCCGCTGCACGAAAAATGCCGCAGTGCTCTCGGGCGCCAGTCCGAAGGCCAGCGGCTCGTTGAGATAGCGCGTGACATAGCCGTTGCGCAGGCTGGCCAGGGTAAGGAGCATGTCCTCAGTGATCGACCCTTCGGGCAGGCCGCCGCCAATATCCTCGAACAAGGTGCGGCGCGTGACGGAGTTGGATCCGCAGCAGAAGGAAGCGTCCCAGCCGTCGCGACCGGGCATGATCGCCTCGAAAAAGAAGCGCTGATCATCGGGCATCGATTGTTGGAGGCCCAGATTGGTCTGCATGGGGTCATGATTGTAAAAACTGTGCGGTACCTGCACGATGCCGACCTTGTCATCTTCGAAAAAGCCCATCGTGCGCAGCAGGAAGTCGCGACGCGGTACGAAATCGGCATCGAATACCGCGACGAAGGGGGCATTGGTCTGGGTCAGGGCGTGGTTGATATTGCCCGCCTTCGCCCCCTTGTTGTTTGGTCGGTTGATGTAGCCCGCGCCCTTGCCAAGGCAGAAGTCGCGCACCCATTGCCGCCTGCCGTCGTCAAGCACCCAAACGCGCGCCTCTGGCCACTCCAGCGCGAGACAGCCGAGCACGGTCTTTTCAAGAACCTCGCGCGGTTCATTGTAGGTGGCGATGAAGATATCGACCGGGGGAAGCTGCCGCGCGTCGACATTCCACCTTTCGCGCAGGCGCAATTCACCGGAATCGGCCTCGGCCGAACGGTCCGTCGGCCGTGACAATATCGCCAGCAGGATCGCTGCATCGAACAGCGCGCTTGCCTCGACGAACAGGCACGCTAGCGGCCACCAGAGTTCTCCAGCGGAACCTCCCCATGGGATCGTCTCAGTTACTCGCCAATATATATAGGAAGCGACGGTGCAGGCGATGGTCGCTACAATGCCCGTCCGGGAGTAGGCGACCTTCCCGAAAATTATGAGCCCGCCCAGCAACAGGGCCAGAGGGGCGAAGGGTGCGGTGGCGGCGATACCGGACATTGAGTTACAGCGTTCGACTGAACCTGACTTCAGCCAAACGTCCGACCTCGCATTTGCGGCTGGCGTCCAGCTTTCCGAGGTTGGGCGTGGGCAGGGCGACATTGACCATGATCTGCCTATCCCCGGGCAGGGAATAGGATGATGCCGCGAGAAGATTCTCCTCCCGCTTGCCCGCTGCGCCGGTGATGTTGACGACCTTGCCTTCCATCCAGTCATCCGACCCGATCAGGCGAATATCGGCGGGCGATCCGGGGCGGACCGCTTCGGCCTTGCGTTCCGGCAGCGCGACCTGCACGAAGCGGCGGCGGCAATCGACCAGATCCAATATGGGTTCGCCCGAGCTGATGGGAACGCCCGAACTTGCGCTGCTCGACCAGACGAGCGTGCCCGCTGGCGCGCGATAGCTGGCGCGGGCCAGCATGTCGCCGAGCTGCCGCTTGAGTTGCTTGTACTGCGCGGTGGCGTCGGTCAGCGTTTTCTCGATCATTTGCCGCTGCAGCAGCAGACGGTCGGCCTGCTGCACCGCATAGGGTGCGTCATTATAGCTGTCGCCGATGAAGATACCCTGCTCGGCGGCATTGCGGGTCAGCTCGATGGAGCGCAGCTTTGCTTCCGTGCCCTCGCATCCCGTTGTGCTGAGCGCCGCCGCAGCCTCGGCTTTTTCAACGCCGGCCTGAGACATGAACCCTTGCGCGGCGAGCTTGCGCGCGCGGGTCAGCGCTGCCAGTTGCTGCGCGCGTTCGGCCTCGCACCCGTGCAAAGCGGCCTGGGTCGCGAGCTTGTCTTGGGACAGTCTGGCCGTTGTCGCGCTGGTAAATACCGATGCGCGGTGTTTCAGCTTTTGCTCCTGCGCCTTGAGCTCGGCAAGTTGCCGCTCGGACAGCTTGATCTGCGCCAGCGCGAGGTCGGTGCGGACCTTCAGATCGGCGACCTCGCCTGCCCGCCGCGAAAGGTCCAGCAAATGGATGTCGGTGGGTTTCGCGAAATAGGCACCGTCATTCGGCAGGCCCCCGACGATGCCATTGGTCGCCGCGGTCAGCCGGATCAGCGGCGCATTGATCGCCGCCTGGGTCGAAACATTATTGAACATATAGGGCGCGAAGCCCAACGTGCCCATCGCCACGAGAGAGACGGCCAGCACAACGCGCGGCAATCGCGCGCGAAAAATGCCCTGAACCTTGTTCATCAATGTCATTGTCGCCAAGCCTGTCCGTTTGTTAAACTCCGCTACGGACAATATCGGATCATGGTTGTTATCGCGTTAACGATACTTGGTCCCCAAACTGCGTCCCGGCTTTTCGACGCTGTGGTACAGGAACGCTGAAACGGCGAAGGTCAGCGCGAGAAACAGCAATATGACAGGGGGGGCGATGTTGGCCGGGGCGGACACAGCCACGATCTTGAACCAGATGAACAGCATGAAGTGCGAAAGATAGGTCGCGTAGCTGATGTCTCCGAGGTAGATGAGCGTGCGGGGAAACCGAGGCTGCGGGGCGGATGCGACCAGGAAGATTAAGGCCGCTGCAATCAGGGGAAAAGCCCAGAGTTCGGCAGGAGCCTGAATGCTCCAAAAGAGCGTCGATACGATGATGACACAGGCGGCGGCGAATATCGCACTTCGCATTCTCGTCTCACGGCCCCTGAGCCAGAGGGCACAAAGCAGGCATCCGGCACTGAACTCAAACAGGCACCTGACGATCCCGAAATGCGGGATGTCTTGTCCCAGATCGCGCAACCCCGCCGCGCCAAGGATGAGCGCCATGATGCCGATCAGTCCTGCAATACCGGCCAACAGCGTCCAACGCGGCAGCCGGTGCAGCGGGATGGCCAGGATAAGGGCCGGGAACAGCAGATATGCGGCAAACTCTGTGCTGATCGACCAGGCGGGATGGTTCCATGTGAGCGCATCGGTGAAGCCCCAATTCTGGAGCAGCAGGATGTGGAGCGGGAGTTCGGTCCACGGATATCCTGCATGCTCGCGCCCGGTCATCGTCAGCAGCGCGGCGAACGCGATCGTCAGGGCCAGCATCACGGCATAGAGCGGAACTATCCGTGCGGCGCGGCCACGAAAGAAGGCGGGTAGGGCAGCCAGTCCGTCGGCCAGAAACGCCCGATGCGCGCTCAGATAGATGACGAAGCCAGAGAGTAGAAAGAAGAAATCGACCGCCAGATATCCTTTATCCAGCACCGCCATGACGCCATCAGGCAGCCATGGCATGCCGCCGCGAATATGGAATAGAACCACCATCCACGCAGCGATGCCGCGCGCGAGCGTGAGGCCTTCAATCTGTCGCTGTGCGCTCACGCGTGTCACTCTCGCGCGAATATGGGCTGTGCCTCGCCCTGCTTGCGGAGCCGCGCAAGATAGGTGGACAGACCGATCTGGAGCGCGAGCAGCATGAAAATGAAGGGCTGATAGGCGATGCCGATGAACACCGCGCCCAACAGATAGATCAGATGCCCCTGCTGCAAAGCGACGGCGAGCGGCGCAATCCAGCCTTCTTCAGGGCCTGTGCGATGGCGATAGCGTCGATACATGCGTTGGGTGGTAATCAGCGAAATGAGATGGATCAGGCCCCAAAGCAGCAGGCCGGGATAACCCTGTTCCCCCAGCATTTCGAAATAAGCGCTGTGATAGGCTCGTTCCTTTTCGACGATGTGCTCGCGGATCAGGCGCTGGTTCGCGTTCTCGCCCTCGGTTCGCACCGCGTCATAGGTGAAGCTGTTCGATCGATAGGCGTCGAACCCGCCGCCCATGGGATGTGTTTTCACATAGTCGAGCGTCCATTTCCACACTTCGATTCGCGTGGAAGCACTCTGATCGCCCCGATAATTCTGGATCGTCGCCATCCGCTCGGTGAAGCTGGTGGGCAGGAATGGGATGGTAACGAGGGCCAGGAGGCCGATCCCAGCCCCATAGATCAGCCGTTTCTCGCTGCGCCACAGGATGAGTGCTCCAAGCAGGATGATGCAGAGCAGCCCGGTTCGTGTCACCGTGCCGATCGGGATCAGCAGGCAGGAAAGGGCGAGGGCGGTGGCGTATATCCGGACCCGCCAGTCCGGGCGGTAGATGGTGCCATGGCGCGCCAGCCAGAAGATCAGCGGGATGATCGCGATTGCGACGGTGGATATCGTCGACCCTTCGTATAGCCCGCTATTATCCTCCACCATCAGATTGAGCTCGCCATAGCCGCCGCCCGCCATCACTGTCTTCATCGCGCCGCCCACGATGATGGTACTCGCGCACAGCACCATCACCAGTGCTAACGCCTCTATCCGCAAGCGCGTGCGCAATGTGAGAGGCAGGAAAATGGCGAAGACCAGGCTTTTCCAGACCCACGACCATTTGTCGGCGGCCTCCAGCGGAAAATCGGCATGTGCTGTCGTGTTCCAGCACCAGAGCAAAAGCAGAGCCATCAATAGTTGCCGCCATGAAAGGCGGCTGTCGCGCTTCTTGTCGATGGCGAGCCAGCCGAGAAAGGCGAAGGCGAACGCGATGGCGGAGACCGGGACCGAGTTCAGCAGGAAATAGGAAAGCCGCTGCGGCGACACGATGTCGATATAGGCATAGAGCAGCACGAACAGGAACGGTCGCCTGAACGAGATGGCGAACATGCCCGCCAGAAACAGGAGGAAGAACACATCACGCATCGGTTTGCTTGCCGGGTCCCGTCAGGGGGCGGGGCTGTTCCTCGCGCTCATCGTCGAGGTCTGCCCGCGCCAACAGCCGCCAACAGGCGATGAACACCAACGCATGGCTGAGCAGGATGGAAAAGGTATCGATCATCCTTTTGCTATTTCCTGTCGCCCGCAATTCCGTTCAGCAGCATTGGTGATTGCCTTTCTGCCTCCTTTTGCCCTAGCTCAACAGGGTTGACGCGCCGTTAAATATTTCCGGTCTAAGGGCATGGCATGCCGCGGATCCTGCACATACTCGATCACAGCCTTCCGCTCCACAGCGGCTATACGTTCCGGACGCGGGCGATTCTGCGCGCGCAAATCGCACAAGGCTGGGACGTGCGCGGCATCACTGGCCATCGCCACAGCGCGCCGGGGCCCGAGGTTGAGACCGTCGACGGCCTGACCTTTCATCGTACGCCGGGCATGCAGGCCAAGGGTCTTCCCGTCGTCGGCGAGCTTCGCGAAATAGTCGACCTGCAAGGCGGGATCGAGAATCTTGTGCGTGAATGGCGTCCCGACGTCCTTCACGCCCATTCGCCGGTCCTGAACGCCATCGCCGCACAGCGTGTGGCGCGTCGGCACAACATCCCGCTTGTTTATGAAATCCGTGCCTTTTGGGAGGATGCGGCTGTCGGCAATGGCACAGGGCAGGAAGGCGGTCTGCGTTATCGTCTGACCCGAATGCTTGAAACGCGTGCCGTTCGCCGCGCCGATGCGGTCGTGGTGATATGCGAAGGCTTGAGACGCGGTCTTGTCAAACGCGGAATTGATCCCGGCAAGATCACGATATCGCCCAATGGCGTGGATATGGCGATGTTTGGTAGCCCTCCGCCTGCCGATCCTGCCTTGCGGGCCGAGCTTGGGCTGGACGGAACCGAGGTGATCGGGTTCATCGGCAGCTTCTATGATTATGAGGGGCTGGACGATCTCATCGCTGCGATGCCGATGCTTGTGGCTCGACGCCCGATGGCGCGGCTCTTGCTGGTCGGTGGCGGCCCCAAAGAGGATGCGCTTCGGGCGCAAGCGCTCGCCTCACCGGTTGCTTCCTCAATCCATTTTGTCGGCCGTGTGCCCCATGAAGAGGTTGAACGTTATTACAGCCTGATCGACATACTCGCCTATCCGCGCAAGTCGATGCGCCTGACCGAACTGGTAACCCCGCTGAAGCCATTGGAGGCGATGGCGCAGGGACGGCTGGTGGCAGCGTCATCCGTTGGCGGGCATCGCGAACTGATAGAGGATGGTGTCACGGGCACATTGTTTGCACCCGATAATCCGGCTGCTATCGCTGATGCGCTCGCCGGGCTGCTGACCGACCGCAGTCTGTGGGACCGGCAGCGGGAAACGGCCCGTAGCTTTGTGAAGCGCGACCGCAATTGGGCGATAAACGTCGCCTGTTATCAGACTGTTTACCGAAATCTGCTTGAAAGGGGCATCGGGCCAAAGGCTCTTTAACCCAAGGACGCAGGTCAAAGCGGTGAAAAGGCGTCATGCCAACCTCATTCTGGTGTCGCTGGCGGCGGCATGCGGGGGCGTGTTCGCTTACAGCTTTCCCAACGACCTGCTGGAGCTTGGCGTCACGCAGACCGGCCTTTCGGCCATCGTTTCTGCTTTTGCGCCACCATTGGGCGGCACTGCACGGGCACTGCTGGCAGGCGTGTCGGTTGTAGGTGCAGCCGGAGTTACGGCGCTCTTGCTCCCGTGGAAAAAGCGCGTGCCCCCGCACATCGAAGAAGAGGATAGCGAAGTGAGCTATATGTTTTCCAAGCTGAAAAGCCTGATCAAGCGTAGCGATGGCCCCTTCGAATATGAGGCGCGAGTCGATGAAACCGGCGATTGGGTCGAGCCGCTTCCGGTTCTTCGGCGGGCGGATTCACACCCGGACGCCCCCCCGCGCGCGCCGCTGTTCGCCAGCCGTGACCTGGGACATGACGCGCTGCCGCCGGTCGATTTCGGCGACGAGGACCATGATGGCCCGGCGCTGAGGGTGGAGGAGGAGCCGCGCGCGCCAATCGTGACCGACCTCACCGGACTTTCGATGCCGCGCACCCCCGAGCCCTTGCCCTGGGACGCCATCGAGCAGGAGATGAACAGGCTGCTCTCCGGGGTGCGATTTCGCTCACCCGTTGATGACAGCGCTGGTGGCGATGGCGCGCCCCAACCCTCGCTGCAGGAACTCGCCGAGCGCCTGCAGCGCGGGTTGGAGCGGCGCCGTGCCGCACAAGCCGGGCGCCGGCCCGAAGAAGGCGAGCAGGGCAAAGGCGCAGAGGCGCTAAGCGTATCTGACGCAGTTGATATAGCTGGTCACGAAGCTGTTTCGGGACAAGGGACCAGCGGTCTGGACGCAACTTTCACAGCATTTCGCGGCGGCAGCGCCAAGGTTGGATGATCACCAGTCCTCCACTGTAAGGACGAAAACCGTCAGTATGACGGACCCTCGACCTGTGGGTTCATTCCCCGAGGTGCAAGCGTCAGGCCTTTCGGCCATCATTTTCCACTCATCGACACACGCATCGGCCACGATGTGACCGGTGATGGAGAATTCCGCATCTGGCAGATTTTTTGCAAAAGTTTCTGCCTTCTCAACATGATCGTCCCCCTCGATTTTCAGCACTATTCGATGTCGTGCACCCAGGAAGGTCGCGCTGGCCCAGGGCCTTGCTGATGTCGCGATAACGGATGAATCTGTCCCTGCCAAAGCCAGAAGCTGTGCTATCACTCTGCTGTGTGGGTCATGTTTCGGAGGGCGCGGCCAGTCACGGCGACGGAGTGGATGTCGAACCTGTGTCCGGGGTACCGATATAGTTGGGCGAATATGCGCGCGCGTCATTGTTCAACGACCCCATTCTGGATAATGTTCATGAAATGTTCTATTCTACCAATCATGCGAGGGGTAGGCTCTCTTCCGTTTCGCATATCGAAAACGAGTCGCGGGTCGCGCACGGCGTCTCGTCCAAAGCGGGTAGGAGCCATACCAGTGTTGCGCAAGAATTCCTCAATCCGTCTCAAGATGAGCATGTTTTTACCTCCTGTTTACAAGGGAATAGGATCTACGAGTCGACAAATAGGAATAATCCTATATTCCTTTTTGAATCCTACATGTCTAGGATGTTTCCTCGTTTTATGGTGCCGAAATGGATGAAGTTTCTCCACGAGAAATTCTTGAAAAGCTGGTTGCAGAACGGGGCGATAACTATGGCGCGCTTTCCCGGCTGTTGGGCAGGAATTCCGCTTATATTCAACAATTTATAAAAAGAGGAACGCCAAGAAAACTTGACGAGACGGACAGGCGGCTGCTCGCTCAATATTTCGGTATCGACGAGGTCCTGCTGGGTGGGCCATCCCTGCAACCTGACAGCGCCAAGCGGGGAAAATTCCGTGTAAAACTTAACAATGATAAGGAGATAGCATTCGTTCCGCGGTTTGATCTCCAAGCGTCCGCCGGCTATGGCAGCACATTGATTCAGGAGTTCGAAAGTGACGCCATCGGTTTTGACAGGCGATGGCTCAAGCGTCTCGGGCTTCAGCCGGAAAACCTCTCCATTATCGATGTAAAAGGAGAGTCCATGTCGCCGACCCTCAACAATGGCGACACGATCATGGTCGATTCGGGGGATGCCTATGGCAGGTTGCGTGACGGCATTTACGTGTTGCGGTTGGAGGATTCGCTGATGGTTAAACGCGTTTCCCTCTCTCCGCGCTCGGGCAAGAAAATACTGACCATATCGAGCGATAATCCGCATTATCCATCATGGGAAGATGTGGACAGCAGCCTTGTTAGCATTGCAGGCAGGGTGGTGTGGTCCTCACGCCTCATTTTGTGAACGCGGTTCGATGACGCTTTGGCATTACGGCTTGCCGGCCATGGGGCCTTCGCGGGGGTATTGGGTCGATTGCGGTTGCATCGCGGGCAGGCATCGCTCAAAGCGAATGAATGAGTGAGGCTCCTGACAAAATCCCGCCGCTTCGTGCGGCCATAATTCCTGTTACACCGCTTCAGCAAAATTGCACGCTGCTATGGTGTACCGCGACGGGCAAGGGGGCATTTGTCGATCCCGGCGGGGATCTTGACCGGCTCAAGGACGCGGCGCGCGAGCATCAAGTGGACATTGAAAAGATTCTGGTGACCCATGGGCATATCGACCATTGTGGCCAGGCCGGAATTTTGGCGAAGGATTTGGGCGTTTCGATCGAAGGCCCGCATGAGGACGACCGGTTCTGGATTTCCCGTCTGGAAGAAGATGGTCGTTCCTATGGCATCAACGGCAAACCCTTCGAACCGGATCGCTGGTTGCATGACGGCGAGACGGTTACCGTCGGGAATCTCGTCTTTGATGTGATCCATTGCCCAGGTCATACGCCGGGGCATGTCGTCTTCTACCACGAGCCATCGCGCCTTGCGATCGTCGGGGACGTGCTGTTCCAGGGTTCGATCGGGCGGACGGACTTTCCTCTCGGTAATCATCAGGACTTGATCGATGCCATCACCGGCAAGCTCTGGCCGCTGGGTAATGACGTCGCCTTCGTGCCGGGGCATGGCCCGATGAGCAATTTTGGCCATGAGCGGTCGAGCAATCCTTTTGTCGGGGATCAGGCGCTCGGATTGCAGGGGTGAATTTCAGGCCAAGGAAAGACTTGCGTGCGCGGGAAAACCCGCTATAGGCGCAGGACTTCGCGATAACCGGACGGCCCTGACGGGCAAAAAGGTTCCGTGTCGGCCTCAAGCCGATACCGAGCCTCTCCGAGCGTCGCTATGGCTTTAATTACGAATTACAGGTGCCGACATGGCTGTTCCAAAGCGGAAAACGTCTCCTTCCAAGCGCGGTATGCGCCGTAGCCACGATTCTCTGAAGGCCGAAGCCTTCCAGGAATGCTCGAACTGCGGTGAGCTCAAGCGCCCACATCATATGTGCAACGCATGTGGCCATTATAATGGCCGTGAAGTCATCGCCGTCGGAGCCTGACAGGCGTCAGCCATAAGGGGATGATGCAATGAATACGCCGCATATCGCCATAGACGCGATGGGCGGCGATGAGGGCGTGCGCGTCATGATGGCGGGCGTGGCCGAGGCCCGGCGCCGTCATGATGGCCTCCGGTTCAGCCTGTTCGGCGATGAAGTCCGCATCAGGGCTGCGCTCGACAATCATCCCAATCTCAAGGCGGCCTCGCAGATTTTTCACTGCGATGGCGTGGTGGACGCGAACGAGAAGCCGGCAGCGGCCATCCGTCGCGCCAAAAAAACCTCCATGGGCCTCGCAATAGAGGCAGTTAAAAAGGGTGAGGCGGGCGCTGCCGTTTCGGCAGGGAATACGGGCGCGCTGATGGCGATGTCCAAGCTGGCGCTGCGCACTATGCCGGGCGTCGATCGTCCGGCTTTGGCGGCGCTGCTCCCCACGCTCGGCAACAACGATGTCGTTATGCTGGACCTGGGCGCGAATACCGAGTGCGATGCCCGCAATCTGGTACAGTTCGCCGTTATGGGCGCAGCCTATGCGCGGGTCGCAATGGACCTGGAACGACCCCGCGTGCGGCTGCTCAACATCGGTACGGAAGATCTGAAGGGTACGGACGAGATCAGGGCCGCCGCCACCGTGCTGCGCGACAGCGCGCATCTTGCCATGAGCTTCGATGGTTTCACAGAGGGCGATAAACTGGCCAGTGGCGATGTCGACGTGATCGTCAGCGATGGATTTTCCGGCAATGTTGCGCTGAAGACGGCGGAAGGCACGGCGAGATTCGTGACGGATCTGTTGCGCAGGGCCTTTACGAGCTCAATCCGTTCCAAGATCGGCTTTCTGATTTCCAAGCCTGCGATGCACCTGTTGCGACATCATCTCGATCCCAATCAGCATAATGGCGCGGTATTTCTGGGCCTGAACGGTGTCGTCGTCAAAAGCCACGGCAGCGCTAATGCCAAAGGTGTTGCCAACGCCGTACATGTGGCCGCTCGCCTGTTGGAAGAAGACATAACAAAACGGATCAGCAGCGACATGGCAGGCATTGATCCTCAAACGAATATGATGGGGTCTGCAGCCAAATGATGAGGCGATCTGTTGTTCTGGGCAGTGGGTCTGCGCTTCCGGCACGGTCTGTCAGCAATGAAGAGCTGGCGCAGCGCGTTGATACTTCTGACGAATGGATTCGCGGGCGCACTGGCATTACAAACCGCTATATCGCCGGCGACGATGAGACGACATCCACGCTCGCCACGGACGCGGCACGGGCGGCGCTTGACATGGCCGGACTTGAACCGACCGACATCGACCTTATCATCCTGGCCACAGCGACGCCCGATCAGACATTTCCTGCAAGCGCGACGAAGGTGCAGATGGCACTCGGCATCAACGACTGCGTGGCATTTGACGTCGCTGCGGTATGTTCAGGTTTCCTCTACGCGGTAACGGTCGCCGACAGCATGATCCGGTCCGGCGCTGCGAAAAGGGCGCTTGTCATCGGTGCGGAAACGTTCAGCCGTATTCTCGACTGGGAGGATCGTACGACGTGCGTTCTATTCGGCGACGGTGCAGGTGCGATGGTGCTGGCGGCGGAAGAGAGTGAAGCCGGCGACCGCGGCATATTGGCGTCCAAGTTGCATGCTGACGGCAGATATAATGATCTTCTGTATGTTGATGGCGGGCCTTCCACCACCGGTACGGTCGGCAAGGTCAGGATGAAGGGGCAGGAAGTTTTCCGGCATGCGGTGACTAACCTTGCGTCGGTCTTGCGCGAGGTGCTCGACAGTGCAGGGATGGCCGCAACAGACATTGACTGGGTCGTTCCGCATCAGGCCAATGCACGCATCCTGGATGCGACTGCGCGCAAGCTGGGGCTGGCTCCTGAGAAGGTGGTCGTTACGGTGGATCAACACGCCAATACATCTGCCGCATCCGTCCCGCTTGCCTATGATCTCGCCGTTCGAGATGGCCGGATCAAGTGCGGCGATGTTGTCGTTCTGGAAGCCATGGGGGGCGGTTTTACCTGGGGCGCCTGCCTTCTGCGGGTTTGACGCGCAAAAAAATCCGAACTTAACTGGCAGTTGCACCGAATCAGGACGAATCCACGCGCTTGGCCTTGCAAAAGCTTGTCAGTTCGTGAAAGAAGAGCCGATTGTGGGGAAAAGTTGAGGAAGAGCAGGTTTATGGGGGATAGCGATACTCTGACGCGCGCGGATCTGGCAGAGAGCCTGCATGAAAAGATTGGGCTGTCACGCGCTGAGTCAGCGAAGATTATCGAGACCCTCATCGGCTTGATGTGCGATGCTCTGGAGCGGGGCGAGAACGTCAAGATCTCCGGGTTCGGCACCTTCGTTCTACGCGACAAGAATGGTCGTGTTGGCCGTAATCCCAAGACCGGCATCGAGGTCCCGATCTCACCCAGGCGTGTTATGACCTTCCGTCCGAGCCAGATCATGAGAGATCAGGTCGCCGGGGCATAGATCCAGGTCCGGACAGTGCTTCTCAATATTGTTGATATCGGCGGTTGACCCTGACCGGGGCAGGTGCAACATTTTGGTCATGAACAAACAGCACGGTGCCTTTCTCACTATCGGCGAACTCGCGAGCGAACTTGATGTGCCGCAGCATATCTTGCGCTATTGGGAAACGCGCTTTCCCATGTTGCGACCGCTGCAACGCGCGGGCAACAGGCGCTATTATCGCAATGAAGATGTTGAGCTGGCGCGTCGCATCCATCATCTTTTGACAGTCGAGGGCTATACTGTCCGAGGCGCGCAAAAGGCGCTGGAGGGCAAAGCGCCGCAGCAAGGGAAAGCCAATCCGGTAACGGCATCGGTGGCACCTTCGGACGCTGCCGTCAGCCCTCAGTTCGAACAAGATGTGCTGGCGGTCGCAGCCGACGATCTTGTGGCGAAGCTCTCCACAATCCGGGCCAAGCTTGCCAGTACGCTTTCCTGACGAAATTTTGACCGGTTAATGGTCCGGGCCAAGCTCCGGATCGATGTCGCGTGGACGAATGAACATGTCCAGCTCGATGCCGCTGGATGAGCCCAGCGATGACCAGCTTGCGCCGTCCCAGCTCATACGCACGATCGATGCAGTCGGAAACTTTTCCTCCACGACATCGCGAAGCGGGGAATGTCCGTCGTCGCTGACTAGATCGAGAACGAGATCCTCCAAGCCCGGATTATGGCCCACCAGCATCAGGTTCTCCACAGCATCGTCGGTCTCACGGATGATGTCGAGCAAGGTAGCAGACGACGCCAGATAGATGCGCCGGTCCCACACCGGCTCTATGACGCGGCCCAATCCTTCGGAAAAACCTTCCAGTGTTCCAACCACGCGCGCGGCGGGGGAGGCAACCAGCTTGTCGACCTGCAATCCTTCCGCCCGCATTTTCTGGCCCATGGCGTTGGCTGCGCGAATGCCCTTTTTGTTCAGAGGCCTGTCAAAATCGCGCAGTACAGGATCATCCCACCCGGATTTGGCGTGGCGCAGCAAGGTGAGTGTCTTCATCTGT
Source organism: uncultured Sphingobium sp. (assembly GCA_964351385.1). Lineage (GTDB taxonomy): Bacteria > Pseudomonadota > Alphaproteobacteria > Sphingomonadales > Sphingomonadaceae > Sphingobium. The sequence goes on along the minus strand of CAYGOH010000022.1, from coordinate 2,752 downwards.
TCCCAAGTCCTGATTCTCTCTCGTGATGCACCAATGGCGTTGCAAAACCAAGTCGCTCGCTCACTGTAATAACCGCTTCGTCGAGCGTGACGCGGCGGATCGGGACAGTTGGTGGAAAAGCGCTGAGCAGGCGGCTCGGCATTGCAGCAGAGAGTATCACGAAAATGCCCTTGTCGTCGGCGCGCCGGATAAGCCGACCGAACGCCTGCGCGAGACGCGCGCGGATAATCGCATCGTCATAGGCGCTGCCGCCGCCCGCCAGTTTCCGTGCCGAATGCAGGACCGTGGGCTTTGGCCATGGTACACCCTCCATGATCAGTAGCCGCAGGGTGTGTCCCGGAACATCCACACCGTCGCGCAGCGCATCGGTGCCGAGCAAGGATGCGTGGACATCGTCCCTGAAAATATCGATCAGTGTGCCGGTATCGATCGGGTCGACATGCTGTGCGTAGAGCGGAAGCGAGGCGCGTGCGAGCCGGTCTGCGATCCGTGCATGGACGGCGCGTAACCGCCTGATGGCGGTAAACAGCCCGAGTGCGCCGCCCTGCGACGCCTCGATCAGGCGCGAATAACCCGCTGACAGGCCAGCTATATCGCCCCGTTTTATGTCCGTGACGATCAGCACTTCAGCCTGTTCGCCATAGTTGAAGGGACTGGCTGCTTCAAAGCGGGACGCGGCAAAATCGAGATGTCGCGCGCCGCTCCGCGCTTCTGCAATAGCCCAATCCTCGCCGCCGCCGCGCAGGGTTGCCGAAGTCAACGCCACACCATGGGCCGGTTGCAGGACAACCTGGGCAAAAGGGCGGCTTGGGTCGAGCCAGTGCCGGTGAAGGCCCACGTCGAATTCGCGTCCTTCATAACGATCCACCGCCAGCCAATCGACAAAATCGGGGTCGGCGGGGCCGCCTATGCGGCTGAGTAAGGCCAGCCAACCGGCGATAAGATCCGTGCGCCAACCCAACGAGCCGAGCGCGCCTTCCATCCGCGCGCGTGCCGCGCCGTCGGCCCAATCGGGCGGATCGGTCAGGATTGCCTCCAGCCGCTTGCCCAGCCGGTTCAGGGGTTTCAGCAGTCCGTCAAGGCACTCGGCGGCTTCCATCGCTGCCTCGACCAGCGCGCCGCTTGGTTCCGCAAGTTCGGCCTCCAGCCCATAGCCTGCATCACTGCCTGACCGGCCGTCTTCGCTGCGCGTGTAGACATGGGCGCGGACCGCGGCGAGCAGGCTTTCGACCGGACCGAAGGGCTCGCCCTGAACAATGCGCTTGAGCCAGTCGTCAGAGGGCAGGGCGGTCGCGGCGTGACGCGCTTGGTCGATTACAGCAGCCCCCTCGGCGTCATAGCTCGCAACGTCGGCCAGACGCGCCGCCAACCCGCGACGACGGCCCCGTGAGGTTCCTTCCGGGCCGATGACCCAACGGCGCAGCTCAATCGCCTCCTGACCGCCCAGTGTCGCTGAGAAGGTCGAATCGGCGGCATCGAAGATGTGATGGCCCTCGTCGAATATCATGCGCGTAGGTGCATTTCCGGCGTCCCGGCCACGCGCGGCATTGATCATCACTAGCGCATGATTGGCAATCACGATATCGGCATGCGCCGAGGCCCGTACACCGCGTTCAATGAAACATTTCCGGTAATGCGGGCATCCGGCATAGATGCATTCGCCGCGCCGGTCGGTCAGCGCCGTCGAGCCATTGCGCCGGAACAGGGTGGGCAGCCAGCCGGGCAGGTCGCCGCCGATCATGTCGCCATCCTTGCTGAACGCGGCCCAGCGGGCGACGAGCTGCGCCAGAATGGCGGCGCGTCCGGAAAATCCGCCTTGCAGCGCATCTTCCAGATTGAGCAGGCAGAGGTAATTTTCGCGCCCCTTGCGCACGACGACCTTCGCGCCCGCGCCCGATGTCTTGGGCGGGATGCGCGCGGTTTCTGAGTCGAGCTGGCGTTGCAACGCCTTGGTGTAGGTCGATATCCACACGGTGCCGCCCGCCTCATCCGCCCAGAGCGAGGCGGGAGCGAGGTAGCCCAAAGTCTTGCCGATACCCGTGCCCGCCTCGGCGAGGACGAGGTTCGGCTGTTTCCGGTGCTCCCTGGGCGCGAATGCCTTGCCGAGCGCGGTTGCGTAGGATTGCTGATCGGGCCGGGGTTCCGCCAGGCTGCCGCGCATCTCGGCAAGGCGCTCGCCGATATCGTCTGCGGTCAGCACAACCGGACGTGGTGCGGGCCGGGGTGGCTGTTCCTCCCATTCGGGCAGGCGTGAGAATAGCCAGCGCTCCGCCTGCGCGGGTTTGCTGATCAGCGGCGTGACGAGCGGCGCCCATGACCAGCGCAACCGCTGAAGCGCCTGCGCGGATGTCCATGCGCCTTCACGCTCTTTCCATGGATCACCGGTCAGGCGCTTCAGGAGGGACGCTGTGGCGTCCCGCAGCATCGCCGGTACGTCCTGATCCCGGCGCGGAACATCCAGATTGAGAGATTCCGCCAGCCCTTTTGGCGTCGGCACAAGGAACTGGGCAGGGTGGATGAATGCCCAAAGCTCCAGAAGGTCGAGGCCGGAGAGGTCTCCATAGCCGAGCCGTTGTCCGGTCAGTGGTGCGTTGAGGAGAATGACCGGCGTTTCTGCGGCGCGCGCAACCGCTTCGCCGCGCGCCAGCGCACGGGTCTGGCCATCGGGTTCGCACAGCCAGAGGCCGGCGTGACTGGCATATAGGGCAGGAACGGGCGGTAGAGACGGCACCCGTCGGGTTTAGCGGCTCAG
>CAYGOH010000021.1:12955-20662 GCA_964351385.1 uncultured Sphingobium sp. | reverse complement strand
CCGGTGGTTGAGTGCACGCCTGGGCCGTATATCGTGTTCTTTGAATTCGATAAGTCGGATATCACGCCGGATGCTGCGACGATCCTCGACAATGCCGTCACCGCCTATGGCGATTGCGGCAATGCCCAGGTCATGTTGGCAGGCCACGCGGACAAGTCCGGTCAGCCGGCTTACAACGTAGCCCTGTCGCAGCGTCGTAACGACTCCGTACAGGCGTACCTGGTTTCCAAGGGTATTTCGGAAGACGTGATCTCGACCGAAGCCTTCGGTGAGAGCAAGCCGCGCGTCGAAACCGCCGACGGTGTACGCGAGTTGCAGAACCGCCGTGTGGAAATCACCTACGGTCCGGGTTCGGGCATGTAAGAATTGTTTTGGGAGGGTTTCTTCCCGGATGATTTAAAAGAAGAGGCTGGTCGCGAGACTGGCCTCTTTTTTGTTGGGCGCCATGCAGGGCATGCTTATGGCACAGGGCGCGTAATCACCTGATTTTTTCTGGCCGGAACAAATCTTGTTCGTTAGGCTTTGTTCTCCAAAACCATTCGTCCAGATGGATCAACGGGAGAATAGCATGTTTTTTCAGTCCTCCATTAGCCGTACTGCACTTATGGCCACCACGCTGATGATTGTTTCGGCCTGTTCCGGTGCGCCCGAGGCTGGCGATAACAATGCCAACATGATGCCCGCCGAAAACGCGGCCACTCCGGCGGTGACGTCCGTGCGCGCAGAGTTGTTGGATGCGGAAGGCGGCAAGAAGGGTGAGGTTGTCGTCCTTCAACAGGGAAAAGATCTTTCCGTCACCGTTTCGGGCACCGGCCTTGAGCCCGGGCTGCATGGCGCGCATATCCATATGACAGGCGCATGCGATGCGCCCGATTTCAAGAGCGCAGGCGGACATTGGAACCCCGCCAATGTGCAGCATGGCCTCGATAATCCGCAGGGTGCGCACAAGGGCGACCTGCCGAATCTCGAAATCGGGTCCGACGGCAATGGCACACTCAGCTATACGGTCAGCGATGCGACGATCGAAGGCGGTGCAGGCGCGTTAATGGATGAAGACGGCGCGGCTTTCGTTATTCATGCAGGAGAGGACGATATGAAGTCGGATCCTGCCGGCGATGCCGGTTCCCGAGTGGCATGCGGAGTGTTCAGCGCAGGCTGATCGCAGCACGCGACGCGCCGTTTTAATAGCGAATCCTGTCTCGGCGAGGCGCACAGGCCTTGCCGGGATACCGGTTTTGCTTGAAACTTTACGGTAATCACCCGATATTATAATCATTGGCATTGGAGCCAGTGACAAGGAGTATTCTGACAATGGCTAATTGGTCTGATCCCCGAATGGGTGGCGTCGGAGTCGGCGCGGCCGCGACAGCACCCCGCGAGGCGGCCTATGACGCAGGGCTGCGGTCCTATATGTTGTCTGTCTATAACTATATGGCGAGCGGCGTATTACTGACCGGCATCGTGGCGATGCTGTTCGCAAGCAGCGGACTGGCGTACCAGATCCTCGCCGGTCCCGGCATATTGAAATATGTCATCATGTTTGCGCCATTGGCGTTCGTCCTGGTGTTGAGCTTCGGTATCAACCGCCTTTCGACGACCGCTGCACAAGGCATTTACTGGGCCTATGCCGCAGTGATGGGCCTGTCCCTGTCCTCGATCTTCCTGATCTATACAGGCACGTCGATTGCCCAGACCTTTTTCGCGACGGCGGCGGCTTTTGCTGGCCTGAGCCTCTTTGGCTACACCACGAAGAAGGATCTCTCGGGTTTCGGCACATTTCTGATCATGGGCCTGGTGGGCCTGATCGTTGCTTCGCTGATCAACATCTTCCTGCAGTCGAGCGTGATGGATCTGGCGATCAGCGCAATCGGCGTACTGCTGTTCGCAGGCCTGACCGCCTATGACACGCAGAAGATCAAGAGCATGTACACCTGGGTTGCGGGCACGGAGATGGTGGGCAAGTCGGTGGTGATGGGGGCTCTCAGCCTCTATCTCGACTTCATCAACATGTTCCTGTTCCTGCTGCGCTTCATGGGCAGCCGCGACTGATCATTCGCTTGATCGCTACGAAAATGAGGCCCGGTCCAGTGCGACCGGGCCTTTTTCTATGTTGGCACCGCTATGGCGACAGAGGCGCTTCATTTCGCCAACCGGTTTTGATAACGCGAGCCCATGGGGCTCTGGAATCGAATCCGTAAAACGAAAACGTTCAGCACGAACGGCTGCCGACTCTATGCGATCGGCGATGTGCATGGCTGTTTTTCATCGCTCGTCGAGTTGTTGCAGCTGATAGAGCGCGACCAGAAAGAGCGCACCCCGCTGGAAACCCATGTCATCCTGCTGGGCGATTATATCGACCGGGGGCCGCAGTCGCGCGATGTCTGCCAGCTGCTCCATGCGATGAATACCTCATCCTATTTTCACTGCCTGCGCGGAAATCATGAGCAAACAATGCTCGACGTGCTGGATGGCAACCGAATGGCATTGCGCTTCTGGCTCAAATATGGCGGCGAGGAAACGCTGATCAGCTGGGGTATCGACCCGGTTTTGATCGAGCGAGCCTATATGGGTGAATCCGGGCAGGTACAGCTGATCAAGGCGTTTCAGCGCGTCGTGCCGCCTTCTTTCATCAAATGGCTCAAATCTCTCCCTGCGCACCGGATTCATGGCGACTATCTGTTCGTGCATGCCGGCGTGCGTCCGCAGCTTCGTCTGGACGAGCAGGTCGAAGACGATCTGCTGTGGATACGCGAGCCCTTCCTCTCCAGTGACGTGCGCCATCCCTGGCGTGTGGTTCACGGCCATAGTGAAAGCGATGAGGCCGAGTTGCTGCACAACCGGATAGGCATCGATACCGCAGCCTACCGGACAGGCATATTGACCGCTGTCGGCATAGAGGATGAGGGTATCTGGACGATCCAGACGGCACCCCGCTAAGGTTGTGGAATACGCCTAACGCCCGGTATCAGTCGCGGGATTTGGCCGGCGACCAGGTCTGATAGGTCTTTCCATTCCATGCATCCATGATGCCGAGAAACGTCGCGGCTATTGCGCTTAGGATGCTCAACAGCGTGGCGCAAACCCTGACCCCGGCACTCGCTCCCACCAGCAGCACGACGATCATTCCCCACAGCAAGGACAGCAGTGTCAGCGCGCCATCGAGCCAAAGCCCCAAACTGGCTGCGGCCACCGCAAACACCAGAAAGGGCAGGCCGAACCAGCGCAACACTTTGTGGCTCAGATATTTGTAGCGATCGACCCATGGCAGTTTTTGCCGCAACTGTGGCCATAAATGGCGATGCGTATTGTAGGCGCGGCAGGCAATCCGCCTTTTGCGCCTGAATTCTTCTCTGGCGACCGTGACGTTGCGTTCGAACGCGATGACATCGGGCGCGCTGACCAACCTCCGGCCATGAAGCATGACGCTCATCGAGGCGGTCATGTCGTCCAGCAAGTGGGGTGGCACTTCAGGATAGAGTGCGCGCCGTGATGCGAAGATCGAACCGTCCGCGCCCATGATCGAACCGCATCGCGACTCGAGCGCCTTAATGTTTTCCTCCAGCCGCCAATACAGGCCGCCTGCGCCGGCGGTCGCACTGCTGTCGTCGTTGATATAGCGCAGTGTGCCGGCGACACCGCCGATTTCGGCGATGCGGAAATAGTCGAGCAGGCGGCCAACCGATTCGGGGTCCAGTGAGACATTGGCGTCGGTGAAGATGCAGATCTCGCCTTGCGCGGCCTCTACGAGCGCGCGCATGCCCACCGCTTTGCCCGTGCGTTCGGTCGCCGCAACGACCCGCAGCAGATCGGGCCGGCGTTGCAATATGTCCAGACTGTTGTCGGAGCAGTGGTCAGCGTAGGCGAGGATCTCGATGTCGGGATACAGCGCCTTGATCGCCGCCAGATTTTCGAGCTTGGCGGGCAGGACATTCTCTTCATTATAACAGGAAAACAGCAGGCTTGCCGTGGGCGTTCGGCCAGTTCGGGCGGGGAACGAGCACTGCTTCATCAGCCGCAGGCTCAGCGGATATGTGATATAGGGGTGCAGAAACACCAGCATAGCGATGACAGAAAGCAGATAGAGCAAAGGCACCATGATCGTGCGCTAAACGATTTTGGGATTGAGGGAAATAACCTGTGCAGACTGTTTGCGGCGCTCGTTTTAATGCTATGCAGGCCGCACAATTGAGCACAAAAACGGCCGACAGAGTTGACGCCCGCACCCGTTGTCGCTATGGGCCTCGGCTTCCGAGAGGCGCATGCGCAAGCGCGCGCCTATCGACAATGTTTCAAGACAGGTTTTTGAGGAAAATATGGCCAATACGCCGCAGGCAAGAAAACGCATCCGCCGCAATGCGCGCAGGACCGAAATCAACGGTAGCCGCATGAGCCGCATCCGCACGCTCGTCAAGAAGGTTGAGAGCGCCGTTGCAGCTGGCGACAAGGACGCGGCGGTCAGCGCGCTGCAGGTCGTGCAGCCTGAACTGCAGCGCGGTGTCGCGCGGGGCGTGCTCCACAAGAACACGGCATCGCGCAAATTCAGCCGTTTGAACAAGGCCGTTGTCGCGCTCGGCTGAGCCAAACCGCCGAACATGATGAAGACGCCCGTCAGACTGATCTGGCGGGTGTTTTTGTTTGCAAATGACGCCTGAAGGCAGCGCGGAACTGGTTGCCTGTGGCATAGATAATATCGTCACTGACGATACATATTAAATACTCTTTTTGCGGTGCAGCATGGCTGTGAGAAAAGCCGAGGAATCGTGCTGATTCGCATCATGTGCTGAACCGATATGTCAAAAAATATCATATATAATCAGTGTATTATGATGACGTAACGGATTTCCGCGCATTGCGTACTGTCAAACCATTTATTTCATTTTTTTGACGATGTTGCGCTTGATCCAATCGTTAACGATTGCCTAATCCTGTCCCTGCCCGCGGGCTGATTCAGATTCGCGGATTATCATGAGCAGCAAGAAACAAGCCGTGTCCGCGTGCGGGGACGGTGGGGGATGTTTTGACCTGCGAATTGGCGGTTGTCAGGCAGTTTTTGATGGGAGAAGTGGTCGCGTGTCCATGGGGGGAGAAGTCGCTACGGTCCTGGAACGACCCGATAGGGAGTCTGCGATGAGTGGCGCGCCGCACGATCTGACGGATGTCTGGGCGGAGATCTGTAAAGGACTGCGCGCTGTCGTTGGCGTTCGCATGTTTGACCAATGGATCAAGCCCCTGCGCTTGAGCGGCGTCTCACCTGTCAATGGCACGCTAGAAATATTGGCGTCGTCCGATTTTTCGGCCACTTTTGTCACCAGTCAGTTCGGCGACCGCATTCGCCTGGCGTGGCGGGCTGCTGGCATCGGCGTAGAAGAGGTCAAGATTGTGCGCGGGGCGCAGGGCTCTGCGAGCGACCGCCTGCGCGCTGCCAAGGTTGATCTGTCGGGCGACAGCGATGCACCGGAGATTGAACCGGCGAAGGCGGCGTCAGTTTCGGCGGTGGCGGCGCAGGCGCGCGGCCAGGCCTTGCAATTTCGCCACAGCTTTGACGGTTTCATTGTTGGCGACAGCAACAAGCTGGCGTTCACCGCAGCGCGGTCGATGGCCGATGCAAGTACGCCGTTGTTCAATCCGCTCTATATTCACGGCGGTACGGGGCAGGGTAAAACCCATCTGCTGCATGCGATTGCCAGCGAATATATGGGCCATTTTCCGAGCCATTCGATCATCTATATGTCGGCTGAAAAGTTCATGATGGAATTCGTGACCGCGATGCGCGCGAATGACAGCATGGCATTCAAGGCGCGGCTGCGGGCGGCGAAACTGCTGTTGATCGATGACATCCAGTTCATTGCGGGCAAAGGCTCCACGCAGGAGGAATTTCTTCATACGATCAATGAATTGGCGGAATCCGGCGCCCGCATCGTCATCAGTGCTGACCGGGCACCGCAACATCTCGATGCGATCGATCCGCGTATTCTGTCGCGGTTTGCAGGCGGACTGGTTGCGGATATCCAGCCCGCCGATCTTGAGCTGCGCCGGGCCATCCTGAACGCGAAGCGCGACTCGCTGCCTAATGTTGAAATGCCGGACATCGTGCTCGACTTTCTTGCGCGTTCCATTCGTTCCAACGTGCGGGAGCTGGAGGGCGCATTCAACAAGCTGCTGGCCTATGGGCAGTTGACCGGGCGCGTCGTCGACATGGAATTTGCGCAGGTGATGCTAGCCGATTCGGTACGCGCCAATGCGCGGCGGATCACTGTCGATGAAATCCAGAAGGCCTGTGCGGCCCATTACCGGATCGACCCTTCCGAAATGCGGTCCAAGCGCCGGGCGAGGGCGGTCGCGCGGCCGCGTCAGGTGGCAATGTATCTGGCGAAGAAAATGACGCCGCGGTCCTTGCCTGAGATCGGCAGGATTTTCGGCGGGCGCGATCACAGCACGGTGATCCACGCCGTTCGCACGATCGAGGAATTGCGGCAGAATAATCCGGAAATGGATTCGGATATCCGCAAACTGCAGCGCCAGCTCGAATCCTAACGGCTATTGCCCGGCGCCTTGCTCCAACCAGATCAGGGCATCGCGCTCTGTATCGAAATATACGACGTTTGTGGACTGCATCAGGCGTTTCATCTGAACCTTGAGAAGCGATGACGGCGGGAACAGCATTGCGTATTCATCGATCTGGGAGGCATAGGCTGCAAGGATCTCTGCCTGGCCTTCGATGACGTCATTTGACTGAACGCTGCAGTCCATCAGGTCGATCAGAACCCGCCGCACCGGTGATACGCCGCCCGATTGGATCGCGCGCTGATGAAGGGCATGCCGGTACCGCCGGTTGCTTTCGAGATCCCAAAAGCCACGAAATATGATCCGGATTGAGCGGCCGCTGGGACCGGGCAGAAAGTCGAACTGGCGCTCGCCTAGACGACTGGACGGTGAACTCGCGTCGAGGCGCTGAAATTCCTTGCCCATCCTCTCGTGTCTCAACCACCTGCATTGTTAACGGTCAGCAAACCAATATAGGACGCAATTGGCAAAAAAATGCGTAACGCGCCATTCGGTAGATTTCAAAAAAACATGTAAAAAACAGCGCTTTGCCGCAATATGCTTATGTGTGCCTATTTCTTTTCAGGAGGCAGCGTTATTTTCACCGTTTCGCCCGATTGACCGGGGAAGTTGACGAACATCGCATCGATCAGATTTGGCACCAGGTAAGTGAGCTTATTGCTGAGCGATTGGGCTTGCGCCTTACCCTCGAACAGGCGTTCGCCGCCGTTGGCGCGGTCGATTTTCAGCTCCAGCGACCCGGTGTAAACGGTGTAGCTCTCCACATCATTATATCTTGATCCGAACATGAAGGGGTCGTAAAATCCCCAGCGGTAGGGACGCCCCCAATATCCATAGGGGCCATAGCCGTAATAGAACGGGTCATAGCCGAATCCGTTGGAACGAACCTTTTCGCGGCCCTTGTCCACGTCATAATGCATGCTGACAATCAGGTTGGCGCTGGCAGGGTCATCGGCCGGGACATATCCCACACCGCCCAGTTTTTGCGCGACCAGACCGGCATATTCGCTGAATTCCAAACCGCCCGCCAGACGCGGATCATCGGCCACGACCGTGAAGGTCTGGCCCTGCGGCGCGGGAAGCTGCTGGAAGCGCGCGACGTCGGCCTTGAAATTCTGCGCGCAGCCGCCGACCATCAGGAGG
>CAYGOH010000021.1:0-12945 GCA_964351385.1 uncultured Sphingobium sp. | reverse complement strand
GCGGAAGCGAGTGCCGTTGCGATCAATCTGCGATGTTTCATCTGTCCTGTCCTGCATCCTGTCGCGCGTCGCCGGAATGCGCGCACTTTCGACATTCATGCGCCGAAGTTTGCCATTGCGCAACTGAACAGGGTTTGAACGGCTGACCGGCCAGAAAGGTCCGCCTATCGCATCAGGCCCATCGCCGCATAGGCCCCTTTCAGGGTCGGTTCGGCGGTGGCCGACGCCTTCTGCGCGCCCTTCTCCAAAATCGTGTCGAGCGCCGCATGATCATCCTTCAACGCCACATAGCGCTCACGGATCGGACGCAGGTGCGAGACCAGCACCTCGGCGAGCGCGGGCTTGAACGCGCCGAAGCCTTGCCCGGCAAATTGCGCGCATACGGCGTCCGCCGTGCTGTCGGTCAAGGCCGCGTAGATGCCGACCAGATTCTGCGCCTCGGCCCGTCCTTCCAGGCCCTTCGCTTCGGACGGCAACGGCTCGGGATCAGTCTTTGCCTTACGCACCTTCTGCGCGATCATGTCGTCATCGTCGGTCAGGTTGATGCGGCTCATGTCCGAAGGGTCGGATTTCGACATCTTCGACGATCCGTCGCGCAGCGACATGATGCGCGCCGTTTCCTTGGGGATGATCGGGTCAGGCAGGGTGAACAGCTCGACATCAAAATCGGTATTGAACTTGATGGCTATATCGCGGGTCAGTTCCAGATGCTGTTTCTGATCCTCGCCCACGGGCACATGCGTCGCCTGATACAGCAGCACATCGGCGGCCTGCAGCACCGGATAGACGAACAGGCCGACCGACGCGCCTTCGCGGTTCTTGCCGGCCTTGTCCTTGAACTGCGTCATGCGGTTAAGCCAACCGATCCGGGCTGTCCCGTTCAGCAACCAGCACAGTTCCGCGTGCGCGGGCACACGCGCCTGATTAAACAGGACGGAGCGGTCGGGGTCGATCCCGCAGGCGACGAGCGCGGCGGTCATGTCGCGCACATTGGCGAGCCGCTGATCCTTCGTTTCGTGCACGGTGATCGAGTGCATGTCCGCGAGGAAGAAATAGCATTCGCCGTCTTCCTGCATCTTCACCCAGTTGCGGATCGCGCCCAGATAATTGCCGAGGTGAAGGTTGCCGGTAGGCTGAATGCCGGAAAGAACGCGCATGATATCCTGACTCTTCCTATTTACGCCGCGTGACCAGCGCCTTGAGTTCGGAGAGGCGATAGGCCCCCGTGCCGAAGATCGCGACCGCATAGACCATCGCGCCGCCGCCGCACAACAGGCTTAGCGCGGTTACGCGGGTGATGAGGTCGCCCGCCATGAAGCGATCCGCGTAAGGACTGGCGAACCACAGGACCCCGCCCATGATGACGCTGGCCATGATGATGCGTGCGCCGCGTGTCACCAGCCGCGTGTCCGCCTTCAAATGGTCTCGCCGGTGCAGCAGCCAGTAGAGGACGAGAACATTCACCCAGGCGGCGATGGCCGTGGATGCTGCCACGCCGACATGGCCCAGCGGCCAGATCAGGATGAGGTTGCCGACGAGATTGAACAGCATGGAGAACAGCGCCACGCGAACTGGCGTCTTGGTGTCCTGCCGCGCATAAAAGCCGGGCGTGAGCACCTTGATCAGCACATAGGCGGGAACGCCGAGTGCGAAGACAGCGAGGGCCGACGCGCTGCCCGCCGTGTCGGCTGCGGTAAATGCGCCATGCTGGAGCAAACCGCGGATCAGCGGGGTGGCCGCAATACAGAGCGCGATGGCGGCGGGAAGCGAAAGGAAAAGCGCCAGCTCTATCGCGCGGTTCTGCGTTTGCGTGGCCGCGCGCTCATCATTCGAGCCGATCTGGCGGGAGAGGGCGGGCAGGATCGCGGTACCCACGCCGATGCCGATCAAACCCAGCGGCAACTGGTTCAGCCGATCCGCATAATAGAGATAGCTGACCGAACCCTGGGGCAGGAAGCGGGCGGCGAGCGATGTCGATATCAGCAGGTTGAACTGCACCGCGCCCGCGCCCACGGCGGCGGGAAGGATCAGCGCCAGCATCTTCTTGACGCGCGGCGGGAATGTCGGCCAGCCCAGGCGCAGAACGACGCCCGCCTGACGACAGGACCAAATGAGCCAGAGCAGTTGCATCGCGCCCGAAACGGTCACTGCAACCGCCTGACTATAGGCCGTCGCTATCGTTGTATCGCCCCGGAAGAACAGGATGGCGGCAATCATGCAGATGTTGAGCAGGATCGGCGCGGCGGCATTGACCCAGAAACGGTCGAGCGAATTCAAGATGCCGCCCAGCAGCGAGACGAGGCTGATCAGCGCCAGATAGGGAAAGGTGATCTGCGTCAGCTCGACCGTCAGCGCGAATTTCTCCGGCCCGCCGTCCGGAAACCCGCCGGTCATGGTCCAAACGACAGGGACGGCCAGCATGACCATCACCGCAGTGAAAATCACGAGGAACGGGAACAATACCGAAAGGACCTGTCCCGCGAACAGGACGGCGGCAGACTTGCCGGAGCCCGGGTTCTCCCTGTCGGCCTCGGCCATCGTTCGGTTGAACATCGGCACGAACGCTGCCGAGAACGCGCCTTCGGCAAACAGCGCACGGAACAGATTGGGCAGCCGCCACGCAATCAGGAAGGCATCCGACGCCAGCCCCGCGCCCAAAAAGCGCGCGACCAGCATGTCGCGCACCATTCCGAGCACGCGGCTGACCAGCGTCAGTCCGCCGATTGTTCCGGTTGCGCGGATCAGGCCCATCGGGCGCTTTCAGCGACCGCCGATGCGCGACCGCGCATCATCGCCCGCTTAGGCGTTGCCGGTAGCCGGTACGTCACCCTGCTGCTCTTCGGCGGCGCGCGCCTGCAGCTGTTGGAGGTACAGGCCGTTGAAATCGATCGGGTCCAGCATCAGCGGCGGGAAACCGCCATCGCGTACCGCATCGGCCAGCACGCGGCGGGCGAACGGGAACAGCAGGCGCGGCGCTTCGGCAAACAGGAACGGCTGAATCTGGTCCTCGGGGATGTTGCGCATGCCGAACAGGCCTGCAAACACCACGTCCACTGCAAACGCCATGCCTTCGCTGGTCTTGGCCTTTACCTCGATCTTCAGCGCGACCTCATGCACGTCATCGCCCGGTTTCTCAGCGCTGATGTTGAACTGGACGTCGATATCAGGCTGATTCTGCCACTGATACACCCCCGGCGCGTTGGGATTCTCAAAGGAGAGGTCCTTCACATATTGCGTGATCAGGCCAATCGTGGGCTGCGTGTCGGTGCCATTGGGCATCGGCTGTGCGGGGGTGGCGTCATCGGCCATGAAGCAAATCTTTCCTTATATTTTGTGCGGCGAGATGACGCCGCTGCATCAATCCGCGCGCTTAGCAGCCTCGGCTGTGGAGGGCAACATGCGCGAAGGGCTGCAATCGGACAGATTTTGCTCCCTTTCCGCGCCGATTTTTACGCGATGTTGTTTGAAAATTAAGTCGGGCCTGCCTATGTTAACCGTTCATATGCTTTTTGCGGAAGGTCGATAGTCGCGTGTACATGATCGTTATTCTGGCTTTGGTTGCCGCTTTTCTGGCTCTGCGCCTGTATTCGGTGCTGGGTCGCCGCACCGGTCATGAGCAGCAACCCGCACCGCGCCATCCCGATGAACGACTCGCACCCAAGGCCGTGCAGCCCAATGCGCCGCCTGTCTATGGCGCGGATCGGGCGCGTCTGGCCGACATGCCGATCATGGCTGACGCTGAACAAGGCATCCGCGCGATCATCGATGCGGACCGCCAGTTTGACGTGCATCAGTTCCTCGATGGCGCGAAGTCAGCCTATGGCATGATCCTTGAAGCGTTCTGGGCCGGCAAGAAGGATGATCTGCGTTGGTTGTGCGATTCCGATGTGGCGCAGTCCTTCGAAGACGCGATCGATCAGCGCGAGGCCGATGGCCATGTGCTGGACAACCGGCTGGTGCGGATTGAGAAGGCGCAGATCGTCGAGGCAATGCTGCGCGGCCGCACGGCGCATATCACGATACAGTTCGATGCTGACATCGCCGCCGTTACGCGCGATCGTGACGGCACCGTTATCGCCGGCTCGTTGAGCGATGCGATCACATCGCATGATGTCTGGACGTTCAGCCGTGATATCGGCCACACCGATCCGAACTGGAAGTTGAGCGAAACCGACGAAGCGGCGTAAGCCGCTCGCGTTCCCCCCGCACCGGGACATTGACCGGCTTGTCACTATGCTCGACGCTGCTATGTCTCGTCGGGCAATGAGACAATTCCCCAAATCGTTTCCGAAACGGCCTTGGCCACTGGCGCTGTGCACGCTGTTCCTCGCGTCCTGTTCGGGCGGTCTTATTCCGCCGACAGCGGGACCGCCGCCTGCTCGACCCACGCCGCCGCCAGCAACAGCGACGCGGCCTGTCCCGGCAACACCGCGACCGACGATCACACCCGCAGCACCGCCGGTTATGGCCGCCGGGGACAATGCGCTGGGCGCGGGCCTGATGCAGGGGCCGCCGGTCTCGGAAGTGGTGGGGTACAATGATCGTACGCGCGCTGCGCTCTCCGCCTTTCGCATTTCCTGCCCGGCCCTGATGCGCCGCACCGATCAGACCGGACTGACGCGCGGCCAGGATTGGACGCAGGCCTGCGCAGCGGCGGCGAGCTGGCCGGAGTCAAGCGCCGCAGAATTCTTTGCGCGCTATTTCGAAGCGGTGCAGATAGGCGATGGCAAGGCGTTCGCGACCGGATATTTCGAGCCGGAGATTGCGGGCGCGCGGGTGCGCGGCGGCGTTTACCAGACACCGATTTATCGCCGTCCTGATGATCTTGTCGATGTCGACCTCGGTCAGTTCAGCGACAATCTGAAGGGCAAGACCATTCGCGGTCGCGTCGATGGGCGTAAATTTGTGCCCTATGCCGCGCGCGCGGATATTGAGGCGGGCGTGCTGACCAATCAGGGGCTGGAACTCGCCTGGGCGGCGGACCCGGTCGAGCTGTTCTTCCTTCAGATTCAGGGCAGCGGGCGTGTACGCATGCCCGATGGTTCCGTCATGCGGATCGGCTATGACGGGCAGAACGGGCGCGACTATACCGGTATCGGCAAGCTGATGAAGGATCGCGGGCTGATACAGGCAGGCTCGATGCAGGACATCATGGCCTATCTGCGCGCGCATCCGGCGGAGGGTCGCGCGATCATGAACGAAAACAAAAGCTTCGTATTCTTTCGCGAATTGACCGGGGCCGGGCCGATCGGCGCGATGGGCGTTGCGGTGATGCCCGAGGCAACGGTCGCCGCCGATCCGCGTTATATCCCGCTCGGCGCGCCGGTGGTCCTTTCGCTGGATCGGGCCGAGCCCAATGGCATATGGATTGCGCAGGATACCGGCGGCGCGATCAAGGGCGCGAACCGGGTCGATACCTTCTGGGGGGCGGGCGAACGGGCGCGCGGCATCGCGGGCGGCATGTCAGGACGCGGCAGTGCGCTGCTGCTGGTGCCGATAGGAACCTATGCGCGATTGGCGGCGGACAAAGCATTTTCAGCAAAAGTGGGAACCGGTATTGCGCCCGAAAATGCGCCACAAAACTGATTTTGGACGACCGCTCAGCCCTGAAGAACAAGAAATCTGGGCGAAGGTAGCGCGCAGTGTGACGCCGCTTAGCGGGAGGCAACAGCCCGCAGCGCCGGCTGCCGCTGGCTTGCCGGGCAGGAAAGCGGCCCGTTCGCCAATGCCCGCGCCAGTCTCGTCATCACCGCCCAGGCCAGCGCCGCGGCGCATGCCCACCCCCATACTCGATTCGAGCTGGGAGCGGAGAATCGCGAACGGCAACCTCGCCCCGGATATGACAGTCGATCTGCATGGCCACACGCTCGCCACAGCGCACCGACGGCTGGACCAGGCGCTGGGCATGGCCCGCGCGCAAGGCGCGCGCGTGCTGCTGGTGGTGACGGGCAATCCGCGCCCTGTTTCCGCTACACCGCTCGGCGAAAAGGCGCGCGGCGCGATTCGCGCGGAAATTGGCGATTGGCTCGCACTGTCAGGCCACGCCGATTCGATTGCCAGCGTGCGCACCGCTCACCCCCGGCATGGCGGCAAGGGCGCGCTTTATGTGATCTTGCGCAAGCGGGCGTAAAGCAGAACGAGGTCTGCGAGCCTTCAATAATGTTCGCTCATCCCGACTTCCTCATATCGACAAGATACCATCGCCGCCGCCCGCGCTTATTGAATTATTTCGCTATCGGCCTGTCCGCGCATACTGTTTATGTAGTTCGACAATGCAAAGAAAAACGGTTCGTCGCACGATCTGTTCATACTATCCCTTCGGCTGATGGTGTTGACCGATCCGTTCATCTAAGGGAAACGTGCGCCTGAGCACGGCGTTAACCATCTTTGAATGCCATGTGCATGCTTGCATATGCTGATCAGGCGAAGGGAACGAATTCTGACGACTGGAGATTGATGGGGGGTGGGGCGTTGCGTCGCGAACCCTGTGGAGCCGGTCGATTTAATCCGAAGGAGTAGTG
Source organism: uncultured Sphingobium sp. (assembly GCA_964351385.1). Taxonomy (GTDB): domain Bacteria; phylum Pseudomonadota; class Alphaproteobacteria; order Sphingomonadales; family Sphingomonadaceae; genus Sphingobium. The sequence goes on along the minus strand of CAYGOH010000021.1, from coordinate 6,424 downwards.
TAATGTATATGAAGTCCAGGAAGCCGGGTATATTTGCCCTGCTTGCCATGTGTGCGGTTTCGGCGCCGGTCGGCGTTTTTGCACAGATAGATACGCCCGAAAATGACGTCACGGTTGTCGGCATACCGCCGTCTGACCTTACGGGCTTGCCCGATGGTCCGGACGTCGAGGGCTTTATCGCCGCGAGAACCGGTCAGCGGATGCAGATAGGCAATGAGGACGGCACCAGCACTTTGGTGTTGATCAGCGATGCAACCAAAATCAAGTCGAGCGGCGGATTTTTGGGTCTGAACAGCAATGAGTTGGCTGCCAACTCGCTGCTGAACGGTCTGCCCGTGACTGTTAAGACCGTCCAGTGGGAAGGCGGCCTTGTCGCGAGCCAGATTGAGCTCAAGAACAAGGATCTGAAGACTGCGGCGATGATCCGCAACGGTACCTCGCAGCGTTTTGCCGAGCAGGGTGCGGCGATCGAGAAAAATGCCGCGCTGGCAGAGGCGCTGCGTGGCCGCGTTGGCGATATCGACAAGTACAACATCAAGAGCACGACCAATGTCTATTTCGACACGGGCAAGTGGAACCTGTCGCGTCAGGCTGAACAGGATCTCTGCACTGCGGCATCGGAAGCTGATGCAATGGAGAACGCCCTGTTGCTCATCGTCGGCTACACCGATTCGGTCGGCAACGAGGAGTATAATCAGGTCTTGAGCGAACGCCGCGCCGGTCGCGTCGTCAATTATCTTCAGCAGAAATGCGGCTGGAAACCCTGGCGCGTGCTGACCCCGACCGGGATGGCCGAATCCGATCCCGCAGCGGACAACAGCACGGCGCAGGGCCGCGCGCAAAACCGCCGCGTGTCGGTGAACGTCCTCGTCAGCAAGAGCGTCGACGGAATGTAGTATATGCGGGGCAGGCGATGCCTGCCCCCTTTTTTCCGAGTGCGCCGCGGCACTCATGCCACAGCGCCCCAGTCATTCCGCCAATGCGTTGAGAATGTCCGGATCTCCGTCTTGCGCGGCCAACCCTTCCTGCACATTGCGCAATGTCCTGCCCGGATCATGTTTGCGCGCCGTTTCCAGCAGGTGGTCAAGCATGGTGCGGTCATATGGCCGCCCAGCGGCGATCACGCTATATGGATGGTCGATCGCACCGATATCGGCGAGCGGGTTTTGCCTCAGCAGCAGGAAATCGGCCCGATATCCCGGCGCAATTTTGCCGACTTTGGTTTCTTCATCCAGCGTCAAGGCAGCATTATAGGTTGCTGCCTTGAGAGCCATGAATGGCGAGAGCCCGGCATCGACGAGCAAGTGCAACTCGTCGACAAGAGATTGACCTGGAATATTGGTGAATATTCCGGCATCGGAGCCGGCCACGAGAGTAACCCCTTCCTCTGCGAAAATCTTCGTTGCACGCTTAAAGAAGTCGAATGCCTCTTGGGCCGCCCTAACATCCTCATGCGCCCACCGTTCATAATTGGGCTGTTCCTGCATCACGAGCAAAGGATTGAGCAGGTCAACGCCATTGCGGTGAACATATTCGCCCCGGGTTTCAGCCACACGCACCAAATTATAAAAGGCAAGCAGCGTTGGATCGACCGCCACACTCGCTGCGGCTATACGTCGCGCCAGCGCTCGCGCGCCATGCTCGTCATAGCGATTGCGCAGGCCATGCCAGATGATGGTCTCGATATGCTCAAAGCTGACGAAACCGTCATCGATCAGGCTTTCAAAGGGCAGGCGGAACGGTTTTTCCTTGGGTGTGCCTGCTGGCCGGATGCCTTCAGGCGAATGGCCCATGATCGTCATGCCGAGCTTTCGCGCTTCATCGCGTGCGCCGAAATAGGCATTGCGGGAGAGGTTTGAATAGACCTTTATGTGGCGATACCCGGCGGCATATTGACTGCGAACGGCCTCGCGTGCCTGTGCTTCATTCTCGACAATCTGATGGTTGAGCTGCGTATTGGCACCGCGGCCGTTCAAAATCGGCCCTGTCGTTATCAGCCGTGGGCCCAAGACTTCACCCGCGGCGATCTGTTGTGCAAGGCGCAGGTGAAAAGGCATGCCGGAGGCATTGCGGATCGTCGTTATGCCGTGGCCAAGATAGGCGCCAAGTGCGGCTTCGTCCCAAAGGTGGACATGCATGTCGACGAGGCCGGGCATCAGGATCATGCCTTGGCCATCGAATGTTGCGACCTTTTCGGGAGTGGCGAGTGCGCTTTTGGGGCCGACCTGTTCGACCACATCACCGCGTGTCAGAACTGACATTCCATCTTGGAACGCTGGTTCAGATCCGCTCAGGTCGAGAATGCGCACATTTGTTATCAGCAGCCCTTGGTGCCCCACCTCATCGGCACGGGCAGGGGTGAACCACATCAAACTCATGCAGAATGCCAGAGAAGCCAGCGTCGATTTGATCATGACCTTCTCACCGACACCCTAGCCCAGCGCCTTGCGCACAATCTCGGTATAGATGTCGCGCAGCGCCGACAGGTCCTGGACCACCACGGCTTCGTCCAGCTTGTGCATCGTCGCGTTGGTCAGGCCGAATTCCACCACGGGGCACAGTGTCGACAGGAAACGCGCATCCGATGTGCCGCCGCTGGTCGACAGCTCCGGTGTCAGGCCGGTGATGCCGGTGATCGCCTCGCTGACCAGTGTCGAAAGTTCGCCGGGCTGGGTCAGGAACGCCTCGCCGCTGATCTTCGCCTCCAGCGTGCCGCCGCCCGTCTCGACAATCGCGCGAATGCGGTCGGTCAGGCCCGCGCCGGTGTGCAGGTCATTGAACCGGATCGAAAGGCGCGCGCGCGCCTGCGCCGGGATGACATTGGTCGCCTCATTACCGACCGCAATATCGGTGACTTCGATGTTGCTCGGCTGAAACCAGTCGGTGCCGTTGTCGAGCTTCACCGCGTCTATTGCCGACAATATCTGCACAAGCTTCGGGATCGGATTGTCGGCAAGGTGCGGGTAGGCGACATGGCCCTGCGTCCCGCCCACGCTGATCCACATGTTGACCGATCCGCGCCGCCCGATTTTCACCATATCGCCCAGCCTGTTGACCGATGTCGGCTCACCGACAAGGCAGAGATCGGGAGCGATGCTGCGCTCCGCCATCCGGTCCATGATCGCGCGCGTGCCATAGACCGCCGCACCTTCCTCATCACCGGTGATCAGCAGCGATATCGTGCCGGGCAGGTCCGCCAAAGCGGGCAATGCTGCGACGAAGCTTGCGATGCTGCCCTTCATGTCGACCGCGCCGCGACCGTGCAGCAGGTCTCCGCGCCTGTCCGGCGTGAACGGATCGCTCGACCAGCCATTGCCGGGCGGCACCACATCCAGATGCCCGGCAAAGGCGAAATGGCGACCCGTACCATTTTTGCGCAGGGCGATCAGGTTTTCGACCGGACCGTCGGGCGCTTCGCCAACGACAAAGCGGTCGACCCCGAACCCCAGCGGCGTCAGCATCTCTTCGAGCGCATCGAACACGGGTCCGCGCGCGGGGGTGATGGACGGGCAGGCGATCAAGCGCTCGGCCAGCGGTAGCGGGTCGGCAAGAGCAGTCGTGAGGGGGTTGGACATGGTCATCGCGCTGCGATAGCGAATGATTCGCGGCTTTGCCAGAACGCCTTGATACGGAGCATGCTTCCCTATGCCAAAGCTCGATCTTTCGCCCATCCCGCTGACCAACGCCACCGGCTACCCGCCTGAGCAGGCGAAAGCGGTCGAGGGACGATGGTATCGCCGGCTCGCGCCCGAGTGTGGGCTCACCGATTTCGGTGCGAGCCATGTCGTGCTGAAACCCGGAGCATGGTCGTCGCAGCGGCATTGGCATGAGGATGAGGACGAAATGGTCATCATGCTGTCGGGGCAGGCGGTGTTGATCGACGATAATGGCCGGACGCCGATGGTGCCGGGCGATGTTGCAATATTCCCGAAAAATGACGGCAATGGCCATCATCTTGTCAATGAGAGCGCGTCAGACTGCGTATTTATCGCTATCGGACGGGTCGCAGAAGGACTTTGCCATTATCCTGACATCGATATGAAATATTCGGGCGCCAACGGCTATACCCGGAAAGATGGATTGCCGGTTTGATGCGCCAGGGGGGAACGATATGCTGACCGAAACCGGAGCCAATACAAATCTGGCCGCGCTGGTGCGGACGATCCCCGATTTCCCCAAGCCCGGCATACAGTTCCGCGACGTTTCGACATTGCTGCTCGATGGTCCGGGCTTTCGCAAGGCGATAGATCGACTGATCGCGACGTTCGATCCCGATGCGGTCGACCTGATCGCCGGGATCGAGGCGCGCGGGTTCATCGTGGCTTCGGCGCTGTCCTATGCGTTGACCAAGGGCAAGGTCATGCTGCGCAAATCGGGCAAGCTGCCCGGCGCGGCGGTGGGCGTCGATTATGCGCTGGAATATGGCACGGACCGGATCGAGATGCATGTCGGCGCGGTGAAGCCCGGCGTGAGGGTTCTGCTGGTCGATGATCTGATCGCCACGGGCGGAACGGCGCTCGCCGGCGCGCAATTGTTGCGCGGCGAGGGTGCGGTCGTGACGCAGGCCCGCTTTCTGATCGATCTGCCGGACCTGGGCGGAGTACGGCGATTGGCAGATGCGGGTATCGAGAGTGCCGCACTGCTCGCCTATGAGGGTGACTGACCATGCGCGTTGCAATCATCACCGGCGTCGAGCAGGAAGCCGATGCATTCGCGCCGGGCGTGTATGAGCGTGTCGAGCAGCATGGGCATTTGCCTGTTCGTTTTTTGGAACATGCCGGGCACCCGATCGCGATCACCTGCTGCGGCGTGGGCAAGGTCAATGCGGCGATTGCCGCGACGATGCTGGCGACGCTGCATCGCGCCGAGTTGCTGATGATCATCGGTACCGCTGGAAAACTGTCCGACATCGCGGGCGATTGTTTCGTGATCGATGAGGCGGTGCAGGGCGATTATGGCGCGCAGAGGAGCGCGGGCTTCACCCATTACACTGCGGGAAGCTGGCCGATTGGCCCGGCGACCGTAGAGGCTTTTCTGGCACACCCGCTGCCAGACATTGGGCTGCCGCAGGCGCGCATCGTTACCGGGGATGCATTTGTGGAATGCCCCGATCACAGCATGCGGCTGCGGGACGGGCTGGGCGGCGATCTTGTCGACATGGAAACCGGCGCATTGGCGCAGGTGGCGCAACGGCTCGGCATTCCATGGTCCGGCATCAAGGCGACGACGGACGATGCCAACGGGAAAAGCGCCGGGGATTTTCAGGCCAACCTGCTGTTGGCGGCGCGCCGTGCTGCCGAAGCAGCGGAGCGGGCATTGGCGATATCGCCTAGTGTGGTGGTTTGGAATACGTATCATTATAGCGGCTAGGACGAGAGCGTATTTCAAATCCATAAACCACACTAGAATCATATAGTTCTAGTGACCCTGATGAATCTGAAGTTCGCTCCACGCTATCCGTACAATGAGACGAACTTCAGATTCGGTTCACTAGGCGAACCGTTGATGGGGGCTGGTATCCCTCGGAAGAGACCGTCCGCCCCACTGGATGAAATCGCGAAAGGTCGCATCGACTTGTTGCGAGGATCGGCGATATTCGGCCGATTCCTCCTCCAACCTCACCGCAGGCCAGGATGCCTGATGATAGGCAAACTCGCTGCGGAGTTTTGAAAGGCGTATTCCGAACTCCCGCTTCAGCGCCGGATCGATCAGCGGCCCACTGACATCCGTGACGAGCTGCTCCAGGCTTATCAATTGTTCTGACAGGGTTCTCCGCGTTGCGACAAGATCACGTTTGCGCTCATCATCCTTGCGCCATCCGATTTCGGTAAATTTCCTATAAGTCTCTTCCAACAACGTCAATTGCTGCGCGATCCTCTCCATGCAAGCACCCTCTCACCAATATTTCTCGTATGTTATGTTCGGATTAACCGCCGATCGGGAATGTTGGTTCCCAAGGAAGTGGGAAATAACTTATTAAAAGTAAACATGTTTTTACTGAATTGGTCTCATCTGGCCGAGGTCATGGAGATATTTCCATGATGTGCCGCACCATCGCCTGTGCATACATGTCCGCGGGCCACCGGAAAACTGGGGGCCAGCAGATGCAATAGATTGCGCTGCACCGCAAAATCAGATATGGGCCGCCGCCAATAACGCATTTCCTTGAAAACGAGCATATTTTATGAGCACCCGCCCCCAAGTTCTCCGGAACGTGGCCATCATCGCGCACGTCGATCATGGCAAGACAACATTGGTTGATCAGCTTTTTCGGCAATCCGGTACATTTCGCGACAACCAGCGCATTGAAGAGCGCGCAATGGATTCCAACGATCTGGAAAAAGAGCGCGGCATCACCATTCTCGCCAAGTGCACCTCGGTCGAATGGAATGGCACCCGGATCAATATCGTCGACACGCCGGGG
>CAYGOH010000020.1:12476-20924 GCA_964351385.1 uncultured Sphingobium sp. | reverse complement strand
GCCCCTTGTCGATGACCTCGGCAGCTTCCTCCGCGCCTTCGCGCAGGCTGTCCACTTCGCCCGCTATCATCAGCGCGGCGGCAGAATTCAGCAACACGGCATCGCGATATGCGCCATGCTCACCCATCAGCAGCTCTCGCAAAGCCTTGGCGTTATAGGCAGGGTCGCCGCCCTTGATGGCCGATGTGGGATGGTGAGGCAGGCCGATGTCGGCGGCGTCGATGCGATACTGCGTGATGGCTCCGTCAGACGTCACCTCTGCCGCGCTGTTGCCGCCCGCCGTTGATAGCTCATCGAGCCCTTCGTCGCCCGACACGATCAGCGCGCGTTCGACGCCAAGCGTTGCGATGGCCGAGGCATATAGCGGCACAAGATCAGGGCTGGCGATGCCGATAAGCTGGCGACGCACCTGCGCCGGGTTGGTCAGTGGGCCAAGCAGGTTGTAGATCGTGCGTCGACCCAGTGCCTTGCGAATCGGCCCCAAGCGCTTCAACGCCGGATGATGCTTTTGCGCAAAGAGGAAGCAGATGCCCAGATCGGCAAGCTGCGCCTCGGCAACTTCCGGTGGGATGTTCAGGTTGACGCCAAGCGCTTCCAGTGTGTCCGCGCCGCCCGCCTTGGATGACGCCGCGCGATTGCCGTGCTTGGCGACCGGTACACCGCAGGCCGCAACAACCAGCGATACGGCGGTCGAGACATTCAGCGTGTGTTGGCCATCGCCGCCGGTACCGCACACATCGATGGCGTTTTCAGGCGCGGTGACGGGGACCATGCGCGCACGCATTGCCTTTGCAGCTGCCGCGATTTCACCGGCGGTTTCGCCGCGCTCGGCGAGCGCAGTCAGAAACGCCGCTATGTCTGCATCGCTGCCTGCGCCGTCGAGCATTGCGTCGAAAGCAGCAGCAGCTTCCTCTTGGGAAAGCGGTTGGGACGGATCGGGAAAAGGTGACATTCCGCGCCTCTTAAGGGCGCAGGCCGCTTTGCGCAATCAGGTGCGTTCTTTCACCGGCATTCCGGCGATACGCATGAAATTGGCGAGCATGTCATGCCCATGTTCGGTGGCGATGCTCTCCGGGTGAAATTGCACACTGTGGATCGGCAGGCTCTCATGACGAAATGCCATGACGGAGCCGTCGTCGCTCGTCGCATTGACGGTCAGGCAGTCGGGAATGTCCTCAACGATCAGCGAGTGATAGCGTGTCGCCGTGAACGGGGACGGCAGCCCTGCAAAGAGGCCCGTGCCGTCATGTTCGACCGGCGACGTCTTGCCGTGCATCAGGCCGCCGCGCACCACCTTGCCGCCGAAATATTGGCCGATCGATTGATGGCCCAGGCACACGCCCAGCAATGGTTTCTTTGCGTCTGCGCAAGCGCCGACCAGATCCAGGCTGATACCCGCTTCATTGGGGGTGCAGGGTCCGGGCGAGAGCAGAAAGGCCTCCGCGCCGGACGATAGCGCCTGCGCCGCGCTCATCGCGTCGTTGCGAACGACCTCTACCTCAGCGCCCAATTCCATCAGATAATGGACGAGGTTCCAGGTGAAGCTGTCATAATTGTCGATGACGAGGATTTTGGGGTTTGCGGCCATATTACTGCCCATATCCGGCTTGCCGGGCGAGCGCTATCGCTTCCTTGGCAGCGGCCATCAGCGCGCCTGCCTTGGCTTCGCATTCGCGCTGCTCATATTCCGGGGTTGAATCCGCAACGATCCCCGCGCCTGCCTGTGCGTGCAGCGTTCCGTCTTTCAGCAGCGCGGTGCGCAGGACGATGCAGCTATCCATGTTGCCGTCTGGCGAGAAATAGCCGACGCCGCCTGCATAGGCGCCGCGCGTTTCCGGCTCCAGCTCGGCAATAATCTCGCATGCGCGCACCTTGGGCGCGCCGGAAACGGTTCCCGCCGGGAAACCTGCGAACAGCGCGTCCAGCGCGTCCTTCTCCGGTGCCAACCGACCGACCACATTGGAAACGATGTGCATGACATGGCTGTAGAATTCGACCGTATAGCTATCGGTAACGGCAACCGATCCTCGTTCGGCCACGCGACCGACATCGTTCCGGCCCAGATCCAGCAGCATCAGATGCTCGGCCCGTTCCTTGGGATCGGCGAGCAGGCTTGCCTTGTTCGCCGCGTCCTCACTGGCATTCTTGCCGCGCGGGCGGGTACCGGCGATGGGCCGGATCGTGACTTCACCATCGCGTACGCGCACCAATATTTCCGGACTGGACCCGATCAGCGCGAAGCCCGGCATGTCGAGGCAGTAGAGGAAGGGCGAGGGGTTGATACGCCGCAGCGCGCGATAGAGCGCCAGCGGCGGGAGCGGGAAGGGCGCGGTGAACCGCTGCGCCAGCACCACCTGAAATATGTCGCCTGCGACGATATAGTCCTTCGCCTTCAGCACCATGTCGCGATAAGTTTCGGACGCGAGCACGGATTCGAACGCAATATCGTCGGGCATCTCCGCTGGCGCCTGTTGTGGCAGCGGTCCCGCGAGTCGCGCGGCGGCGGCATCAAGCCGATCTTGCGCTGCGTCGATGGCGCTATCGATATCCGCCGCCTCTCCGGCCCAGATCGGTGCCACGAGATAGAGCGCGTCTTCGAGCCGGTCGAAGACCAATATTACCGTCGGGCGCATGAACAGCATGTCGGGAATGTCGATAGGGTTGGGCGCGGGGCGCGGCAGCTTTTCGACCAGACCTATCGTTTCATAGCCGAAATGGCCGACAAGGCAGGCAAGCGCAGGGGGCAGCGCGGAGTCGGTGTCGGCGCGGCATTCCGCGACAAGTGTGCGCAGGGCGTCGAGCGCGCCACCTTGAACAGACTCAAATGCCTCGCGATCGGTTGCCCAATTGCGATTGATTTCCGCATCGTTACCGACCGCACGAAAAGCGAGGTCCGGCGCAATGCCCAGCAGGCTGTAGCGCCCGCGTACCGAACCGCCCTCGACCGATTCCAGCAGGAAATCGCCGCGCCCGGCTTCCATCAGCTTGAGTGCGGCGGATATCGGCGTTTCCGTGTCGGCAATCTGTTTGCGCCAGAGCAAAGCGGATCGCCCGGCCTGGAGAGATGCGCGAATGCTGGCGTCGTCGCTGGCGGTGGTTCTTACGATCATGGACTGTCTTACTGCGCCGTACCGCCGTTGATCTTGCGCAATTCCTGCGTCACGCGCGCCACCACTGCGGGGTCGCGCTGGACGCCAAGATCGCGTTCGACGGCCCGTTCGAACTGATCGCCATATTCGCCCGAAGCCACGTTTGCCATGTCGGCGCGGACCTTGTCGACAAGGCCATCAACCTTGGCGGCGTCGCCTTCCTCGATCTTGTCCAGCATGACGAGGAAATAACCGCGATCCTGCGGGATAGGCAAAACCTTGATGGAGCCGGGCGCCATGGCGAACAGGATCGATATCTCGGCGGGCGGGCGTTGATCGCTGCGGAGCAGGTCCGCGCGGCGCCCACCAACCTTCTGCGGCTGGGGCAGGGGCGTGCCTGCGTTGGCCAGCGCCTTGTCGAAATCGGTGCCCTTGTCGATCTGCGCTTTCAGCTTGTCGGCCAGCGCCTTGGCCTTGGCTCTGCCTTGGTCGAGGGCGTAAAATTGCTCGACGGCGGGCTTGACCTTATCGAGAGGCGGCGGCGCGGCGGCCACGATATCGGTCACATCGAGTAGGGCATAACGTTGATCCGGAGCAACAGCCACAAAGTGCGGATCATCGTCCGCGTCCATGTCGGAGGCGGGCCGCAGCAACTTTTTGACGTCGTCGGACGGCGTATACCCCTCAACCTCGACGCTTTGGCCGGTGGCGAGCAGCAGCGGCGTCGTTTCGACCTTCAGGCCATTATCTTTTACCGCCTCGTCAAAAGTCGCACCGTTTGCGACCTCGTCTTCCACCTTCGAAACGAAATCGCCGAGCAGCGCCTTGCGTTTGTCTTCCTTCAGCGCCGCTGCAATTTCAGGTTTTGCTTGTTCGAGCGACTTTTCCACGATCGCCCGAACCGCGGTCGTCCGGAACAGCGCCCAGCCGAGCGCCAGCTTCACCGGCCCCGCAATCTGTCCCTGAGGCACGGCAAAAGCGGCATCGGCAGCAGCCTTTGACGTGTCACTGGCGAAGGCGGTCTTGGTCTTGGCGTCGAATGTCGCGACGGACAGCCCATTGGCCTTGGCGGCAGCCTCTAGCGAAGCCGATTTTGCCGCTTCCTTGGCGGCGCTTTCGCTTGGCAAAATCAGCTGCTCGATCGTCCGCGTCTCGCTCGCTGCATATTTCGCCTTGTTGGCTGCATAATATTTGGAGATGTCGCTCTCGGTTGGCGTTGCGGCGGCATCGAAGCGATCGGCGTCGACCAGCGCGTAGCGCAATTTGCGCTGTTCGGGGACGGTAAAGCGGTCCGCGTTTTTCGCGTAGAAATCTTTGATCTGCTTGTCGGTCGGCTTGTCCTTGGGCAGGAAGGCCACGGACGGTATGGCCGCGATCTTGCCTTCGCGCGATTCCAGCAGCAGCGACGCATAGGGCAGCACCTGACTGTCGCTCAGCTTCGTACCCAAACCGGTAGGCACAACCAGCAGACGACCGGTGAGTTGCTGCTCGATATCTTCGCGCAGCGCGGCTTCGCTCACGCCCTGAGCCGACAGAAGCTGGCGGAAGATGCTCTGGCTGAACTTGCCTGACGCGTCCTGAAATGCCGGGATGCCGGCTATTTCCGCATCGATCATGCGCTTGCTGACATGAATGCCCTGCTGCGCGGCAAATTCCTTGAGCGCGATGCCGGCGACAAGTTGATCATATGTGCCGGGGACGGCCCCCTGATCGAGAAAATCTCCGATGCGCATACCCGGGTTTTCACGGCGCTGTTGTTCGAACAGGCGTTGTACCCGTTCCTGCACGGTCGTGTCGGAAAGTTTCTGCCCGCCGACCTTCGTACCGCTGCCCAATGAGGTCAGGCCACCGAAACCGCCGGTATTGCTGACATCGCCCGCTGCAAAAGCAAAGGCGATGAGCGCCAGAAACGCGATCGCAAGCGCGGCCCCGATCTTGGATCCGATGATGCGGCGGAAAAAAGTGATCATATGTCGTCCTGACCCAAACCGGCCTGTTGTGAAATCCTGTGCCGCTTTAGGGGGAGTGGCGCTCGCCATCAAGCGGGGACTGGACATTGGGGCCTGAACCGTTATCGCGGCGCAGCATGAAGCTTGGTTGAACATGTGCTGGTGCAGGAGGAAATTATGAGCCGCAGGATGCTCGTCGTCGGCAATTGGAAAATGAACGGGCTGCGCGCGCAGCTGAGTGGCGTGGAGGCTATCGGCGCGATTGCTTCTGCACATTCGGGCGTAGAGGTGGGGCTGTGCGTTCCGGCGACACTGATCAGCGCGGCTGTCGACAAGGCAGGGCGCGCATTCATCGGCGCGCAGGATTGTCATCAGAACACCAGCGGCGCGCATACGGGGTGCCTGTCTGCGGCAATGGTGAAGGAAGCGGGCGCTTCGCAGGTCATCGTCGGCCATAGCGAGCGGCGCACAGACCAGCATGAAACGAGTGCGGATATCGCGGCAAAGGCGCTGGCGGCCAAGGCTGAAGGCTTGAAAGTCATTCTATGCCTCGGCGAAAGCCTCGAAACGCGCGATGCCGGCAATGCCGTCGATTTCGTGCTGGATCAGCTCGCCGCTTCGCTGCCCGAGGGCGCGGGCGCGGACTGGCTGTCGATTGCCTATGAACCGATCTGGGCGATCGGCACTGGACGTATTCCGACCATGGAGCAGATCGCTGAAATCCACGGCGCGATTCGCGGCAAGCTAAAGGAGCTGATCGGCGGTGAGCAGGCGGGCGGCATGCGCGTACTGTATGGCGGATCGGTCAACGCCGACAATGCCTCGGACATTTTCGGCCTGGAAGATGTCGATGGCGGCCTTGTCGGTGGCGCCAGCCTCACCGCGGCGAAGTTCGGCCCCGTGATAGAGGCGGCAGCCTGAGCGCTCTGATGCTTGTGACCGGTGCGCGCAACGGTTGAACCGGCGCGGGTTCCCCGCTAAGGGCGGCTTTTACAGATTTTCGGACGGACCAGAATTCCATGTTCACCTTCCTCCTCGTTGTGCAGGCAATCATTGCGGCTTGCCTTGTCACTGTTATCCTGATGCAGCGGTCGGAAGGTGGCGGGCTTGGCATGGGCGGCAGCCCGTCGGGGTTCATGTCTGCGCGTGGCGCGGCCGACTTCCTGACCCGCGCGACAACCATATTGGCAAGCCTGTTCGTCCTGCTCAGCATTGTGCTTGCGGTGCTGGCATCGGTGGAGCATGCGCCGTCCAACATCGACACATCGCTCGTCAAGCAGGGTAGCGATAGCGCTGCTCCGCTCGCCGACCCGGCATCGGGGGATCCGCTCGCTGGCGCTGCTGAAAGCCTGGGTAATGCTCCGGGCGAGCCCGCTTCGAACGGCTCAGTACCGCTCGCGCAGTAACCGGCTGGCATTTCACACAATATTTTTTTCGGCGCGTGGATTCGCGCGCTTGCTCTTTGTCACAAAACGAGGCTAAGCCTTCACTCCCATGGCGCGGTATATTTTCATCACCGGCGGCGTGGTCTCCTCGCTCGGAAAAGGCCTTATGGCCGCATCCCTTGCAGCACTGCTGCAGGCGCGTGGATATCGCGTACGCATTCGGAAATTCGATCCTTATCTCAACGTCGATCCGGGCACGATGTCGCCCTATCAGCATGGCGAAGTCTATGTGACCGACGATGGGGCGGAGACCGATCTCGACCTCGGTCACTATGAGCGCTTTACGGGCGTTTCCGCACGCCAGTCCGACAATGTGACTCAAGGGCGGATCTACCAGACGATCATCACCAAGGAACGGCGTGGTGACTATCTGGGCGCAACGGTGCAGGTCATCCCGCATGTTACGGATGAGATAAAGGCATTCGCACTCGCTGAAACGGACGATCTCGATTTCGTGCTGTGCGAAATCGGCGGCACGGTGGGCGACATCGAAAGCCTGCCGTTCATGGAAGCGATTCGTCAGCTGCACAATGATCTGGGCCGTGGTCAGTCGATCTTCGTCCATGTAACCTTGGTTCCCTATATTTCGGCAGCCGGAGAGTTGAAGACGAAGCCGACGCAGCATAGCGTGCGCGAGCTGACATCGCTCGGCATACAACCCGACATACTGTTGTGCCGCTGCGAACAACCCCTGCCGGAAAGCGAGCGCGCGAAGATCGCGCTGTTCTGCAACGTACGGACAGAGGCGGTTATTCCGGCGCTCGACGCCCCCAATATCTATTCGGTGCCCGCGCAATATCATGCCGAGGGTCTCGATGACGAAGTGCTGGCTGCGTTCGGTATCGAGGGCGCGCCCGAACCGGGGCTGGACCGGTGGCTCGATATCATGGATCGCTATGCCAACCCGGAAGGCGAAGTGACAATTGGCGTGGTCGGCAAATATGTCGGACTGCCCGATGCCTACAAGTCGCTGCATGAGGCGCTTGTGCATGGCGGCCTTTCCAATCGTGTGAAGGTTCATATCAAATGGATCGACGCCGAACTGTTTGAGCAGGAAGACAGCGATATCGCCGCCCAGCTGGAACCCATGCACGGTATCCTCGTGCCGGGCGGTTTTGGCGTACGCGGTTCGGAAGGAAAGATCGCCAGCGTTCGCTTCGCGCGGGAACGGGGCGTGCCTTTCTTCGGCATTTGCCTTGGCATGCAGATGGCCTGCATTGAGGGCGCGCGCAACACGGCCGGGATCGAGCATGCGTCGACGACGGAGTTCGGCGAGACGAGCGAACCGGTAGTAGGCCTGATTACCGAGTGGATGACCGAAGAAGGCTTGCAGCAGCGCAGCGCCGACGGCGATCTGGGCGGTACGATGCGGCTCGGCGCCTATCCGGCGAAGCTGAGCGGCAACAGCGTCATTGCGGGCATTTATGGCGCTGAAGACATCAGCGAACGCCATCGTCACCGCTATGAGGTCAATGCCGCCTATCGTGAGTCGCTGGAAAAGGGCGGCCTCATCTTCTCGGGTATGTCGCCGGACGGCACGCTGCCCGAGATTGTCGAGCGTCCCGACCATCCCTGGTTTATCGGCGTGCAGTTCCACCCTGAATTGAAGTCCAAACCGTTCGATCCGCACCCGCTTTTCGATGGATTTATTGCGGCAGCGCTCAAGCAGAGCAGACTGGTTTGATAACCAGCGCTTGTGTTGGAAAAATTCGACGTTAACGTTTGCGCTTCTCGAATCGATTCGTGGGCGCGAAAATGAAGGTTCAGGGTTACAGGATCAGATAAAATAAAGGCCGGGGCAGCGGGGCTGTCCCAGGCCTTTTTTATTTTCCGAGGTAGGAGAGGGAAGCGGGGGAGCGGTCAAGCCGTCCCCCGTTTCTAATTCCAGCCTACGCCGCCGACTTGTCGCTGTTTATCTCAACAAGCTTTCCGCCGTTGATAGCGATCTTCTTGGGCTTCATCGGT
>CAYGOH010000020.1:6122-12466 GCA_964351385.1 uncultured Sphingobium sp. | reverse complement strand
TCGACCGCTCGGTCCGGCACCGCTACTGGAAGCCGGCCGGCGCGGTGACCTCGCTGCCGTTGCCGCCACATTTGCGGCCGGACCGGGACGATCGGCGGCGTGCCGAACCGAAACCGCGACAACGGCCGCGCGTTGCTCGGAATCTCGCCAACGAGGAGCAACGGTTTGAAGCGGCGCTCAAAGCTGCGGTTGGCAATGCCGACATGCAGAAACTTGGCGCGCTCGTCATTGCCGATTTCGGCCTTGCGCCCGGACACCTGCAGCAGGTTTTGCTGCGCGACGATATCAAGCTCGTCATCCCGGAATCCCGCGACGGCCAGCGTCACGCGATATTTGTCCTCGGACAGGCGCTCGATGTTGAACGGGGGGTAATTGTCACCCTGGTTGGCCCGCGCGCTGTTTTCGATCAGATCGAACAGGCGGTCGAAACCGACGGTGGAACGGCGATAGGGGGTCAAATCGAATGTACGCATAATCAAATCCTCTTGTTGAGCGAATTGAACATTTGCCGAACCCATCATGGCATTCGGCGGTGTTTGTCCGTCGCAACGCGCGCCCGGACATTGAAAATGTAGGAGGGGAATTGAGCGTTTCAAGAGGGGCGTTTGACGGTTTGGTTGCGTCATACTCGCGCATTCCGCCGGCCCGCTGGATAAGTTCTGAAAGCCTGTTAACCTTTATGAACAGGGGGATAGAGCAATGGATGATTCGCATGTCTGGAGTGTGGACCGGGTGGCGGCCAGCAATCTGCTCGCCAGCCTCGGGATTGAGCATCGCGATGAACAGATAGCAATGGTTGCGAGCCATTTTGCGCAGCACCGGGCCGATGCACATGAATGGGCGGCCGATCGTGTCCAGTCCAATATCCTTGAACAGCTTTCGTCCGTTGCTGAAGGCTCATTTCAATCAAGGGATGAGAAGTGGATCGACGGCTACCTGTGTGCAGAGCAGACCGTCATCACCATGGGCCTGGATGAGCTGCTTGGCACTATGCCGGACAAGGCGCCGTCAAAAGGACAGGTGCTGCGGTCGATGCTGCGTGAGGCCAGAGCCAAGCCCGGCGCGAGATAAGCGTATCACCCGATCGCTGTCACTACACCCGTTCACCCGCCAGCAGGCGAGGTAAAGCGCCGCTTTCCCCTCGCGCCTCGGCCATGAAGCGGTTCTTGAGCGGCTCCATCTTCTGTACAGCGGCAAGGCCGGCCCGGCGCACCATGGACGGGATGCGGCCCGGCACGTCAAACAGGCGAACGAGCCCGTCCATCGCGACCGTAACCGACAAAGTATCGAGACTGCGCCACCGCTGATAGCGGGTCAGCAGCTGCGCGTCGCCCGGTTCCAGCCCCAGTCGCATACCATCGACGATCACCTCGATCAGTGCGGCGGCATCGCGAAAGCCCAGATTGACGCCCTGTCCCGCAATCGGGTGAATGCCATGTGCAGCGTCGCCGACCAGTGCGAGGCGCGTGTCCGTGATCCGCGCCGCGCGGTGATAGCCAAGCGGATAGGAGGCGCGTGGCGCAGCGACCTGTATCTCGCCCAGGAAACCGCCAATGCGTTTTTGCGCTTCCGCAGCCCAGCCGCGCTCACCCAAGGCGAGCATACCCGCTGCTTGCCGCTCCGGTACGGTCCACACGATGGCGCTTCGCGTGCCCGGCTGCATCGGCAAAATTGCGAACGGCCCGCCGGGATAGAATATCTCGTAAGCGGTATTGGCGTGGTTCACTTCATGCGTAATGGCTGTGACCATCGCGACATGATTGTACGACCATTTGGCAACGGGAATATGCGCCGCCTCTCGGGTTGGGCTGCCGCGTCCCTCTGCGCCGACGAGCAGCGAGGCGGTGAGGGTAGCGCCGCTCTCCAGCGTCACGGAAACGCCATCCAGTGTACGTTCCACGGCCGCTGTGCGGTCCGGCTGAAACAGTGTCAGATTTTCGGCTGCCAACGCGCCATCGCGCAGGGCAAGCCGCGTCTCGCGGTTTTCGAACATGATGCCCATGGGCGCATCATCGTCTTCGGGCGGCGTGAAATCGAGCGCTCCGGGCTTCAGGCCGTCCGACACCCAGATGCGTTCGATGGGGCATCCTTTCCCCTCCAGCCGCTCGGCAATGCCGATGGCCTGAAACAGCTTCCAGCTTGCGCTCGAAATGGAGGAGACGCGGCCATCGAAATTGGCAGCCAGCGTCGTTTCCGGTTTGGCAGGGTCGATGATTGCGCATGTGACGCCATGTCTGGAAAGCCCAATGCCGAGTGTCAGGCCAACAAGCCCGCCGCCCAGAATGATGACATCAAACCGTTGCGTCATAGGGGAGTTTATCCTGTCGCAGTGCCGCCGACCGTCAGCCGGTCGATCAGCAAGGTGGGCTGGCCCACGCCCGCCGGTACGCTCTGTCCCGCCTTGCCGCACATCCCGATGCCTTCGTCCAGCGCCATGTCGTTGCCGATCCCGACCACCCGCTGCATTGTTTCCGGTCCGTCGCCAATCAGCGTCGCGCCCTTGATCGGATCGCCGATCTTGCCGTCCTTCACGCGATAGGCTTCCGTGCAGGAGAAGACGAACTTGCCCGACACGATATCGACCTGTCCGCCGCCGAAACTCTTGGCGAAAATGCCGTCCTTCACGCGAGACAGCAATTCTTCCGGATCGTCGTTTCCACCGCGCATGAACGTGTTGGTCATGCGCGGCATCGGCGCATGGGCGTAGCTTTCGCGACGGCCATTGCCGGTTGGTTCGACGCCCATCAGGCGCGCGTTCAGCCGGTCCTGCATATAGCATTTGAGGACGCCGTCTTCGATCAGGACCGTCTCGTTTGTCGGTGTGCCCTCGTCATCGATGGAGAGGGATCCGCGCCGCTCGAACATGGAGCCGTCGTCTACCACCGTCACGCCCTTGGCCGCGACCTGCTGGCCGATTTTGCCGCTGAATGCTGAGGTCCCCTTGCGATTGAAGTCGCCTTCCAGCCCATGACCGACCGCTTCATGGAGAAGCACGCCGGGCCAGCCGGGGCCGAGCAGCACCGTCATCTCGCCTGCGGGCGCGGCAACCGAGCGCAAATTGACTTCGGCCTGGGCAAAGGCCTCGTCGATGGCACGCCGCCACACCGGCTCTTCCATGATGCCGTCGTAAAGATAGCGCCCGCCAATCCCGAAGGAGCCCGTTTCGCGGCGGCCATTTTCTTCCAATATGATCGAAACGTTGAGGCGCACCAGCGGCCGTATGTCCGTCGCATCAAAGCCGTCCGCGCGAACGATTTCGACGACCGACCAGCTTCCTGCGAGGCTGACCGACACTTGCGATACGCGCGGGTCTTTTGCGCGTGCTTCGGCGTCGATTTTTGCGCAGAGCGCGACCTTTTCGGCGAACGGTATCAATTCAAGCGGATTGGCATCCGTGTAAAGATGGCGATTGGTTCGCACCGGTGCTGGGGCGGGTGTCTGCTTTGCCGGATCGAGCAGCGCAAGTGTCTGGGCCGCGCGGGCAATCGCCGCCTGGCTGATCTCATTGGCATGCGCGAAGCCGGTTGTTTCGCCGGAAACGCCGCGCAGGCCGAACCCCTTGTCAGTCGAATAGTCCGCTGTCTTCAGCCGTCCGTCGTCAAAGCCGAAGGCCTCCGTCGCGCGATATTGCAGATAGAGCTCGCCATCGTCGCAGCCCTTGAGGGCAGATGTCGTCAGCGCCCTCGCGCCATCGGGATCGAGCATGCCGTCGCGGTAAAGAAGGCCGCGCGCATCAATGAAGGAGGAAGAAATGTCAGTCATGCTTCCGATATAGCATCGGCGTCGGCGATTGCGAGGGCCGATCGGCGGAACTATCGAGCCGCCGGCCGATCACACCGGTTTACAGGCTTGCGCCTGATGTAATATCGGGTTTGCTGGCGACATCGGGCCTATCCGCCGGGCCACCTGCCAGTACGAAACGCCGGTCGCAATAACCGCAATCGACATAGCCATGCTCGTCGATCTCCAGAAAGACGCGCGGATGGCCCAGTGCAGCCGGGATATCTCCGGATCCATCACAGGAGACGCGCGTGTGGGTGGTGCGGATGATTTCTGGCGGTGGGATCATAGGACCGCCTCTATCATCGGGCGGCGGGAGCGGCAATAGCCCTTTGCGCTTGTCATATTGGCGGCTATGACCGCGCGATGACCGAAATTATTTCAAACCAGAATGCTATCGAAATCGATGGTCTGACAAAAATTTATGCTGGCGGGAAAAAGGCGCTGGATGATGTCAGCCTCGCCATTCCCCGCGGCGGCATTTTCGGACTGCTTGGCCCCAATGGCGCGGGCAAATCGACGCTGATCAATATTCTTGCAGGACTCGTTACCAAAACGAGCGGCAGCGCACGGATCTGGGGTTTCGATATCGACATGAACCCGCGGAATGCGAAGAACAGCATCGGCATTGTCAATCAGGAGATTTTGTTCGATCCGTTCTTCACGCCGTCCGAGACGCTTGAAAACCAGGCGGGCTTTTATGGCGTAGCGAAAAATGCGCGCAAGACGATGGAGCTGTTGCGCGCCGTGCATCTGGAGGACAAGGCTGACGCCTATGCTCGCACCTTGTCGGGCGGCATGAAGCGCCGCCTGATGGTGGCCAAGGCCATGGTGCACAGCCCGCCGATTCTCGTGCTGGATGAGCCCACCGCGGGCGTCGATATCATGCTGCGGCAGCAGCTCTGGGACTATGTGCGGGAACTCAATGCGCAGGGCGTGACGATTGTTCTCACCACGCACTATCTGGAGGAAGCCGAGGAGCTGTGCGACCGCATAGCCATTATCAACCACGGCAAGCTGATCGCGAACAAGCCCACGCGCGAACTGGTGGATATGGCGCAGGAGAAGATCGTGACGGTGACGGTCGACAGGGAAATGAAAACGCTCCCCAGCCATGATTGTTTCGACAAGGTGGAACTGTCGGGAGAGCGAATGCTTTCCATCAGTTACAACAAGGGACGCGCCAATGCCGGCCAGGTGCTGGCGGCGGTGCAGGCGCTCGGTTTCCAGATCGTCGACGTCGAAACGCGTGAGCCCGATCTGGAGGACGTGTTCCTGAACCTGACGGCTGATGCCGCATAAAATATACGGAGAGGCTATTGTCGATCAGGGAATTTGATGTCGTCATCGTCGGTTCCGGTGCTGCCGGGCTGACGGCGGCCATCAATCTGGCGCAGGACAAGAAGGTTCTGGTGATCGCGAAGGGCGCGCTCGACGGCGGCTCGACCGCGTGGGCGCAGGGCGGCATAGCGGCGGTGCTCGATGCGGGTGACAGTTTCGAGCAGCATGTTGAGGATACGATGGTGGCGGGGGCAGGCCTCAATGACCGGGCCACCGTGGAATTCGTGGTTTCGGAGGCTCCTGCCGCGATAGAGCGGCTTGCGGCGCTCGGTGTGCCTTTCAATCCCAGCGAGCATGGCGGCACGGAATTTGGTGAGCGCTGGCATTTGACGCGTGAGGGCGGGCATTCGCATCGCCGCATTGTTCATGTCGACGATGCGACCGGCGCGGCTGTGCAAAGCGCTCTGGTCAAGGCGGCGCAGGCCAACCCCAACATCACGCTGGCCCACGATATGGTGGCAATCGACTTCATCACCTCCCGCCATGGAGAGCGCTATTCGGGCAACGGCCATGTGTGGGGCGTCTATGCGTTCAACCGCCAGACCAAGCATGTCGATGCTTTTTTGGGCCGGGCGACGATATTGGCGACGGGTGGGGCAGGGCGTGCCTATCTGTTTTCCACCGCGCCGCGAGGCGCGACCGGAGACGGCATCGCGATGGCATGGCGCGCCGGGTGCCGCGTGTCCAATCTTGAAATGAACCAGTTTCACCCGACCTGCCTTTACAATCTGGAAGTCAAGAACTTCCTGATTACAGAGGCGGTGCGGGGCGAGGGTGGATTGCTCAAATTACCGCCCGGTGTGCCCGGAGGGGGCAGGCGGTTCATGGACCGGTTCGACAAGCGCGGGGAACTCGCACCGCGCGATATTGTCGCGCGTGCCATCGATCATGAGATCAAGCGGCTCGGGCTCGACTATGTTCATCTGGATATCAGCCACAAGCCGCCCGAATTCATCAAGGAGCATTTCCCAACGATCTACGCGCGGCTGCTGGATCTCGACATCGACATCACAAAGGAGCCGATTCCGGTCGTGCCCGCACAGCATTATACCTGTGGCGGCGTCATTATAGACCTTGATGGCCGAACCGACCTTCCCGGTCTTTATGCGGCGGGCGAGGTGACGGAGAGCGGCCTGCACGGTGCAAATCGCCTTGCGTCCAACAGCTTGCTCGAATGCTTTGTTTTCGGCGAAGCTGCGGCAAGGCATATCCGCGCGCATTGG
>CAYGOH010000020.1:2041-6112 GCA_964351385.1 uncultured Sphingobium sp. | reverse complement strand
GGGAGGATATGCCCGCACCGCCTGCGATCAAGCCTTGGGACGAAAGCCGCGTCACGGATTCCGACGAAGAAGTCATTGTGCAGCATAACTGGAAAGAAATTCGCCGGTTCATGTGGGATTATGTTGGCATTGTCCGCACGACGAAACGGCTGGAGCGGGCGAAGCATCGCGTCGATCTGCTGTCTTCCGAAGTCGATGAATATTACGGCAATTTCCGCGTGACGCCTGATCTGATCGAGCTGCGCAATCTGGTTGAGGTCGCCCGGCTCGTCATCCGGTCCGCGCTCTATCGGAAGGAGAGCAGGGGGCTCCACTACACGCTGGATTACCCGGACATGCTGCCTGAAGCCAAGGACACCGTATTGGCGCCCTGACCACGTCCCGCATCGGTCTGGACTCCTGCGCCAACAGGTATAGGCTTGCCTGCGCAAGGGAGGAAAGAAGGAGAGGTCGGAGTCGCCGCCTCCCTCGCCGAAGCCCGACAATCTGTTGTCGGGCCAGATGCAAGGGAAATGAGCGATGAAAAAGTTGCTTCTCTCGGCAGGAATGGCTGCTGGGCTGATGGTTGCGTTGCCGCAAGCTGGGCAGGCGCAGTCGGAATGGCCGCTGAAATCTGCTGAATATGTCGACGTTGCCGGGATAGAGATCGATGACGGGCACATGCTGGACTATGCCAACTTTCTAACCTCGACCTGGCGGAAATCTCAGGATTTCGCGCTGAAGCAGGGCTGGATTACGGGATATGAAATCCTGCTCAACAACAACCCGCGCGATGGTGAGCCGGACCTCTATCTGCTGACGCGCTTCATGTCGTTCCCTGATTCCGATGAAGAAGATAAGCGTGACGCCGCCTATCAAAAGCACATGGCCAAAACGATCGGGCAAATGGAGGAGGAATCGGGAGGCCGCGCCGAATATCGGCATGTGACCGAGTCCATGCTTTTACGCCGACTGGTGTGGCGTAAATAAGCGGGCCGACGGGGCGACCGGACATCAGCCCGATCACCCCGTTCCCTCTCCATCAGAATGCGAAGCGCGCAGAAATCCTGATGTCGCGTCCGGCGAGCGGCGCATAATCCTTCAGGAAGCTCGCATGCCTGCGCGCGACGACGTCGAAGATATTGTTCGCCGACAGCGTGATGGTCGTCGCGTCGTTTCCGGCAATCGGCTTGAAATTGACAGATGCGTTCACCAGCGTGAACGCGGGCGTTGTCGTCTCCAGCGCCGTTACCCGATCCTGCTTGAACGCATGCTCCACTTCGAACCGTCCGCCCCAGCGGTCGTTCGACAGTTCCACTCCGCCCAGTATACGCAATGGAGGAATGCGCGGCGCGGGGCCAGCGCCGATAATGCGCGCATGCACATAGTCTGCCTGCCCATCAATGGTCAGGCGGTTGTCTCCCCATTGCGCAACATCCGCGCTCGCCTCGGCCTCAAAGCCATAGGTGCGGGCTTTCGCCTGTGCATATTGGAAGCAGGGGAATTCGAGTTCGTCGGTCACGGCGAGGCAGGCGGCATCGGGAACTAGGGTGTCATAAATATAGCCGTCGAACCAGTTGTAGAACCCGCTTAGGCCCACCCGGTAGCCGTTGCCCGATCCGCGCAGGCTGGTTTCGACGCCCCAGCTTTTTTCCTTGCCGAAATTGCGATTGCCGAGCTCGAACGCCTGCGTTCCCGCATGCGGTCCTTGCGCGTATAACTCCTCTGCAGACGGTGCGCGTTCGCTGCGTACGGCGTTTAGTCCCAGGCGCCAGCCGAACGGCAGCGTGTAACTCGCACCTGCCGAGAAGGAAAGCGCGTCGAAGCTGCGCGCTGCCTTTGGAACGCCCAGGTCCGCATCCGCCGCCGCGGTAATGCGGCTATGTTCGAAACGGCCGCCTGCCTCCAGCCGGACATGGCCGAGGTCGAGCGATTGCAGCGTGAACAGGCCGAATTGCTCTGTCTTGTTGGCGGGCAGGAATTTTTCCTCGCCCACGACATGGAAATCGCGTGTGAGGAATTGCAAGCCGGATACGCCGTCCCAGCCACCGCGGCGCGATTGCACCAGTTCACTGCGCGCCTCCAGCCCCTTGGAGAAGAAGCGCGTTCCGACCTCGCCGGTATCTTCGATCTCGGCATGCTGATAATCGGCAAAGCCTGCGCGCAGTCTGATCTTGTCGACGAAAGAGCCGCCGGCATGGAGTTCCGCGCGCAGGTCCGCGCGATCCTGCTTCATGTGGATATGCACTTCCTCGGCCTCTTCGCCGGGTTCTATGGCGTAGCGGACGGGCACACCATAAAGATTGTCGATATGATTGACGGAAATGCCGATGTCGCCGCGATCGTTGATATAGGCGAGCGCGCCTGCCACTTCCCAGCTTTCCGCGCCGCTATTGGGCAGGTCGCCTTTCAGATCCGCGAGTGCCGCTATTTCTGGATCGGCACTGGCCGCTGCCTCACTGCGCAGCGCAGGTGTCAGGATATGGCCGCCCGTGCGCAGGTTATTGGTCTTGGACCAGCTGCCGTCGACATGGCCGACAAAGCCGCCGCCCAATGGCGCTTCGGCCTTGCCCGACACCGTCCGTTCGTCGGCGGCGCTGCCATATGTCGCCAATCCCTCGACATGGATGGGCTCGTCGGGAATGCGGTGCGGGATGCGCGCATCGATGACATTAACCACGCCGCCAATCGCGCTCGACCCGTAAAGAAGAGCCGCCGGGCCGCGCACGACCTCGACGCGCTCGGCGGTCAGCGGATTGATCGCGACTGCATGATCGACGGATGTGCTTGATGCGTCAAAGCTGCCGATGCCGTCGGTCAGGACACGGACGCGGTCTCCCTGCAATCCGCGCAATATCGGGCGGGACGCATTGGGGCCGAAGCTCGTCGCCGAGACGCCCGGTTGCCGGGTCAGTGTTTCGCCGATGGTTCCGCGCAGATCGTGCGCCAGCTCTTCGCCGGAGACAACGGAGACGCCCGCGAGCAGGTCGTTCTGGGTTCGAGGAATAAGCGCTGTCACCACGATCTCGTTGGACAGGCGGTCATGATAGTGTCCCTGATTTTCAGATTGAGCGGTTTGCGCGAAGGCGGTCGATGAAAGCATGCTGCCTGCGAGCAGCGAGGAGAAGAAGGCGGCACGGGAGGATAGTGTCGGCATTATCGAATTTCTTATTCCATAGGTGAAGTGCGGCCAAATGGCCGTGGCCTCATATTTAAAATGATATAACATATCAATTAGAAAATTTGTTCAGGGTGAAAATGATCGGCCAATCGTTCAGCGAAATCGACGAAATGCTGTTGCGGTGCAGCAACCCTAGCGGAACAGAAACTCCGACAGCGCCAATATCGCGGGATCGTCCATGCGATCCTGACGAACGGCCTGCCGGACCTGAATTTGCGGAAGGCCCTGGGCGAAGGCAAGCCGGGTTATCCCGTTCATCTGGCCGAAGTCGCGCGCCATCGGTCCGAAGGCGGCGAAATAGGCGACGTCACTTTCCACATATTTCATGATTTTGTACAGATCGTCGCTTTCCAGCGCCGGTTCGCCGACATCCATGCCGTTTTGCTGCAACGCCGTCTCGGCCAGTTGGCGGGTGATGTTCGCAGGCGCCAGCGCGACATAGGGCAAATCCCGCAGGTCGTCGGCCAGGATGGCGTCTTTGCCCGCCAATGGATGCCTCGCGCTGACGAACAGGGAAATACGCTCGCTCCATGCGTAGCGGCTCATGAAATATTTTGGCTCGCCCAGTGCGTAATAATAGGCGATGTCGGCAAGCTTGTCGCGAAACAGTCGCTCGGTTGCACTCTCGTCTAGACTTTCAAGCCGCAAGCTGATGTCCACATCGGGGCTGGCCTGTTCAAACGCCACCAGCGCTTCCTGAAAATGGCTGAAGATCGACGGGTGGGACGCAACCACTATGGTTTCGACCGACGGTTCCGGGGTTTCCACAGAGTTGATGGCGGCGCGCGCCTCCGGCTCGAAATGACGAGGGGTAAACGCCGGCTCGGTGGTGCCAGCCAAACCGGACCGCAGATCGTCGCCATAGTCGATAGGCTTCCCGGCGGATTCGGCAAATCTGTCCGCCCACTCCT
>CAYGOH010000020.1:0-2031 GCA_964351385.1 uncultured Sphingobium sp. | reverse complement strand
CCACCGTGCGTCCGGTTTCGGTCAGCTCGACCATACCCTCCGAAATCGTGAATATCTGGCAGCCAATTTGATCTTCCAGCCGATTCATTGTCTCGACTACGGTTGCGGGCTGTATTTCCAGCACGCGCGCTGCGGAGGCGATATTGCCGGTGGCGACAAGTTGCGCAAAGACATCGAATTGCTGCGCCATGGTGGTCGTCATCGGTATATGATAAGCCAAGCCGCAGCGGCGTGATAGGGGGAATGGCTCAAAATTATGCGTCTTTGCGAAATTTTGCTTCAGCTATGATGCCGAGTTAATGGTGGGGCCATTTGTCATGGCGAAGCCGCGCTTGCCGATGCGCTTTTATACTCAAAGTACCGAAACGCCTAATGGTCCACGGTGAATGCGGGATGTAGGGACACAAATGCTCTTCCCCTCGTTCTTTCATAAAGGAGAGCAGACATGATGAAAGCGGCGGAAAACCCGATCAGTTCCCTGATGGAGATTAACCCGGTTATGGCGTTCTGGTCGTTGCCCTATATCTGGGCCTATACCGCGATGACCAGTTGGCTTGGCGCGGCGGCGCGGACCGACGCCGTAGAACGGAACCAGGATGAGGGGCAGATACCTGTACCGCCGTCACATCAGGATGATTTCGACAAGGAACTTTTCGCCTGAGGGCGCGGCAGGCTCAATGCCCGCCCTTGGGTTTCGCGTCGCCCACTTTGCCTGATGCCACTCCGGAAGGCTTGGCATTGATCGGGATCGCACCCTGAGGCAGACCGGTGCCGCCCATGTCCATGGCCGACAATTGCTCCTTCAGCCGCTTTTGCGGGTTATCGCGGGCTGCGATCGCGGCCTTCTCCTCGGCCGTCGGTTCAGTGTCTTTTACATCATCTCCCTCATCGGGAAGGCCCGCACCCGCGCTCCATGCGAGGATCACCGACATGCGACGGTTGCGCGGGTCGTAGATGTCGTCCGTGATGAACGGATCCCGGTCCGCCACGCCTTCGATCTTTGCAAAGCGCGCATTGGGGATGCCGTCGTCGGCCAGCGCCCGGCGCGTTGCTTCGGCGCGTGCGGAGGACAGTAGCCAGTTGTTCATCGTCCGCCCGCTGGCATAAGGCAGGCCATCGGTATGCCCGCGCACGATGACGTCGTTGGGCGCAGTCTTGACCACTTTGGCGACCTCATCGAGTAATGAAAGAGCCTGTGGCAGCAGGCGGTCGGTGCCCATGCCGAACATCGCGAAGTCGGACTGGTCGATCAGATCGATGCGCAGCCCTTCGCGCGTTTCGGTGAACTTGATGTTTTTCAGCATCTTGCGCAGCTCGGCCTTGGAGGCGAGTTTGCTTTCCAACAGCTTTTTGATCGCATCGAATTTTGCCCGGTCCTGATCGCGCCGGTCCTTGCGGTCCTTGCCACCGCGATCCTTGACGCCGCTGGCGTCCTTGGGGATCGTGATGGCGAGATTGCCCTGACCGCCGGTCGTCGGATAATTTTCCTTCGCCTGCAGGCTGTCGCCGCCGAACATGCCATTGGAACCGGCGCTGCCCTGTTTCAGCTCAACCAGCGTCGGTGTGAAATAGTCGGCAAGGCCCTTGCGCTGTTCCTCGGTCGTTGCGCCCAAAAGCCACATGAGCAAGAAGAACGCCATCATCGCCGTCACGAAGTCGGCATAGGCAACTTTCCACGCACCGCCATGATGGCCGCCATGGCCATCGACGATGATCTTCTTGACGATGATCGGCCTTGGTTCAGGCTCGTTCGCTGCGCGTTTGCCAGCCATGGCTTATTTGCCCCGCAGGCCGTCGAACACTTCGGCGAAGGCAGGCTGGTTGGCGTGCGTCAGGCTCGACCGCGCGGCCTCGATGACCAGCGGCTGCGGGTGTCCGTGCAGCGATGCGACGATGATCTGCTTGACCACATGATAGATGGCGGCGTCCGCCTCGATCACAGAACGGCAGCGGTTGGCGAACGGGCCGACCATACCATAGGCGAGCAAAACGCCGAGGAATGTACCGACGAGTGCCGAACCGATCATCGCG
>CAYGOH010000019.1:19463-21968 GCA_964351385.1 uncultured Sphingobium sp. | reverse complement strand
GCGCTGACCGAAGGCAAGGCGCGCTTCGACGTGAAACTGGTTCAGATGGTCCACCTGTTGCGCGACGGATAGCCGGTGAAGATGTCCAAGCGGGCGGGGACCTTCGTGACGCTGGCCGATGTGGTGCAAGAGGTCGGCAAGGATGTCGTCCGCTTCACGATGCTCACGCGCAAGGCGGACGCGCAGATGGACTTTGATTTTGCCAAGGTTGTCGAGGCGTCAAAAGACAATCCGGTATTCTATGTTCAGTACGCGCATGCCCGTATCGCATCGCTCGGGCGGCGGGTGGAGGAACAGGGAATGGAACTATCTGCGCCCAACCTGTCCCGCCTTGATACATCCGAGCTTGCTCTGGTGAAGCTGGCCGCCCAGTTTCCCCGTGTGGTTGAGGGTGCGGCGCACAATCGCGAACCGCATAGAATTGCGTTTTATTTGAATGACTTGGCCTCTGCGTTCCATAGCTGGTGGAACATGGGGAACGATGATGCAGCGCGAAGGGTAATCGTGGTTAACGACCCGGATATGACATCCGTGAGGCTTTTCTTGGCGCGTCAAATAGGGCAGATAATCCGGAATGGACTGGCGTTGATGGGTGTCGATGCCCTTTCGGAGATGCAGTGAGCGATGATGAACGGGACCAACGACAGTCTCGCCTTTGAAGACGAGGATCGTCTGCCTTGGCTGGAACCGGCCTATGAGGACGATCAGGAAGAGGAAGTGTCGCTGGTCCGTCTGGGCGCGTTCATTCTGGCCGGGCTTGCCTTGCTGGGCCTCATCGTCGGCGGCGTCTATCTCGTTCGCAATTATCTTGCCACCAATGACGATCCCCAGGTGATCGCGGCTCCCGACGAAAGCTTCAAGGTTCCCGCGGAAGACGCCGACGACAAGACCTTCGATGGGGAGGGAGATTCCAGCTTCGCGACGAGCGAAGGGCTGGATCGTGATGGCAAGATCGACGCGTCGCGTTTGCCCGAGGCGCCGGTAACGGCTGCCAAGGGTGTGGGTCAGGATGACAAGGCGCAGGCCTCTGCCGCATCCGCGCAGGTCAAGGCGCCCGTTCAGGACAAGACTGGGGATGCAGCCAAGCCCGCGCCCGCCGCGCCCAAATCCACCCTGTCCGGTCCTGTGGTTCAGCTCGGCGCTTACCCCAGTGATGCGGTCGCGCGAGAGGCGTGGACGCGCCTGTCCAAGCGGTTCGATTATCTCGCCGACCTGTCGCACAGCATTGAGCCCGCCGTCGTGGGCGGGACCAAATATTATCGCCTTCGCGTCGCCGCGCAAAAGGATGCGAGCACCCTGTGCGGCAAGCTGAAGGTTGCTGGCGAGCAGTGTAACGTCGTAAACTGAATCGCCTAGGTTAGGGCGTTTATGATTGTCTTAGCCGCGCTCGGTATCCCAACGTTTGCCATCTGACAATTTCGCACTGACACGGTCGTCAACAGCAGTGGCGCATTTCTCCTTTGCGCATTGAGGTGAAGTCGCTAGGATTCCGCCATGAAACCCGTGATTTTCGGCATGGCCGGGGAAAGCCTGAGCGCGGATGAGCGCGCCTTTTTCAGGGACAGCGACCCGGCTGGCTATATCCTGTTCGCGCGCAACTGTGTGGGTAGGGATCAGCTTCGCGCACTGACCGATGATCTTCGCGCGCTCCACGGTCGCGACGACCTGCTGATCATGATCGATCAGGAGGGCGGGCGCGTGGCGCGCATGAAACCGCCGGTCTGGCCGGAATTCCCGCCCGGCGCTATATTTGACGCGCTCTATGATGTCGCTCCATCCAGCGCGATCGAGGCCTGCCGCCTGAACGCGCTCGCAATTGCCAACATCCTGCACGAATGCGGTATCACCGTCGATGCGTTGCCGTTGCTCGATGTGCGGCAGGAAGGGGCAAGCGCGGTCATGGGAGACCGCACATTCGGGACAGAGCCGATGCGGGTGGCTGCGCTGGGCCGCGCCGTGGTCGACGGGCTGCGCGCCGGCGGCGTTGTCGGGATCGTCAAGCATATCCCGGGCCACGGTCGTGCACTGGTGGACAGCCACCATGAATTGCCGACCGTCACAGCGGACGAAGCGACCTTGGCCACCGATCTGGAGCCGTTCAGGGCGCTTAACTGGGCGCCGATGGCGATGACGGCGCATATCATCTACACCGCCTGGGATGCGGAGCGCCCCGCCAGCCTTTCTGCGCAGGTTATCCACAGGATAATTCGCGAACAGCTCGGTTTTGACGGTCTTTTGATGTCCGACGATCTCGACATGAAGGCGTTGAAGGGTGATATTCCCACATTGGCCGCGGGGGTGGTCGCGGCGGGGTGCGACCTGGCGCTCAATTGCTGGGCGAAGATGGATGACATGATGGGGATAGCGGAACGCCTGCCCGATATCAGCGACATTTCGCGCGCACGCCTCGACCGCGCGATGGCGACGATCGCCGGTAAGGTGGATGACGAGCCGCTCGACGAATTGCTGGCGCAGCGCGATGCGCTGTTGGGGGTAGTGGCCTGA